>VXRJ01000022.1 GCA_009838525.1 Acidobacteriota bacterium
CCGGCGAGAGGGCGCGAAGCGTCCACGCGATCGACAGGAGCGCGGCCAGGATCCCGCCCGCCGCCCCCGCCGCCAGCGTGGCCGGCGACGGGTCCAGGGCGAGGCGCGTCGTGCCGACCGCGTCGATCCAGAGGGTCCGGAACCCAAGCATGATCAGCCAGGCGTAGGCAACCGCCCCGGCGACGCCGATGGCGCTGCCGGCCGCCGACAGCACGAGCGCTTCGCTCAGAAAGAGGCCCCGGATGGCGCGCGGCGTCCAGCCGGTGGCGCGCAGCAGGCCGAGCTCGCGAAGGCGCTGCTCGACCCCGAGGCGGAAGAAGAGGCTGGCGAGCAGCAGGGCCGACACCACCAGGAAGAAGCTGAAGTAGATGAAGTAGAGGCCGAAGTCGGTCGCCCCGGCGGAAGCCTCGAGGGCCAGCGTCCGCGCCGGGTAGACGACGAGGCCAAGCGCAAGCGGGTCGAGTCCGGCCCGGAGCGCGTCCTCCACCTCCGAGGCGGCGGCGTCGAGACCCGCCGCGCCGCCGTCCGCCGGCGTCAGGCGGACCGACGTGACCTGGCCCCAGCGCGATGCCCACAACTGCTGCCCCGCCGACAGCGGGATGAACGCCTTCGGCGTGGTGCGGTAGTCGTCCCAGTAGGTCTCGTCGGCGGGGCGGATCAATCCGAGATCGACCGGAAAAGGGGGATCCCAGTCGATGACGTCGGTCGCCTCCGTGATGCCGGGGTAGTCGGGCGTCAGGTCGGGATCCGCGGCGGCGCCCTCGATGGGGACGACGCCGGCGACACGCAGCTCGGCTTCGTGCGTTGTGAGAGCGCCCTCGTCCTCCCAGACGTAGTACTCGATGGAAAGGCTGTCACCGGGGCCTGCGTCGAGATCGTCCGCCGCCCACTGATTGAGGATCACCGGCGGCGGTTCCGTCGCAGCGCCGTCGGCGGGGGCCGGGGCGTCGAGACGGGCGAGGTCGCGGGCCGTGACTACGGAGTACGGGGTGATGCGGTCGCCGACCCGCAGCTCGTTCGCGAGGTACGACAGGATCGGCTCCGCCGCGAGACCCCGTGCGGCGGCAACGCTCTCGACCGCCTCGACGGTCGCGTCGGTCAGCAGGCCGGCGTCCGATTCGACGGCAACCGTTCCCTGTTCCGGGAGGGCGCGGACCCGCAGGCCCAGATCGGCGAGGGTCGCGGTGGCCCGGACCGCGGCCTCGGCGATCTCCTGGCGCACGGCGTCGCCGCCATCGTCAGCCGCCGCCGTGGCCGAAACGCCTCCCAGGAGCAGGGTATTGACCCGCCCCTCCGTCTCCAGCTCCTCCTGCAGCCGCGAAAGCGGCACGAATACCGAGCGGGCCAAGCCCTGCGCGGGACGGAACGAGAACTCCCCGAGGTCGGCCGCGGCGAGAACGCGCGTGACGCCGAGGCGGAGGGTCCGGCCCACGTCGTCGCGGCGGCCGTGGAGCGAACTGATCGGCACCGCCGAGGGCTTCTCGACACGGACGAGGAGCGCGTCCTCGAGCGCGACCCCCAGCTCGCCGGCGAGCCCGTCGCTGACGAACGCTCCGTTGCGGTCGAGGGCCAGGCCGCCGGGGTCGCGGTCATGGAACGTCCAGAAGCGGTCGTCTACCCCGTATACCTGGACGCCCGACGCGCGGCGGCCGCTCGCCTGGTGGGTGACGAAGCCCTCGACGGCAACCATCGGAACGACCGACGGGAAGTGGGCGGCCACGCCGTCCGCCGCAAGCAGCGCGCCGGCGGTCTCTTCACTGACGAAGCGGCCGGTGGTTACGACGCGGTCGATGGCGCCGAGCCGTTCCAGGGCCAGGGCCCGCAGGCTGGATCGGACCGACGTGCCGACCAGCAGCGCGCCGGCGAGGACGGCGACGGCGACGGCGACGCCGCCCACGACGGCCAGATTGGTGCGCCAGTAGTGGCCGAGATTGCGTCGAACGAGCGCGCGGACCACCATGGAATGCTCCGTTAGCGGCGCTATCCGCCCGCGGGCGTCAGCCGCTGACTGTCCAGGCGGTAGCGGATCGCGCACCGCGCCGCCAGATCCGGGTTGTGGGTCACGATCAGCAGCACACTGTCCTGCTGTCGGTGCAACTCGAACAGCAGGTCGGCGACCGTTGCGGCCGAATCACGGTCGAGATTGCCGGTCGGCTCGTCGCACAGAACGAGCGGAGGCTCCTGAATCAGCGCCCGCGCCAGCGCCACGCGCTGCCGTTCGCCGCCCGACAGCTCGGCCGGGCGGTGATCCATGCGGTCGGCCAGGCCGACCTCCTTCAGCAGCCCTTCCGCCCGCTCGAGCACCGCCGCGTCCGGCTCGCTCACCAGCGTCGGCACCAGAACGTTCTCCAGCACCGTGCACTGCGGCAACAGCAGGTGATCCTGGAAGACGAAACCCACCTTCGAGTTTCGGAACGCGGAGAGCTCGACGTCGTTCAGCGTGAACGGGTCGGTGTCTTCGAGCGTCACGTTGCCGCTCGACGGCGGCTCCAGCGCTCCGACGATGTAGAGAAGCGTGCTCTTCCCGCTTCCCGACGGCCCGACGATGGACGCGGCGTCACCGCGCCCGAGCGAGAACGAAACGTCGGTCAGGATCGGCAGCGGACCGCGGGCGGTAGGGTACGCTTTGGAAACGTTCCGGACGTCCAGCACGCGCGCCCCCCGCCCTTAGTAGGCCCTATGACGCCTTCTGCAGCGCACGCGGACGGAAGAGGAAGTCGACGATGTTGCCTTCGTGCGGCTGCAGCCAGTTCAGCCTGATGGTCGGAATCGGCCCCAGGTTCAGCCGGTCGATGTTCCGCGCGTCCAGCAGATCCTGCTCGAACGCGGTATCCGCGGTGAGGGCGGTCGCCACCAGCGTCGGGCCGATCGACCGGATCATCTTCGCCTGCGGGCACTCGACCACCGTGACGAACGGGAACATGTATTCCTTCTTCGCCATCGCCACATCGGGCGACGCGCAGTAGACGACGGTCGGGCGTAGGTAGTCGCACCGCTCGCGCTGCACGAGCCGGCCGTCCGGGTGGTGGGCCGCGGTCGTCTCCTCGACCCCCTCCTCGTTCAGCGCGTTGTCGATGTCGGCCGTAATCGCCGGCCCCTGGCCCGGCACCGTGAATGCGGCAAGGGCCGCGTCCGGATCCTCCGGAGGCAGGGGCGCGATGGGCCCCAGCCGCTCCGCCAGAGCCTGCGCGATGGCCCGCCCGTGCCGCGGCGTCCAGATTCCCGAACAGTTGATGCAGCTCCGGCCGCTGTTGATCAGCACGCTGTCGACCATCAGGTCGAGATGCTGCTCCCAGTTGTCCGCCTCGTCGTCGCCGAGCAGGATCTTCGAGAAGCCGGGACCATGCACCTGGACGCCGGGATTCCCGGCGTACTGCTCCACCGTCGCCGTGCCGCCGAAGATGAGACTGCGCGAGCAGTTGTTCAGCACCGCCGCCCCGACGTCGCCCAGCCCCGGATAGAGCGCGACCGACTCCTTCGGCACGCCCGCCTCGAAGAACGCCTGCGTCATCCGCCACGGCGTCCAGGGCTCCTGCGGCCCCGGCTTCAGCACCAGCCCGATCTGCAGCGGGATGATCGGCAGCCAGAGGCTGTGCACGCCGGGCGAGTTCGACGGCAGAACCATGCCGAGCACCGGCGTGGTCGCCTGGTAGCTCCGCATCACGCCATCCTCCTCGCCGAAGCCGCGGGCGAGGATGCCCGGGTCGAGCCGCCGCGTGAGCGACGCCAGGATGTCGTCGATGTGGTCGAGCACGTACCGCAGCTTCTCCATGTTCATGCGGCACATGTGCTCGGGGAGGCCGGTCGTCGCCGACTGTTGCCGCACGAAGTCGTCGGGCGTCTGCGTCCCGTCGCCAAGCGGCAGCTCGGCCGACGAGAAGAGCTCGGCGCCCTTCTTGACCATGGCGACCAGCTCGTCCGGCGGCACGTCGCGGAGGGCGGCGCGCGCACGCTCCGCCTTGCGCAGATCGCGCGCGACGATGCCCGGGTTGGCCTGACTCACCTCCGCCACCGGCTCGCCGGTGTCGAAGTGAACGACCTTGTCGACCTCAAGGCTCCGGTAGGGCTCGCCCCACCGGAGCGCGGGGAAATGAATCACGGCGTGTTTCGACGGCTGCGGACGGCTAGATGCCGTCGGCCACCTCGATGCTGATGGTTTCGCAGAGCCCTTCCTGGGTCACGTGGAGGTCGTCGCCGATCTGGACCGTCAGTTCGTAGGTCCCCGGCTCCACCTGCAGTGTGTAGGCGTTGGAGCCATCCCCGAAGTGCTGCCAGCCCTGGCCCTGCGGGATCACCTCGCCGACCGGCAGGCAGCCGGTGTTCAGACCGACGTGGTAGTGGCCCATACCGGGGCGCGGCGTGTCGTTCTCCGGGTCGAAGCCCTCCGGAATGGCCGAGATGGGATAGTTCTCCGCGCCCATCTCGATCTCGACGTCGTGGTCGCTGGACATCGCCTCGCCGTCGAGCGGGGCCACGAAGAAGACGCGCGGCGGTCCGCTGGGAGCGGCGTCCGCGGCGGGCTCTTCGGCCTCCATCTCCATTGGCTCTTCGGGAGCCATCTCACCACCGCCGCCGCACCCGGCCGCGGCCAGGGCGAAGATCGCCAGCGTGATCAGCAGGTTCCGGTTCAGCAGTTCAGTTCGCATTCTGGGTCTCGCTCCTTGCAATGGACGGCGTTGGTCCGTCCGTCGTTACGCTCGATCGCTGATTGCCCGCCAGGGCCGCGCGGGGCGGCCCCCTCATGATACCTGACCCCGTCAGTAGACGCCGACCGTGGTCGACGACGCGAGGGCGCTGAACGGGCGCACGCCGCTCACGCCGTCCCACGGATACTGATCGCAGGGCGGCTCGCGTTCTCCTTCGTCCCGCTCGAGGAAACGGGGGACGAAGAACTCCTTCGTCAACGTCGTCAACATCACCCGGCCGGTCTCGCCGTAGCCCACCACACGGTCGGCGTCGTCCGGATCCACCACCTGCAGGACGGCGCGCGGCTGTGGCGCGTAGTACGTGATCTTGTAACCCTCTTCCGCTCCGCTCGGCGGCGAGCCGGCAAGCCCCATCAGCGTGTTGCCGTACGTGGGAGTCATGTAGACCCCGTCGAGCAGTTCCTCGTGCGCGAAACGGTTCCACTGCGGCGTGAACTCCGTCCCGCCCGCAAAGATGCCCGTAATGCCGGTCTCCCGGATGCTCGATCCCTCGTCCTCGAGGCGGGTGGCAAGGGCCTCGATGAGCTTCGGGGTGGAGAAGAGGCACTTGATGTCGTGGCCGGCGGACAGCACCGTCAGGGCCTGATCGATGACGTGCGCCTGGTACGCCTTCAGGTGGTCCATCCATCCCTTCTTGATCAGCTTGATCACCCAGCGGGGATCGAGATCGACGCAGAAGCAGATGCCGCCGCGGTACTGCGCAAGATGCTCGACGGCGAGGCGGAGCCGGCGCGGGCCGCTCGGCCCCAGCATCAGCCAATTGGACCCCTTCGGGAAGCACTCGTCGGGGAGCGTCTCCGAGAAGAGCTCGTAGTCGGTCCGGAAATCGTCGATGGCGATCCGGCTCTTCGGAATGCCGGTCGTGCCGCCGGTCTCGAACACGTAGATCGGGCGGTCGGCGAACGCCTTCGGCACCCAGCGGCGTACGGGGCCGCCGCGGAGCCATTCGTCCTCGAAGTGGCCGAACTTCTTCAGGTCGTCGAAACCGTGCACTTCGCCGCGCGGATCCCATCCCGCCCGGCCGGCCCAGTCGAGCCAGAAGGGGCTCCCCGTCGCGGGGTCGAAATGCCACTCGACGACTTCGCGCACCCAGGCGTCGAGCGCCTCGCGCGGTGTGGCGGAACGCGTGTCGCTATCGATAATCGGTGCACTCATCGAGCGGGGATCTTACACTAGCGACAGGGGGCGAAACCCGCGCCGGAGGCAGCGCGGAGACGGATGAAGATGGCAGAAACGAAGGCGGCGGCCGGAACGGACGCGGGGCGGCTCGAACAGGTCTGGATCAAGCGGTTCCGGCGCGGGCCGATGGACCCGGTGCGGCAGGCTGAGCTGCGCGCGGGGCAGGGGCTCGTCGGGAATGCGGATCAGGGCGGCAAGCGGCAGGTGACGCTCATCTCGCGCGGTGAGTGGGATCGGGTGAGCGAGGGGATGGCGGATGACGTCGATCCCGCCGTCCGCCGCGCCAACCTCCTCGTCTCCGGCATCCGGCTCGAAGGCGCCCGTGGCCGCATCCTGCGCATCGGGTCGTGCCGCCTGCGCATCAACGGCGAAACCCGCCCGTGCGAGCGGATGGACGAAGCCGCCCCCGGGTTGCGGTCGGTCATGCGCCCGGCCTGGGCCGGCGGCGCTTACGCCGAGAGCCTGGACGACGGCACGATCACGCTGGGCGATCCCGTCTCGTGGGACGACTGACCGGGACGCCGGTCGGTGCGCCGGTCGGTACGCCGGTCGGTGCGCCGGCCTCCAGGCCGGCATCTATTGCCGGCGAGGACGCCGGCGCACCAATGCGTGGACGCCGGCGCACCCTAGAGCAGCGCGTCCGCCTTCGCGGCGAAGACGAAGTCGCTCTCCGTCAACCCGTCGATCTTGTGCGTCCAGATGATGACCTTCACCCGTCCCCACGCCAGATAGATGTCGGGATGATGGTCCTGCTGCTCGGCCATCTCCCCTACCTTCACGGTGAAATCGAGCGCCTGCCGGAAGTCGTCGAACTTGTACACCTTCTCCAAGTGGTGCCCCTCGACGACGTTCCAGTCGCCGCCCAGCCGCTCCTGAAATCCCGCCAGCTCCGCGCCGGCCAGCGGCGGCACGCCGCCCTTGCACGGAATGCACTCCTGCTTCGCCAGATCACTCATCAGTTCACTCCCCGGCCGTCCGCTAGGACGATGCCCGTTCCGCCGCCGCCAGCGAAGCGTCCCACGCCTCGCTCATCCGGCTCGACGCCAGCCACAATCCCCCATCCACCACCAGCGTCACCCCCGTCACGAACGACGCCAGATCCGAGCAGAGATACAACGCCGCGTGCGATACGTCATCGATAGCGCCCAGCCGCCGCAAGGGCGTCGTGCCGACGGTCCGCGTCTTGGCCTCGCCGACCAGCAGGCGCTTCACGCCCTCGGTGTCGGCAATGGGCCCCGGCGCGATCCCGTTCACGCGGATTCCGTAGGGGCCCCACTCCACCGCCAGCACGCGGGTCAACGCATCGACTCCCGCCTTCGCCGCTGAGACGTGCAACTGCGCCGCCGTGCCGAGATAGTGCAGCGTCGCGCTGATGTTCAGCACGCTGCCCCGCTGCGCCTTCAGGTGCGGCAGGGCGGCCCGGCACATGTGAAACGTCCCCTTCAGGTCGATGTCCACCACCGCGCCGAACCCGTTCGGCGAGAGGTTCTCCGCGAGGCAGAGGAAGTTGCCGGCCGCCCCGTTCACGAGGATGTCGAGGCGTCCGAACGCCTCGACGGTGGACGTCACCGCCGCCTCGGCCGCGGCGGGGTCCCGCACGTCGCCCGCCGCCGCGAATCCGCGCGCGCCGAGCGCTTCGATCTCGCCCCGCGCCGCCTCCAGCGGTTCCGCGCGCCGCCCGGTCACCGCCACGTCGCAACCATGCGCGGCCAGCGCCAGCGCCATGCCGCGGCAGATGCCGGACCCGCCGCCGGTCACCAGCGCCGCCTTCCCGTTCAACAGGTCTGCCTGAAACCCCATCACCCGTTCACCGCCTCCCCGCGCTTACCGCGCGTGCGCCGCGCACATACAATCCCCGGCATTGGGCCTGCTCGCGACCGCCACCAACGCCTTCCCTCTCTGGCTCATCCTCGCCAGCGCGCTCGCCCTCTGGCGTCCCGCGTCGTTCACCTGGTTCAGCGGCCCGCTGATCCCTCTGGGACTCGGCCTGATCATGCTGAGCATGGGGATGACCGTCGGCTTCGAGGATTTCCGCCGCATCGTGCGCGAACGCGCGAACGTCCTGCCGGGCGTCGCGCTCCAATATACGCTCATGCCGCTCCTCGGCCTGACCCTCGGCCTGGTCTTCGGACTTCCGGCGCCCTTCGCGGTCGGCCTGATCCTGGTGAGCTGCTGCCCGGGCGGCACCGCGTCGAACGTCATCGCGTTCATCGCCCGGGCCGACGTCGCCCTCTCCGTCACGATGACCACCGCCTCGACGCTGCTGGCCGCGCTCGCCACCCCGGCCCTCACCGCGCTGCTTGCCGGCAACCGGATCGACGTGCCCGTCATCGGCCTGCTGACCGACACCGTGCAGGTGGTGATCCTCCCCGTCGCGGCCGGCGCGCTGCTGAAGGCCCGCTTCCCGCGCGCCTGCGATCGCGTCCTGCCGGTCGCCCCGCTCGTCGCCGTCCTCGCGATCATCCTGATCGCCGGCTCAGTGATCGCCGGCAACCGCGAGCAGGTGATCGATGCCGGCCTGCGCCTGCTCCTGGCCGTCCTCGCGCTGCATGCCGGCGGCTTCGTCCTCGGCTACGTCGCGGGCCGCCTCTGGCTGAGGAAGGAACAGGCGGCCCGGACGGCCGCCATCGAAGTCGGGATGCAGAATTCGGGACTCGGCGTCGTGCTGGCGCAACAGAACTTCGCCAACCCCCTTACCGCCGTCCCCAGCGCCATCTCCGCGGTCCTTCACTCCCTGGTCGGGAGCGTGGCCGCCGCCCTCTGGCGCGCGCGGCCGCGGCGCTAGCAGCCCGTTGCCGGTCCTTCCTACTGGCCGCCCCCGGCGGCCTCCCGCTCCTCGAGCCGCGCGCCGGCCAGGATGCCCGGCATCGAGTAGTTCCCCTCGTGGCAGGCGTACTCGAAGATCGGATCCATGGTCGATTCATGCAGCAACTCGACCGTCCAGGGCTGGGTCCAGGTGTCAGGATCGTTCAGGGTGACCTCCTGGCGCAGGATGCTGGGGCTGATCCGCGTGAAGCGCTCCACCAGGTGGAGGTTCTCCGACGCGCCGCTGAAGCCGGTCTTCGGTGAGTAGTTCCGCGTCTCGACCACTAGCGTGTCGCCCTCCCAGCGGCCGCGTGCGTCGCCCGCCCAGAGCCGAACGTCCTCGTCGACATGGGGCCGGTCTTCGATCGGGATCAGCCGGCTGAAATGCCCCATTTCCTGGAAGATCGCCACGTGGGTCGGCGTCTGAAGCAACTGGAAGTAGCTGTTGTAGCCCGAACCCATGTTCGGCGCCTGGAAGTGGAGGCAGCGGTCGCCCAGCGTGCGATCTTCCGGGCCGTCGGACGGATGTTCCGCCCGGTAGGCGCTGCGCTCCGCGGCGCGGGCCTGGGCCGCGTCGGTCATCGCCGGAATGCGGCCGTTCGGCGGATCGATGACAAGTGAGGTGCGATTGTCGAGCTGGCGCTCCACCAGCCAGAAGGCGTTGTAGTTCCCGGTGATGACATCGAAGTCCTGGAACTCGGAGTTGCCGAGGGCCTGCTGAATGAGCCGGTCGCCCAACAGGTCGCCGGCCTGCTCGGCGTCGCGGAACTCGTCGATCCGCTGGGTCAGCTCGGCCAGCTCCTCGTCGGTCAGCGTCGCCTTCTCACCCAACTGCTCCGGGCGCTCCATGGGCGTCGCGCTGTTGTTCGCCCAGATGCCCGACAGGTCCGGCTGCCCCAATGCGTTGCGAGGCGCCGTGTAGTTGTCCTGCCCGAACGCCGCCGGCGCCAGCCCCGCCACGACCGCAGCCGACGCCACCCACACGACCAGATTACGGACACTCATGAGATCCTCCCAAGCCTTGGCGTCACACGCGCGACGCGCCAACGAACCGCCGCCCGAGGCGGCGAACGATCAACGATAGACCCTCCACCGCGCGAGCGCAATCGCACGCCCTTTCCGGGACTGCGTCCTTCCGCATGCTAGAGTTTCCGGTTCGAGACGACCCCGACCGCCAGACAAGGAGCAACCACGATCGTGCAGGACCACCTGATTACCCCTCATGGAGGGAAACTCGTCGATCTCTTCGCCACCGATGCCGACGGTGCCGGCCTGAAGGAAGCCTCCCGCGACTGGCCTTCGCACGACCTCACGGAACGCCAGCTCTGCGACCTCGAGCTGCTGGGCACCGGCGCTTTCTCTCCGTTGACGGGCTTCATGACGCAGCCGGACTACGACCGCGTCTGCGCGGAGATGCGCCTCGCCGACGGCACGCTCTGGCCGATTCCGATCACGCTCGACGTGTCGGAGGACCTCGCCGGCTCGCTCACGCCCGGGTCCAGGCTCGCCCTCCGCGATCCGGAAGGGGTGATGCTCGCCGTGGTCGACGTCGAGGACATCTGGCAGCCGGACCGCGCCGCCGAGGCGGTGGCGGTCTTCGGCACCGACAACCCCGAGCACCCGGGGGTCGCCCACCTGCTCGACCGGACCCATCCCTGCTACGTCGGCGGGCGCGTCACCGTGGTGCAGCCGGTAACCCACTACGACTACCGGCAGATCCGTCACACGCCGGCCGAGCTCCGGGCGCAGTTCGCAAAGCTGGGCTGGACGAAGGTAGTCGCCTTCCAGACACGCAACCCGATGCACCGGGCGCACCAGGAGCTGACCCTGCGCGCCGCGAAGGAGGTGGGCGCCGACCTGCTGATTCACCCGGTGGTAGGCATGACCAAGCCGGGCGACGTGGATCACTACACGCGCGTGCGCTGCTACCAGGCGCTGCTGCACCGCTATCCGTCGAACACGGCGCAGTTGTCCCTGCTGCCCCTCGCGATGCGGATGGGCGGGCCCCGCGAGGCGGTGTGGCACGCCATCATCCGGAAGAACCACGGCTGCACCCACCTGATCGTCGGCCGCGACCATGCCGGTCCGGGCAGCGATTCCGCCGGCAACCCGTTCTACGGGCCGTACGACGCGCAGGAGCTGCTCCGTACGCACGAGGCGGAACTGGGCGTCACGATGGTGCCGTTCAAGCTGATGGTCTACGTTCAGGACGCCGACACCTACCTCCCGATCGACGAAGTGGAGGAGGGACGGCGCACGCTCAACATTTCCGGCACCGAACTGCGCGAGCGACTCGCCGAGGGACGCGACATCCCGAGCTGGTTCACCTTCCCGGACGTCGCGGAAGAGTTGCGCCGGAGCCATCCGCCGCGCGGCCGGCAGGGCTTCACCGTCTTCTTCACGGGACTATCGGGTTCCGGCAAGTCGACCATCGCGAACGCACTCCTGGTGAAGTTCCTGGAGTTCGGCGGGCGGCCGGTAACGCTGCTCGACGGCGACCTGGTCCGGAAGAACCTGTCGAGCGAGCTGGGCTTCTCGAAGGAGCACCGCGACATCAACATCCGGCGCATCGGCTACGTCGCCTCCGAGATCACGAAGAACGGGGGCATCGCCGTCTGCGCCCCGATCGCCCCCTACGATGCGGTGCGGAAGGACGTCCGGCGGATGATCGAACCGCTTGGGGGCTTCGCCCTCGTCCATGTCGACACGCCGCTCGAGGTGTGCGAGCAGCGCGACCGCAAGGGCCTCTACGCCAAGGCGCGGGCCGGCATCATCAAGGAGTTCACCGGGATCTCCGATCCCTACGAGGCGCCCGCGGACGCCGAGGTGACCATCGACACGACCAGGCTGACCCCGGACGAGGCGGCCCAGCGCATCATCCTGCACTTGGAACGTCAGGGCTATATCAGCGCCGAGGAGTAGCGCGGACTCGTCGCGCGCTGGCCAGTGCCCTCGGGCGGTGCGCGGGCCGGTGCGCCAGCCTCCAGGCCGGCAGTGGTCTTCTCGGCGACTATGGCGCTCTCGCGAGGTGGAGAACCGCACGGCGTTCGACGGGGAGCTTGCCAACTCCGGCGAGTGTGGAGCAGTTACTACGGTGTGGGGAAACGTCACGGGACGGGCGCGGTGTCGAGTCCGTACCGGAGTCGATCTACCAGCCGCCACACGTCCGTGCTGGGGTTTGTTCGACGCGGAGAACCGTTGCCTTCGTGACGCGCGTCGAGTTCCCGTGCACGGTGCTTCGCCGTTTCGAAGTCGTCGATGAGGGTCATCCACGCGGTTTCGGGAATCCTCTTGCCACTCGTCAGGCCCAGCTCATGAGAACGTTGCTGGATATCACGACGGCTGATCCAGGCGGTCTGGTGACGAGCGTGCAGCACGAGCCAGAGTTCAATGCACGGGTTGGAGACTGCGACTTCGATACCGCTTTGCCCGGCATTGTGCACTGCCTGCGGAACGTTCGGGTGCTGGTCGACGTCGAACACGCACCAGATCTCGTCGAAGGCGGGGTCTCTTCGTCTTGGGCGTCCAGCTCGCGCGTGCTCTTGCGCCCGCCGGACGAGCGCATCGGGAGTCATGCCGCGGTCTGTAATCTCAACGAAGACCTTGTGTCGGTTGAGACGAGCCCACTCGGTGAGATAGCGGGGCTCCGTTACCTCACCCTCGGTGAGGATACGAAAGACGCGACGCGTTTCGCGCTTCACGTGGCGCCGACGCGGGTACCGGCCGGAAGGTCTTGTCATGAACCGTCCGCGTCGGCAAGCAGTTGGAACTCTGCCGGGTCCAGGACGGGAACGGCTCCGTAGCGCCCCTGAAGGTAGCGTTTTCCGAGCGCTTCGTCTCGCTTCGGCTGAAACTCCGCCAGCGAATAGAGCGTCGTTCCGCCGTCGACGTTCTTCTCGGTGAGCCATATCTGGTCTCGGCCCAGGGTGCGCTGGCTGCTGTCGCCGAGGATTGTCGGATCGTGGGCGTTGAAGACAAGTTGCGCGCACCACGGGTTGGTCTTGGGGTCGTGGAAGAGCCGGATGAACCGTCGTACGAGATGGGGGTGCAAGCTCGAGTCGAGCTCGTCTAACAGAAGCACGGATCCTCTACGTATTGTCTCTAGCAGCGGTCCGAGCAGGCTAACCCATGCCAGTGTTCCTTGAGATTCGTGCTCCGGATCAACGGAAACAGCGCCCTCCGTTCCCGCGTGGCTCAGACGCAGGAGGTTGCTGCGCAAGAAGTACTCATCCTGCGCACCAGCCGGCTCTTCTTCGAGTCCATCGAGACCGCGAAGCGCTCGCTGCCACTTTTCGGCGGCTTCCGCGTCGATAACGATTCGCTCGATGTCCTTGATGCCCAGGTCGGCGGCTTGCAGCAGGGGGACAATCGCTCCGCGCGCCTTAGGATGCGGGAGGAGCTCGGCTGTCTTGGCTATGCCCGCGCCCCGATTGTCGGGCGCCATTAGCCGAAGATTGTCGCGAAACCAGTCGAATAGGGGGCCGATCAGGGTGGTGACGCTTGAACGGGCGTTTACCGGGCCATCCGCGACAGCGCCGACGACTGACAATAGCAGCGCGTTCCTGCGCACGAGGCGTGCAAGCACGCGGCCGGACGAGCGAAAGGCGGGACCGAAGCTCGGCGTCCGATCATCGCGTTCTCTACGAAAGACCAGCGCCTGGCGCCCTTTCGGATAGTAGTAGGCGTACTCGTCGCGAACAGACTGGTCGTCGATTTCGAAGCCGTACTGCCAGCGCACTCCGTGGAGAATCAGGTCGATCTCGAACCGGGATGGCTGTTCGGCGCCGTGGTCGTGAAGGAGAAACGGCTGGCGAGGGAGCTTGGTTTCCTGATCCCCTTTGCGGAACGAACTCAGCACGACCGCGCGCATGTCCGCCATCGCCCGCAGGAACGCCGACTTTCCCGATGCGTTCGCTCCGAAGAGGCCTGCCGTGGGCAGCACGTTTGCTGGCCCCTGGATGCCGGCGACCTGCAAGCCCCTGACAACTTCCGCATCCGACAGCCTGGTGCCGATCAGCGACAGTGTTGCCTCTTCCCAGTAGGAACGTACATTCCGAATGGAGAAGGACAGCAGTGCGTTCGTTGGCGGAGGCGTGCCTACAAGGGTGTACACAGGCCCATTATCGCGGAAAATCCGCGATAATTGCAAAGTATAGCGCCGTTCTAGCTGGACATGGTGCGTTGAGGAATGACCTGTGAGTGACCGCCGGCCTCCAGCGCCCCGGCCGGTGCGCAAGCTGGTGCGCCGGCCTCCAGGTCGGCACTGGTATTCTCGGCGACTATGGTGCTTCTCTCCGACACCTCCACCCGCTTCCGGGACGCGATTCTCGGCTTCGACGCCGCCAACGCGGAAGATCCCAACACGGAGGTGGACGGCGGCGTTCCGCAGCCCAAGGAGCTCGTCTACGCCAATCGCATGACGGCCGCGCTCCACCGGTTCGCCCCCGATGCTCCCGAGACCGTCCGGCTCGCCGCCCGTTGCCAGCACATCCGGCGCTGGACCATCCCCCGCGGCGACTACCCGGAGGGCCGCGCCGGCTACCGGCAGTGGCGCACCGACCTGGCCGCCTTTCACGCTGATACGGCGGCCGAGATCCTCCGTGGCGTCGGCTACGACGAGCGGACGATCGCGCGGGTCCAGGCCCTCGTCCGTAAGGACCGCCTCAAGGCCGACCCCGACGTCCAGCTTCTCGAGGACATCATCTGCCACGTCTTCCTCACCCACTACCTCGCGGACTTCGCCGCGAAGCACGACGACGACAAGGTGGCCGACATCCTGAAGAAGACCTGGCGCAAGATGTCGGACGACGGACGCGCCGCGGTCACGTCCCTCGAACTGCCGGAGGCTGTCCGTTCCCTCGTGGCCCGGATCGCCGAGGTCAGCTGACGTTCCGCCGCCACTTGACTCCCGAGGTGCAGATGGGGCTACAATTCCCCTCACGCGCATGAACGTTCCGATCATCACCCCCGGCTGCGCCTGTTGTTGCTGCTGTTGTATGGGGCCCCACGGGGCTCCCCTGGGCGATGGTCGTACGCGTTCGGATGCATCGATGGCGTAAGCGAAAAGCAGACATCAGACGACGCGCGACAGACTGAAAGCCCGGGGGGCAACGCCCTTCGGGCTTTTTTTGTGGCCGCGTCGAACGATAGAACGGATGAACGGAACGCAGATGGTGAACGGGACGGCCAGGGCGACAAACGGCAGCGCGCCTCGCGGTGCGAGGGTTTCCGCGTGACCGAGATCGCGCCCGCCCTGATCGGCTTCGTGGTCGGCCTGCTGGTCGGAGCCACGTCCACCGGCGGCGGCGCGCTGCTGACGCCGGCGCTGATCCTGATCGCGCGCGTGCCGGCGCCGATCGCGATCGGCTCCGACGTGCTCATCGCGAGTGTCATGAAGCTCTTCGGGGGCGGCTTCTACGCGCTGCGCCGCGAGGTGCACTGGCCGACGGTGGGACGCCTGGCCCTCGGATCGATTCCGGGCGCCGTCGTGGGGCTCGCCATTCTCGGTGCGCTGCCGGTGGCGCAAATCGACTACTGGCTGACGCGCGCCCTCGGCGTCGTGCTGGTGCTCGCGGGCGGTGCGCTCTGGCTGCGCGTCCATTTCACCGGAAAGTTGCGGTCCGCGACACAGCCGGCGACGCGCGTGACGGTCGCGATCGGCTTCGTTGTCGGCGTGCTGGTCGCGACCACGAGCGTCGGGAGCGGTTCGCTTCTGCTCTGTGCGCTCGTCCTCGCTTATCCCCTCGGCGCGCGGACGACGGTCGGGACCGACCTGGTCCATGCGCTCTTTCTGTCGGCGGCGGCGACGGTCGGTCATGCCGCGGCGGGACGCGTCGATCTGGCGCTGGCGGGGCTGGTGCTTGCGGGCGCCATCCCCGGCGTCCTGCTTGGGGCGCGGATGTCGGTCGCGGTTCCGGAGCGCGTCCTGCGCGCCGGTCTCGCAACCGTGCTGCTGTTGCTCGGCATTCATCTGGCGACGTTCGGTGGAACGAACGACCTTTGGCTGGCGTACGGAGGCATTTGGTGAGCACGACGGTTCTGGAACGGGCGGAACGGCTTGACAACGGGTACGCGGAAGAAAACGACCTGGCGACGGTCGCCGCGATGCTGGAGGGAGTGGCCCCGGAGGACGTGCTGCGCTGGGCGGTGGACGAGTATGCCGACCGCCTGACGTTCGCCACCGGGTTCGGTCCGGAGGGTTGCGTGCTGATCGATCTGATCGGACGCCATGCGCTGCCGATCGACATCTTCACGCTGGACACCGGCCTGATCTTCGACGAGACGCGTGATCTGTGGCAACGACTCGAGGCGCGCTACGGGCTGACGATCCGCGGCGTGAAGCCGGCGCTGGCGGTGGACGAACAGAACGCCGTGTACGGCGATCGGCTCTGGGAACGCTCGCCCGACCGCTGCTGCGCCATGCGGAAGGTGATCCCGCTCCGCGAGGAACTGGCGAACGTCGATGCCTGGATCGCCGCCATCCGCCGCGATCAGACGCCGCAGCGCGCAAGCGCGCGGACGGTCGAGTGGGACGGCAAGTTCGAGATCGCGAAGGTGAATCCGCTCGTCACGTGGACGTCGAAGGATGTCTGGCGTTACCTCGTGAAGCACGACGTGCCCTACAACCCGCTGCACGACCGGGGCTTCCCCAGCATCGGCTGCTGGCCGTGCACGACCTGGGTCGCGCCGGGCGAGGACGAACGGTCGGGACGTTGGCGGGGCACCGCGAAGACCGAGTGCGGCCTGCACGCGGCACCGGAACCGACCACCCCGCCGGCGGGCCCGTGACGCAGGATTCGAACAACCGATGCAGCTCTTTCCCGCGTTCCTGAAGCTGAACGGCCGGCGCGTGCTGGTCGTCGGCGGCGGCGGCGTTGCCGCCTCCAAGCTTCGGGGGCTGCTCGACGCGGGAGCCAGGGTGACGGTGGTCGCACCGGCCATCGTCGATGCGATCGCCTCGATCCCCGACATCGCGGTGATCCGTCGCCGGTTCGAGCCGTCGGACCTCGACGGCGTCTGGCTGGTGGTCGCCGCCGCGACATCCGAAGTGAACCGCGAAGTGGCGCGCGCCGCCGGCGACCGCCGGCTCTTCGTCAACGCGGTCGACGATCCGCCGAACGCCAGTCTCTATCTCGGCGGCGTCGTGCGCCGCGCCGGCGCGACGATGGCAATTTCGACCGACGGAAGGGCGCCGGCGATCGCGGGGCTGCTCCGCGAAGGACTCGACGCGGTCCTCCCCGAGACGGATCTCGAGCGCTGGCTCGCCGAGTCGGATCGACTGCGCGCCCGGTGGCGGCGGGACGGCACGCCGATGGAGGCGCGGCGGCCCGAGCTTCTGGAAGCGCTCATCGCGCTGTACGGACGGGACGGCCAGGACGGGCGACCGGAGGCCGGCATGGATGCCGGCGGACCCGGGAGCGCCCCGCCGGCGCGGACGCCGGCGCACCCTGGCGGCGGCTTCGTCTCGCTGATCGGCGCCGGACCGGGCGATCCCGATCTCCTCACGGTACGCGGGGCGCAGTGTCTCGCGGAAGCGGATCTCGTGCTGTACGACGGGCTGGTACCCGAATCGACGGTCGGTCTCGCCACCCGCGCTCAGCACTTCAGCGTCGCCAAGCGCGCCGGGCGGCCGGCGGTGACGCAGGAGACCATCCACCGTCTGATGATTCGGGGCGCGCGGCGCGGCAAGCGGGTAGTCCGGCTGAAGAACGGCGACCCGTTCCTGCTGGGGCGCGGCGGCGAAGAAGCGCTGGCCCTGGCGTCGGCGGGCGTGCCTTTCGAGGTGATCCCGGGCGTGACGTCGGCCGTGGCGGCGCCGGGCCTTGCCGGGATTCCGGTCACGCATCGCGGCATGACGACGGGATTCACCGTCGTGTCCGGACATGCGCCGGAGGCCTATGAGCCGATCCTGCGCGGCGTGGCGCCGGAATCGATGACCCTCGTGGTGTTGATGGGACTGCGGAACCGCGAGCGGATTGCGCGGACGCTTCTCGATGTCGGGTGGCGGCCCGACACGCCGGCTGCCGTCGTCCTGGGGGCGGCAACCCCCGGCATGGCGACCTGGCGCGGTCGGTTGGACGCGCTGGCCGACGAGCGGTTCGAACCGGCGGGCGAGGCAGGCGGGGCGAGCCCGGAACGCGGTAGCGAAACGCCGGCGCCGGGGACGATTGTGGTCGGCGAGGTGGCGCGGCTGCGGCTCCTGATCGGAGCGGACGCGGAGCGTCGCGGCGACGGGGAATTGGATGCCGAAGGGGCGGCCGGAAGACGCCGCGCCGGGGGGCAGGTGCGATGAACTGGAAGACAGAACTGGCGGAACGGATTCCGGCGGATCTCGGCGCGGAGATCGATCTGTTCGAGAGTCAGATCGAGCTTCGGCGCCAGGGAAAGATCGACGAGAAGGTCTTCGCCGAGACGCGGCTGCGCCGGGGCGTTTACGGGCAACGCTACGACAACGGACAGCGGAACGACGGAACCGGCCCGAAGCCGCTGCAGTATCCGGCGGACAAGCTGACCAAGGGCCCCGACACCGTCTGGGACGCGCCCGGCATGCAGCGGATCAAGATCCCGATGGGACTGCTCGACCCCGAGCAGATGCGTACGCTCGCCGAGCTTGCGGACGAGTACAGCGACGGAGTCTGCCATGTGACGACACGGCAGGACATCCAGCTCCACTTCGTCCATATCGACGACACCCCCGACATGATGCGCCGCCTCGCGGCGGTCGGCATCACGACCCGCGAGGCATGCGGGAACACCGTCCGCAACGTCACCGCCTGCCCGCTCGCCGGTGTGTGCCACGGCGAGACGTTCGACGTCACGCCCTACGCGGTGGCGTGCATGCAATTCCTGCTCGGCCACCCCGACACGCAGGACTTCGGCCGGAAGTTCAAGGTGGCTTTCTCCGGATGCCGCGACGAGGCGTGCGGCCTGGTGGCGATGCACGACCTGGGGCTGATCGCGGTCACGAAGACGGAGAACGGCGTCGAGCGTCGCGGCTTCGAGACTTACGTCGGCGGCGGGCTCGGCGCGGTGCCGTACCAGGCGAAGCTGTTCGATCCGTTCCTGCCGGTCGAGGAGTTGCTGCCGACGGCGCAGGCGATCGCGCGCGTCTTCGCCCGCATGGGCGAGAAGAAGAACCGCGCCCGGGCGCGGATCAAGTTCCTCGTCGCCCAGCTTGGAATCGAGGAGTTCCGGCGGCTCGTGCTGGAAGAACGGGCGGGGCTGCCGGAGGATCCGCGCTGGACGGCGTACGTCGCGGACGCGGCGGCCGGCACTCCGGACGCGGCGGCCAGCACTCCCGATGCGGCGGGACCGTCCGCCGACGCGACTCGGGGCCCATCCGGCGTCCCGGTGTCGCTGCGCAACGGAAACGGCAGCGCCGACGCCGCCCGGCAGCGACTGGACGGATGGGCGCGGACCAACGTCTACCGCCAGCGCCAGGCGGGCTACGCCGTCGTCACCGTCACGCTGCCCCTGGGCGATCTCACGTCCGCCCAGATGCGTGGCCTGGCCACCCTCGTCGAGCGCTACGCGAACGGCGAGGCGCGGGCGACGGCCGAGCAGAACATCGTCCTGCGGTGGGTGCGGGAAGCGGATCTCGGAGGGCTGTACGACGGGCTGCGGGCAATCCGGCTGGACAGCCCGGGCGCGGGGACGATCACCGACATTACCGCGTGCCCCGGAACCGACACGTGCAAGCTGGGCATAGCCTCTTCACGCGGCCTGGCGGCGGAGCTGGCCAATCACCTCGGGGGGCAGGACGAGACGACCGACCCGGCCGTCCGCGGTCTCCGGATCAAGACCAGCGGCTGCTTCAACTCGTGCGGCCAGCATCACATCGCCGACCTCGGCTTCTACGGCGTAAGCCGGAACGTCCGCGGCTACGCCGTCCCGCACTTCCAGGTGGTGCTGGGCGGGCAGTGGACGGAGAACGCCGGGTCCTACGGACTGGCCTCGGGCGCGATTCCGTCGAAGCGCATCCCGGAGGTGATCGACAGAATCACCAGCCGGTTCGTCGCCGAGCGGCGGGAGAACGAGACGTTCCAGGACTACACGCGGCGGATCGGCAAACGTGAGCTGCGCGAGATGTTCGCCGACCTCGCAACCGTCCCGCCGCACGACGACGACCCGTCCTTCTATTCCGACTGGGGCGATCCGCGCGAGTTCACGTTGGGTGACATGGGTGTCGGCGAATGCGCCGGCGAAGTGGTCACGCTCACCGAGTTCGACCTCGCGGCGGCCGAGGCGCAGATCTTCGAAGCGCAGTTGAAGCTGGAGGAGGGCTCGCCGGCCGAGGCCGACGCACTCGCCTATCGGGCCATGCTGCTGGGCGCCCGCGGGCTGATCAAGACCGAGTTCATCGACATCGGGGACGACGCCGACACGGTGGTGCGCGAGTTCAGGACCCGCTTCTTCGACACCCAGGTCTTCTTCGACAAGTACGCCGGGGGGAAGTTCGCGATGTACCTCTTCCGCCGGCATGGCTCCGGCCCCCGCGAGACCGGAGAAACCGTGCACCACCTGATTGAAGAGGCGCAGCTCTTTCTCGAAGCGTGCCATGCCTGCGCCGCCCGACTGGCCGCACGGCCGGCCGGCGGCGTCGGCGCGGCGCCCGCCGCCGCGGGGTCGCCGACCGCCTGAGGGCGGCAAGTCCCATGGCGCAGGCCGCCCACGTGGCTCACGCAATCGACGTCGACGCCATCGAGCGCTTCAGCCTCAAGCTCTTCATCGCGGAGGGCCGTGCGGTCCGTCCGCGTGAGATCATCGATATCTTCCACGAGTGGATCCGCGAACGGGCGGTCCCCGGCCTGCTGATCGATGTCGCCGACTACGGACACCTGCCCGAGTCGCCGAACGTCCTGCTCGTAGCCCACGAGGCGAACTACATCTTCGACTGCCACCGGCGCGCCGGCTTCGCCTACACGATCAAGCGGAAGACTCCCGGCTCGTTTGCCGACCGCATCGCCGACGCCGCGAGCACGCTCTTCTTCGCCGCCCGGCGCCTGCAGCAGGACACGGCGGACGACCCGGACGGAGCAATACCGTTCCAGGTCGATCGAATCGAGCTTGTCGTCAACGACCAGTTGCACGCGCCGAAGACCGCCGGCGTGGAGCGGGCCCTGCAAGGAGCCGTCGAACAGGCGGCACGGCTCATCTTCGGCGAGACGCGTGTGGAATCGGCCCCCCTCGCGGACGGCGGCCGCACCGGCGTCACGCTTCGCATCCCGAACGCGCCGGCCCTCGAGACCCTCGTCTAGCTGGAACCGGGGTTCGCCGGCCTCCAGGCCGGCAAGAGAACAGTCAATGCCGGCGTGGACGCCGGCGCACCTGGCGCGAAAGGCGGCACAGCGCCTATTAGCATTAAAATAACTAATGCTGATAGCGCTTGCTATTAGCCAATGCCGCGTCTAGAATGGCCGTTCATCCCATGCAGATCGAGGCCCTCAGTATCTATTGCGACGTCGTCCGGCACCAGAGCTTTTCGCGGGCCGCGCTCGCCAATTCGGTGTCGCAGTCGTCGGCCAGCCAGACCGTGCGGCAGATCGAGCGGCGGATCGGCGCGCAACTGATCGACCGGTCCCGGCGGCCCTGGCGGCTGACGCCCGAGGGCGAGCTCTTCTTCAAGGGATCCCAGGAGATCGTCGAGCGGTATCGGGAGCTCGAGGAGTCGGTACGGCGAAAGACGGACCGGGCCGGACACACCGTGCGCCTGGCGTCCATCTACTCGGTCGGCATGCATGACCTGAACCAGTACGTCGACCGGTTCCGCGCGGCGGAGCCGGGCGCGCACGTCGACATCGACTACATGCACCCCGACGAGATCCCGACCTGCATCCAGAGCGATCAGTACGACCTGGGATTGCTGGCGTTCGCGGCGCCAGGACGCGACCTGACGGTGGTGCCGTGGCAGGAACAGACGATGATGGTCGCCTGTCCGCCGTCGCATCGCTTCGCGAGGCGGAATTCGGCCATCGGACCATGGGAGCTGGCCGGCGAGGCGTTCGTGACGTTCGACCGGGGACTCCCGGTGCGCCGCGAGCTCGACCGCTACCTCAGGCGGAACGAAGCGGACGTCCAGGTCGTGGCCGAGTTCGACAACATCGAGAACATCAAGCAGGCGGTGGAGGACGGCGCAGGCGTCGCCATCCTGCCGGAACCGACCCTCCGCCGCGAGGTGGAACTGCACGCGCTGGTCGCCGTGCCGCTCGATACGCTCGACGGCGAGGCGCCGTTCGTCCGGCCGCTCAGCATCGTCCATCGTCGCGGACGCCGGCTCAGTCCGGCGGTGACCGAGTTCATCCGGGTGCTCCGACAGGCGAGCGCCGAACAGGCCGCCTGAGAAGGGGACCAGCATGAAGGACAGACACTCCGCTCCCGGTGCCCCTGCCGGCGGACTCCCTGAAGCTCAGGGTCTGTACGACCCGGCGTTCGAGCACGACTCGTGCGGCGTCGGCTTCGTCGTCAACATCAAGGGCCAGCGCTCGCACAAGCTGGTCCAGCAGGCGATCGAGGTGCTGATCAACCTGCTTCACCGCGGCGCGTGCGGCTGCGAGAAGACCACCGGCGACGGCGCCGGCATCCTGCTGCAGCTTCCCCACAAGTTCCTGCGGAAGGCCGCCGCGGAGGCAGGCTTCGACCTGCCCGAGCCGGGCGCCTACGGCGTCGGCATGATCTTTCTGCCGCGCGACGCCGACGAGCGGCGGCGGGTTGAATCGCGCTTCGCCGAGATCGTCGCCGAGGAGGGCCAGCAGCTCCTGGGATGGCGCGACGTCCCGACCGACAGCTCGCACCTCGGCGCCACGGCGCGGAGCGGCGAGCCGGTGATCCGGCAGATCTTCATCGGCCGCAGCGCCGATCTGGACGGCACACCCGACGCCCACCTTCGCTTCGAGCGGAAGCTGTACGTCATCCGGATGCGCATGGCGCACGCCGCCGACACGCTCGAGCTGCGCGAGCGCGCCCTCTACTACGTCGCCAGCCTCTCGTCGAACACGATTGTCTACAAGGGGATGCTGATCTCCGATCAGATCGAGCAGATGTTCCCCGACCTCGTCGATCCCGACGTCGAAACGGCGCTGGCCCTCGTCCACTCCCGTTTCTCGACCAACACCTTCCCGTCGTGGCCGCTGGCCCACCCCTATCGCTACATCGCGCACAACGGCGAGATCAACACGCTGCGCGGCAACATCAACTGGATGCGGGCGCGCGAATCGCTCTGCCGCTCCGAGGCGTTCGGCAACGACGATCTTCAGAAGCTCTTCCCGTTGATCCGGGAGGGTCAAAGCGACACGGCGACATTCGACAACGTACTGGAATTCCTGGCCCTGACCGGACGCCCGCTCGCCCACGCGGTGCTGATGATGATTCCGGAGCCCTGGCGCAACCACGAGTCGATGAGCCCGGAGCGGAAAGCGTTCTACGAGTACCACGCCTCGCTGATGGAACCGTGGGACGGACCGGCGTCGATCGCATTCACGGACGGGACGGTGATCGGCGCGGTCCTCGACCGAAACGGCCTCCGGCCGTCGCGCTACATCGTGACGAAGGACGACCTGGTGGTGATGGCGTCGGAGGTGGGCGTGCTCGACATCCGACCGGAGAACGTCCTGGTCAAGGAACGCCTCCACCCGGGAAAGATCTTTCTGGTCGACACGGCCCAGGGACGCATCGTCGACGACGAGGAAATCAAGACGGAGCTGGCCCGCGAGCATCCGTACGCCGAGTGGCTGGACCGGGAACTGATCCACGTCGACGGCCTGCCGGCGGTTCCCGCCGCACCGCCCGCGCCGCGGTCATCGGTCCGCGACCGGCAGCGGGCGTTCGGCTATACGGAAGAAGACCTCCGGATCCTGATCGCCCCCATGGCCCAGAAAGGCATCGAGCCGACCGGATCCATGGGGACCGACACCGCGCTCGCCGTCCTCTCGGATCGGCCGCGCCTGCTCTACGACTACTTCAAGCAGCTCTTCGCGCAGGTGACGAACCCACCGCTCGACGCCATCCGCGAGGAATTGGTAACGGACATGGGCTCGACCCTCGGCGCCGAAGGCAATCTGCTCGCGCCCGACGCCCGTTCCTGCCACCACGTCAAGGTGGACGCGCCGGTGATCACCAACGGTGATCTGGCGAAGCTGAAGGCGCTGGACGACCCGGCGTTCCGATCGGTCACGCTGCCGATGCTGTTCGACCCGGCGAAGGGCACGGCCGGGCTGGAACGCGCGATGGACGACCTACGCGAAGCCGCCAGCGCCGCCGTGGCGGACGGCGCGACGCTGCTGATCCTGTCGGACCGGGGTGTTGACGCGAATCACGCACCGGTTCCGGCCCTGCTCGCCACCGCCGGCGTCCACCATCACCTCGTGCGCGCGGGCACGCGGACCCGCTGCTCGCTGATCGTCGAGACGGGCGAGGCACGTGAGTGCCACCACATGGCGCTGGTGGTCGGCTACGGCGCGGCGGTCATCAACCCCTTCCTCGTCTTCGAGACGCTCGAGGAGCTCCTGGCCGACGGCGAGGTGGAGGATATCGACCTGGAGCAGGCCATTGCCAACTACATCAAGGCATGCACGAAGGGCGTGCTGAAGGTGATGTCGAAGATGGGGATCTCGGCGCTGCAGAGCTACCGCGGCGCACAGATCTTCGAGGCGGTCGGCCTCGACAAGGGGTTCGTCGACACCTGCTTCACCTGGACCGCATCGCGCGTCGGCGGCATCGGCATCGACACGGTGGCCGAGGAAGTGATCCGCCGCCACGGGCAGGCGTTCGACGGTCGCCGCCGGGAGGATGACGAGCTGGATACGGGGGGCGAGTACCAGTGGCGCCGCGACGGCGAGTACCACCTGTTCAATCCGGAGACCGTCTTCAAGCTGCAGCACGCGACGCGCAGCAACCAGAACCGGATCTACCGCGAGTACGCCACCCTCGTGAACGATCAGAACCGAAAGCGGGCGACGCTGCGGGGCCTCCTCGAGTTGAAGCCGGCCGGCCGGCCGATTCCGATCGACGACGTGGAGCCGGCCGAGGCGATCTTCCGTCGCTTCTCCACCGGCGCGATGTCGTACGGGTCGATCAGCGCCGAGTCGCACGAGACGCTCGCCATCGCGATGAACCGCCTGGGCGCGAAGTCGAACACCGGCGAAGGGGGCGAGGACCCGGCTCGCTACGTCCCCGACGCGAACGGCGACCTTCGGCGAAGCTCGATCAAGCAGGTGGCGTCCGGCCGCTTCGGCGTGACGAGCGAGTACCTGGTGAACGCCGACGACCTGCAGATCAAGATGGCGCAGGGGGCGAAGCCGGGCGAGGGGGGCCAGCTCCCCGGATTCAAGGTGTACCCCTGGATCGCGAAGGTGCGCTACTCGACGCCGGGCGTGGGGCTGATTTCGCCGCCGCCCCACCACGACATCTATTCGATCGAGGATCTGGCCCAACTGATCCACGACCTGAAGAACTCGAATCCGGAGGCGCGCGTCCACGTGAAGCTCGTGGCCGAGGTGGGAGTCGGCACGGTGGCCGCCGGCGTTTCGAAGGCGCATGCCGACGTCGTGCTCATCTCCGGCCACGACGGCGGCACCGGCGCCTCGCCCCTCACCAGCATCAAGCATGCGGGCGTCCCGTGGGAGCTGGGGCTGGCCGAGACGCAGCAGGTGCTGACCCTCAACGACCTGCGCGACCGGATCGTCGTGCAGGTGGACGGCCAGATGAAGACGGGGCGCGACGTCATCATCGCCGCCCTGCTGGGCGCCGAGGAGTATGGCTTCTCCACCGCCCCGCTCGTGGTGTCCGGCTGCATCATGATGCGCGTCTGCCACCTCGACACCTGTCCGGTCGGCATCGCTACCCAGAATCCCGAGCTCAGAAAGCGCTACTCGGGCAAGCCGGAGTTCGTGGAGAACTACTTCCGGTTCGTGGCCCAGGAAGTGCGTGAGCTGATGGCGCACATGGGCTTCCGGACGATGGACGAGATGATCGGCCGCTCCGACCGGCTCGACATGAAGTCGGCGGTCGACCACTGGAAGGCGCGCGGCGTCGATCTCTCCAGCATCCTGCACCAGCCCGACGTCCCCCCCACGGTGGGCCGGTACTGCACGGAGCCGCAGGACCACGGGCTCGACCAGGCGCTCGACAACACGCTGATCGAACGGTGCCGGGAAGCGATCGACCACCGGACGCCGGTAGCGATCGATCTGCCGATCCGGAACGTCAACCGCACCGTCGGCACGATGCTCGGCTACCACATCACGAAGCGCTGGGGAGCGGAGGCGTTGCCGGACGAGACGATCCGCATCCACTTCACCGGCTCCGCCGGCCAGAGCTTCGGAGCGTTCCTGCCGCGCGGGGTGACGATGACGGTGGACGGCGACGCCAACGACTACTGCGGCAAGGGGCTCTCGGGCGGCCACCTCGTGGTCCGGCCCCCGGCCGAGGCGACGTTCACGGCCGAAAAGAACATCATCATCGGCAACGTGGCGCTGTACGGGGCGACCGGCGGCGAAGCCTTCTTCCGGGGAATCGCCGGCGAGCGGTTCTGTGTCCGGAACAGCGGCGCGCATGCGGTGGTCGAGGCGGTGGGAGACCACGGCTGCGAGTACATGACCGGAGGGCGTGTCGTCGTCCTCGGCAGGACGGGGCGGAACTTCGCGGCCGGCATGAGCGGCGGGGTCGCCTGGGTGCTCGACGTCGATGGCCGTTTCGCGACCCGGTGCAACCCGGGAATGGTCGATCTGGAAGCGCTCGCCGACGACGACGTGCCAACCGTGAAGGACCTGCTGGCGCGCCACACCGAGCTGACCGGCAGCCCGGTGGCGCGCCGCCTGCTGGATGACTGGGAGGCGACGCGCGCCCGCTTCGTCAAGGTGATGCCGCGCGACTACAAGCGGGTTCTCGAAGCCGAGGCGCGCGCCCGGGCGGAGGCGCGCGAGCCGGAATTCGCCGAGTTGATCGGGGTGGCGTCGTAGACTCGGCGCGCGAACCAACCGAACGGAAAACGATGGGCAAGCTGAAGGGATTCCTCGAGATCGACCGGCAGGCGGCGCCGAAGCGGCCCAAGGGCGAGCGGGTCAACGACTGGAACGAGGTGTACCTGCCCTACGCGGATGTCGACCTGCGGGCGCAGGGGGCGCGCTGCATGGACTGCGGCATTCCCTTCTGCCACCAGGGCTGCCCGCTCGGCAACCTGATCCCCGACTGGAACGATCTGATCTACCGCGACAAGTGGCGCGAGGCGATCGACCGGCTACACAAGACCAACAACTTCCCCGAGTGGACCGGGCGCCTCTGCCCCGCCCCGTGCGAAGGCTCGTGCGTCCTGGCCATAGACGACGACGCGGTCACCATCAAGTCGATCGAGCTCGCCACGGTCGAGCATGCGTTCGAGCAGGGCTGGATTGCGCCGCAGCCGCCGGCGATCCGGACCGGCAAGACGGTGGCGGTGGTCGGCTCCGGCCCCGCCGGCTTGGCCGCCGCGGATCAACTGAACCGGGCCGGCCACACCGTCACCGTCTTCGAGAAGTCGGACCGGATTGGCGGCCTGCTCCGCTACGGCATTCCGGAGTTCAAGATGGAGAAGCGCTTCCTGACGCGGAGGCTCGACATCATGGAATCCGAGGGAGTGCGATTCCGGACCGGTGTGAATGTCGGCGCGGACGTTTCCGCCGTCGAGCTGCGCGACGGGCACGACGCGATGCTGCTCGCCGGCGGGGCCGGATGGCCGCGCGACCTGAAGGTGCCGGGGCGGGAGCTCAAGGGCATCCACTTCGCCATGGATTACCTGACGCAGCAGAACCGCCGCAACGAAGGCGAGACGATACCGGACGCGGAGGCAATCACCGCGACCGGCAGGCACGTCGTGATCATCGGCGGCGGAGACACCGGGGCGGACTGCCTGGGCACCGCCCACCGTCAGGGCGCCGCCTCCGTCTCGCAGTTCGAGTTGCTCCCGCGGCCGCCGGACGAACGGGCCGCCGACAATCCCTGGCCGACCTGGCCGAACATCTTCCGGGTGTCAGCGGCGCACGAGGAGGGTGGCGACCGCGTCTATTCGGTGTCGACCGAGCGGTTCACCGGAACCGAAGACGGACGCGTCGCCAGGCTGCATGGCCGGCAGGTGGAGATGGTGCGGGCTGACGGCCGGCTGTCGTTCGAACCCGTGCCGGACACCGAGTTCGAGCAGGAAGTCGACCTGGTCCTGCTCGCAATGGGGTTCCTGGGGCCGGAGCGGCCGGGGATGCTCGAGGAACTCGATGTCCGCCTGACCGAACGCGGCAACGTCTGGCGCGACCGGAACTGGATGACCTCCGTGCCGTCCGTCTTCACCGCGGGGGACATGCAGAGGGGCCAGTCGCTCATCGTCTGGGCGATCGCGGAAGGACGGAGCGCGGCACGCGGGATCGACGCCTGGCTGATGGGCGTCTCGAGCCTTCCGGAGCCGGTCTGAAGGACTGGCAAGGAATTTGCATGCGCCTTCGGGCGTATGGCTTCGACGCGCCGCGCGCGCACGACGACACCCCGGCGCAGGACAACAGCCCTGCCCGCCGGACAGCCGGTATTCATGCCAAAGATCAGGCTGAAGTCACTCCCTGAGGAAGTCAGGCCGCTGGCGATGCTGGCGGAGATCAATCAGGCGCTTACCGTGGCGCAGTCGCCCCGCGCCGGGTTGCAACGGGCGCTGGAGATCCTCGACAACGACTACGGCGTCATCCGGAGCGCCGTCGTCCTTTCGGACCCGGATACGGGACGTCTCCGCGTATGGGCGTCGGCGGGCGTACTTGGCGAGGGGCGGCACGCCGAGTGGGAGATGGGTGAAGGAATCACCGGCCGCGTGGTCGCTTCCGGTCAACCCGTCGTGGTGCCGCAGATCAGCCAGGAGCCGGAATTCCTCCATCGGACCGGCCGCCGGCCGAAGGGCGCGCGCTCCGAGATCACCTTCCTGTGCGTGCCGATTCCGGGCGCCACGAACGCGATTGGAGCGCTCAATATCGACTTCCGCTTCGAGGCGAAACGGCACTACGACCGCGATCTGCATGTCTGCCGCGTCGTCGCCAGCATGTTCGGCCAGGCGATCCGTCTGAAGGAGGCGGCCGAAGCGGAGCGGCAGCGCCTGCTGGACGAGAACATCCACCTCAAGGCGGAACTCAAGGAACGGTACGACTTCGCGCAGATCATCGGGACGAGCGGCCCGATGCGGCAGGTGTACGAACAGATTACGCAGGTGGCGGCGACCAATACGACGGTCCTGATCCGGGGCGAGTCCGGCACCGGCAAGGAACTGATCGCCCACGCCATCCACTACAACTCGCCGCGGGCAAAAAGGCCGTTTATCAAGGTGAGCTGCGCCGCATTGCCTGATTCACTCATCGAGGCGGAACTGTTCGGCCATGAGAAGGGCGCGTTCACCGGCGCCGCGGCGCGAAAGAAAGGCCGTTTCGAACTCGCCGAGGGCGGCACCCTGTTCCTGGACGAGATCGGCGACATCAACCTGTCAACACAGATCAAGCTGCTCCGCGTGCTCCAGGAGAAAGAGTTCGAGCGCCTGGGCGGCGTCGAGCCGATCCGTGCGAACGTGCGGCTGATCGCGGCCACCAACGCCGACCTCGAGAAGGCTATCGCCAGCGGCACGTTCCGCGAGGATCTCCACTACCGGCTCGACGTCTTCACGATATTCGTGCCCCCGCTGCGCGAGCGGAAGACCGACATCCAGCTCCTCGCCGACAGCTTCATCGAGAAGTACTCCGTGGAACACCGCAAGGACGTGAAGCGGATCTCCACGCCGGCCATCGACATGCTGATGGCGTACCACTGGCCCGGCAACGTGCGTGAGCTGGAGAACACCATCGAGCGGGCAACCCTGGTTTGCGACGGCAGCGTGATCCACGCACACCATCTGCCTCCCAGCCTCCAGACGGCGGAAGCATCCGGCACGGTCACACGCGTCCCGCTAGGCGATGCGGTGGCCGCCTACGAGAAGGACCTTCTGCAGGACGCCCTCAAGACGACCCGCGGGAACCGCGTGAAGGCGGCCAGGCTGCTCGATTCCACCGAGCGGATCGTCAACTACAAGGTCAAGAAGTACGGGATTGACTGCCGACGTTTTCGGTAGCAAAACTGAGACTACATTTTTGTAGCCTCTGGTCCAGATTCAACACAATTGTGTAGATCTTGCTCCTCTCTCCGCGGTGCCGCCGGATGCCCTCCGGACTCCGGCAGCCCCTGCTGGCACGCAAGAAACAGCCAGATCGCACGTTCTTCGGGGTTCCAGGCGCCTCGGAGACCCGTCCTACACAAGGCAGACGACATAAACCTACATTTATGTATATTCCATGACTAAAATATACATAAATGTATTTCTTCCTTGGGGGCGCCCTGCCGGGGATTCACCGTGCGGCGCGTCGTCGCGGGCGTTTTGACCCCGGCAGCCCACGGCTGATTGGCTCCGGGGCTCCAAAGAACCAGTGCTTGGCGAGAGTTGGCACGGATATTGCTTTAGTGCACTGGCAACGTAGCAGCAACGCAGTCCGGCTGACGCCGGCCTCGACAACGAAACCGGTCAGATCGCCGGTGCAGCACGGACGGTACCTGGGAGAGAGCGCATGAAACTGATCACGGCCATTGTCAAGCCGCACATGCTCGACGACGCGCGGGATGCCCTCGCCAAGGCGGGCATCGCCGGGCTTACGGCCACCGAGGTCAAGGGCTTCGGTCGCCAGAAGGGACACACCGAGGTGTACCGCGGCGTCGAGTACTCGGTCGACTTCGTTCCGAAGATCCGCATCGACCTGGTGGTCGACGATGACCTCGTCGATGCCGCGGTTGACGCGATCACCGGCGCGGCCCGCACCGGTGAAATCGGCGACGGAAAGATTTTTGTCAGCGACGTGGGGCAGGCGATCCGGATCCGCACCGGCGAGACCGGCCCGACGGCACTCTAGGCAACCACCCCACGACCAGGAGCAGGGAACCACTCATGACACACGCAGTTCGTCACTCACTCGCCCGTTTCGGCCGCGTCGCCTTGCCGGCGCTCCTCCTCGTGGCGCTGGCGCCTGCCGCCGCGTTCGCGCAGGACGACGTGACGGCCGAGATGTTCGCCGTCAACAACACCTGGATGCTGGTGGCCACGTTCCTGGTGTTCATCATGCACCTCGGCTTCGCGTGCCTGGAGTCGGGAATGACGCAGGCCAAGAACACGGTCAACATCCTGTTCAAGAACACCGGCGTCATCTCGATCGGGTTGCTCACCTACGCGTTCGTAGGTTTCAACCTGATGTATCCCGGTGACTTTTCGATCGGCCAGTTCTTCGGCTTTGCCGGGTTCGGCATCGACGCCGGCGCCGAAGGCATCACCAGTGCCTATAACCCGGGATACACCTACTGGACCGACTTCATCTTCCAGGCGATGTTCGCCGCCACCGCCGCCACCATCGTCTCCGGCGCCGTGGCGGAACGAATCAAGCTCGGCTCCTTCCTGGTCTTCACGACCATCTATGTCGCAATCATTTATCCGATTGCGGGCTCCTGGAAATGGGGCGGCGGCTGGCTCGATCAGATGGGCTTCTACGATTTCGCCGGATCGACGCTGGTCCACTCCGTGGGCGGCTGGGGCGCGCTGGCCGGTGTAATCGTGCTCGGACCGCGGCTCGGGAAGTATGTCGCCGGCAAGGTGCGGCCCATCGCGGGCCACAGCATGCCCCTTGCCACCATCGGCGTTTTCCTGCTCTGGCTCGGCTGGTTCGGGTTCAACGGCGGTTCGGTGCTGAGCGCCGATCCGGGACTCGTTTCGCTGGTGTTCGTCACCACCGCGCTCGCAGCGGCGGCCGGCGTCGTCGGCGCGATGATCGGCTCGTGGTCGGTCCAGCACAAGCCGGACCTGTCGATGGTGCTGAACGGATCGCTCGCCGGCCTGGTCGGCATCACGGCGGGCGCCGACACGGTCAGCGTCAACGCGGCGATGGTCATCGGCCTGATCGCCGGATTCATCGTCGTCGCTGCGGTCATCCTGATCGACCGGGCGCAACTCGACGATCCGGTGGGCGCGATATCGGTCCACCTCGTCTGCGGCGTCTGGGGGACCCTCGCGGTCGGGATCTTCAGCGTCAACCCGGACCACTCGTTCGTCACGCAGCTTATCGGCGTCCTTGCCTACGGCGCCATCTCCCTGCCGGCAGCCCTGGTGATCTTCTACGCGCTGAAGGCAACCATGGGGCTCCGCGTCAGCGAGAACGAGGAACGGATGGGCCTCGACGTCGGCGAGCACGGAATGGAGGCCTACGGGGGCTTCCAGATTCAGCACCTGCATCAGTAATTCACGCTTCAGGGAGGAACAGACAGATGAGCACTACTCTTCGCAACACAACCATCGCCCTCGCGGTCTTCGCCGCGGCCGGCCTCTTCGCGAGTCCCGCCGCGGCACAGAACGGCGGCAACATCAGCCTGAGCAGCGGCGTCGATGTCGTCAGCGACTACTACTTCCGCGGCATCGTGCAGGAAACGGGCGGCTTCATCGCCCAGCCGACCCTCGAGGGAAGCATGAGCTTCGGAAACGCGTCGATCACGGCCGGCACCTGGAGCAGTCTCCACTCGGTCGGCGACGAGGGTTTCACGGGAGCGCCTCAGAGCTTCTACGAAACCGACTTCTACGCCGGGATCGGAGCGTCCGCCGGAATGGTCGGCTTCGATGTCACTTACACCGCCTACATGAGCCCGCGCGGAAGCTGGGGCACGACCAAGGAGCTGGCCCTCGGGCTGAGCGTGGATGACGGCTACATCAGCCCCTATCTGACGGTCGCGGCGGAGCTCTCGGGCGGCGCCGACGGCTACGACACCGGGAACTACCTGGAGTTCGGCATCGAACCGGCGGCGCCTCTCGCCGACGCGCCCGTCAGCCTGTCCTTCCCGGTCGCCATCGGCATGAGCCTGAGCGACTACTACCAGTACGAGAGCGCGCCGGGCGTCATCTCCGACAGCGGGTTCGGCTTCCTGTCAGCCGGTGCGGCGCTCGGCATCCCGCTCGCCGTCCCGGAGCAGTACGGCTCGTGGGAATTGGGAATCGGCCTGACCGCCCTGGTGCTGGGTGAGGGCGCCCATGCCATCGACGGCGGTGACAGCAGCACGAAGCTGCTGGCGACGTTCGGCCTGAGTCTCGGCTACTAGCAGGCCCTGTAGCACGACTCTGCTGTCCTCCTCTGCAGAGTCCGACCGGGGGACCGAAGGCTTGACCCACCTTCGGTCCCCTTCTTTCTGTTTCCTGCTTGTGGGCCGCTTGGTAAGATACGCTGGTTTGTCGTCATCGCAGCAGCCTGGCTTGTGCAGGGCCCGGACAAATCCCGCGAGGAGGCTATTCGAAATGAACTGGCGAGGGGGCGGTGCAGCCCGAATGTGCGCGACAGTGGTGGTGGCGGGCATTGGAATCGGCGCGCTGGCGCCGCAATCGGCGCTGGCGCAGGGAGGCGACAGCCGCGCCTCCGCCACCATCGGCATGGACTTCAGCCACGCGTACCTCTTCCGTGGCATCAAGCAGGAGACCGGAGGCCTGATTGCCCAGCCCTACGCCGACGCTTCGTTCTCGCTGCTGCAGCGCGACGAAGGATTGACCGGGGTCACGTTCACGATCGGTACCTGGAACAGCCTGCACACCGGCGAGACGGGCGCCGACGGCCCGGCCCTCAACGTGAAGCCGTGGTACGAGTCGGACTTCTTCACCGGCTTCGGGTTCGGATTCGACAACTGGAGCGCCGGCCTCACCTACACGTCGTACCTCAGTCCGAACGACAGCTTCTCCACCGTGCACGAACTGGCGCTGACGCTCGCGATGGACGACAGCGACCTGCTGCGGTTTCCCATGTCGCCTCACGTCGGCCTGGCGATTGAAATGGATGGCCAGGCGGACGGCGGGGCAAGCGAGGGCGTATACGTCGAACTCGGGGTCGAGCCGGCCATGGAAATCCTGGACGGAAGAGTCACGCTCGCGCTGCCCGCCACCCTGGGTCTCAGCCTGACGAACTACTACGAGGATGGCGCCGGCGCCGACGACCGGTTCGGCTTCTTCGACCTCGGCCTCGTGGCCAGCATGCCGCTTTCGGTGCCGGAGGGCTACGGCGCCTGGGAACTGACGGGCGGCGTGCACGCACTGCTGCTCGGCGGCTATCTCGAAACGCTGAACGACGGCAACGAAGTGCAGGTCGTCGGCTCCATCGGCTTCAGCGTCGGCTACTGATGGCGCGCTAACAGGCGACCACCTTGCGTTGATCGACTCCGCGATGCTCCCCACGAACCACGCCGCGCCGATCGACGCCGGCGGAATTGCCCTTGGGCCGACCTGGCGGTCGCAACTCGACGCGGCCCGGGAGGAGTTGAAGGAAAACACCCGGGATGCGCGCGGCGGCATCCGCTGGCTCGGACGCTACACATCACGGATCGACGACATCCTCCGCGGCATCTATCGTGCCGCCGACGCCGTCACCGACACGCCGTGCGCCCTGATTCCCATCGGCGGGTACGGCCGGCGTCACCTCTGCCTCCACTCCGACATCGACTTGCTGATAGTCCTCGATGGTGAGATCGGGGCGACGGAAGAGAAGTTCATCAGCGCGATCCTGCACCCGCTCTGGGACCTCGGGTTTGAAGTAGGCCACCAGATCCGACGCTTCGACGAACTCGCACAGCCCGAGGTGGACAACCCGGAGTACCTGACGGCGCTCATGGAGGCGCGCTTCCTGGAAGGGGACCGCGCCCTGTTCGGGCGGGTGGCCGACACCTGCCTGGCGAACGGCTCGGTCTGGCGCCCGGCCATGCGCAAGGCCCTGGTCGATCTGATCAAGCAGCGTCTGTCGCGATTCAACCACACCGTGTTTCACCTGGAGCCAGACGTCAAGGATTCGCCGGGCGGGCTGCGCGACGCGACCGCGATCCGACTGCTCCAGGGGATGGAGCAAGACCGGCCGTACGACACCTACGTGGATCCCGGACGCCTCGCCGAAGCCGAGGACTTCATGCTGCGGGTCCGCTCCGTCCTGCACATGGAGCGCAAGCGCAACGCCAACGTGCTGGAGCACGGGTTGCAGGAAGCGGTGGCCCAGGCGTTCGGTTCGCCCGGCGAGCAGCCGGGACGGCAGGTCGAGCGGCTGATGAGCACTTACTACCATCACGCCCGGCGCATCAACCGATCCCTGCAGACGCTGCTCAAGGCCGCCACCGCGCCCGAAGACGCCGACACTGCGGTGGAGCCGATCGACGACGACCTCGTGCAGGCATGGGACGGCATCCGCTTCGCCGACGGAACTCGCGCGTCGCTGCAACCACGCATCTGGCTGCGCCCGTTCGAGGAAGCGCTCGCGCGGGACTCGACCGTGTCGGAACAGGTGCTCACCTGCGTCGAACGGCATGGCGAGCGCTACATGCCGGAGGCCTTCTTTCCGACAGACCGGGAGCGCGATCAGTTGCTGGACCTGCTCCGCCCGCGCCCCGGGCTCTATGACCGGCTGGAAGAGATGCACAGCCGCGGCCTGCTGGGCCGGATGTTTCCGGAGTTCCAGAAGATCTACTGCCACGTGACGCGCGACTTCTACCATCGGTACACGGTCGACGAGCACACCCTCCGCGCGATCCGCAACGTGGAGCATCTCTGCACGCCGATGACGCACAGCCGGAAACGGTTCGCCGGGCTGCTCCGGGAACTGGATGAGCCGGAGCTGCTGGTGCTCGCGCTGATGTTCCACGACGTCGGCAAGTGGACGAACCGGAACCACGCCGAAGAAGGCGTCCGGATGGCGAACGACGCGATGCGGCGCCTTCGCCTGCCGGAACGGTCGCGGCAGATGGTCGAGTTCCTGATACGCCACCATCTGCAAATGTCCGTCGTTGCGTTCCGGCGCGACGCCGAGGATCCCGACACGGTGATCGGCTTCACACGGCTCGTCGGAACCGAGGAGCGGCTGAAGCTGCTGACGCTCCTGACCCTGGCCGATGTCGACGCGGTGAGCCCCGGCGTGCTGACCCCGTGGAAGGAAGAAATGCTCTGGCGGCTCTACGTCGAGAGCTACAACCAGTTGACGCTCGGCTATGGCGACGACTCGATCGACCACGACGAAGTCGCGCGGATCGCGCTGAACGTGCAGCGTCCGGACGACATAACGGAGGCGGAGCTCACGTCGTACCTCGAGGGGTTTCCGCAGCGCTACCTCCGGCTCGTGGACGGCCCGGTGGTCTACGACCACCTTCGCCTGGCCAGGGACCTGAAGCCCGGCATCGTAAGACCGATCCTCAAGACGCATGAGACGTCGTGGGAATTGAGCGCCATCGCGCTCGATCAGCCGCGCCTCTTCTCGAACATCTGCGGGGTGCTGTCGTTCTTCGGAATGGACATCATGCGAGGCCACGTGATGAGCAATCAGCATGGCGTGGCGCTCGATATCTTCGAGTTCGAGGACCGCGAGAAGTTCCTCACCCTGAACCCGTCCGCGCGCGACGAGCTGGAGGCCCTGCTCGACGACGTCATCGGCGGACGGGTGGTGATCGATGAGAAGCTGAAGGGCCGTTGGCGGGCCGGCCGGAAGAAGCTGCCGGTCGAGCAGATAACGCCCCACGTGCACTACAACAACCACTACTCGAAGCGCTTTACGGTGGTGGAAATGGTCGCGCCGAACGGATGGGGGCTTCTCTACCGGGTAAGCCGCGCGATCGCGGACAGCGGTTGTTCGATCGATCTGGTGCTGATCAACACCGAGGGAACGAAGGCGCTGGACGTCTTCCACCTGACGGAGCAGGGCGGCAAACTGACCGAGGAGACACAGGAGCGTTTGAAGGCGGACCTGGAGGAAACGCTCGGGGCGGCGGCGAATCACTGAGCGGCGCTCTACCGAGGGCCTTCTGGACGAACGACGGCATGAAACTGATCAAGGCGATTGTGAGACCGAACAAGGTCGACGAAATAAAGGACGCCCTCAACGAGGCGAACCTGTCGGGAATCACCGTGAGCGAGGTGCGGGGACACGGCCGGCAACGGGGTCACTCCTCCATCTACCGTGGCCGGGAGTACGAGATCAGCCTGTTGCCCAAGGTGAAGATCGAAGTGGTCGTCGCGGACGACCAGGTCGAGACGGCGATCGACGCGATCATGGATGTGGCGCGGACCGGCGAGATTGGCGACGGACGGATTTTCGTCCTGCCGGTCGAGCAGAGTTGCGTCATTCGGACGGGAGAGCGCGACGTCGTGTAGGCGTTGCGCCGCAGACGGCGGACAGGGTGTGCGCGCGGATGGTCGAACGTCGCGCGAGGAGGAACACCACGGAGTAGCGACCACCAACATGATGGAGAGGTAGCGGAATGACAGCGAATGACGTGATGGCGAAGATCGAGGGGGAGGGGATCCGCGTTATCGATCTCCGGTTCATCGATCTGCCGGGACTGTGGCAGCACTTCACGGTGTCCGCCAAGGAGTTTGCGGAAGACGTGTTCGAGGAGGGAATCGGCTTCGACGGATCGAGCATCCGCGGGTTCCAGGAGATCCAGGAGAGCGACATGCTGCTCGTCCCGGATGCATCCTCCGCGTTCATGGATCCGTTCTCGGCCGAGCCGACGCTCTGCCTGATCTGCAACGTGAAGGACCCGGTGACCGGCGAGGACTACTCCCGCGACCCGCGCCACATCGCGCAAAAGGCGGAGAACTACCTGAAGTCGACCGGCATCGGCGACACTGCCTACTTCGGGCCGGAGCCGGAGTTCTTCATCTTTGATGACGTCCGGTTCGGGCAGGGCTACAACGAGGGCTACTACCACATCGACGCCGGCGAGGGTTTCTGGAACGCCGGACGTGTGGAGAATCCGGACGGCGCCGGGAACTCCCGGAACCTCGGCTACAAGATCCGCTACAAGCAGGGGTACTTCCCGGTGCCCCCGATGGACAGCCACCAGGACCTGCGGACCGAGATGCTGCTCGCCCTCGAAGCGCTGGGCGTCGACATCGAGGTGCACCACCACGAGGTGGGAACCGCCGGCCAGGCAGAAATCGACATGCGGTTCGACTCGCTCGTCAACATGGGCGACAAGCTGCTGAAGTACAAGTACGCCGTCAAGAACGTCGCGCGGAAGCACGGCAAGACGGTTACGCTGATGCCGAAGCCGGTGTTCCAGGACAACGGCTCCGGCATGCACGTGCACCAGAGCATCTGGAAGAACGGCCGGAACCAGTTCTTCGCGGCCGGCACCTACGGCGACCTGAGCGAGACCGCCGTCCACTACATCGGCGGCATCCTCAAGCATGCGCCGGCGCTGCTCGCGCTGACCAATCCGACGACCAACTCGTACCGGCGCCTGGTGCCCGGCTACGAGGCTCCGATCAACCTCATCTACTCGATGCGGAACCGGAGCGCGGCCGTCCGGATCCCGGTCTACTCGAAGAGCGAGAAGGCGAAGCGGGTCGAGTGCCGGTTCCCGGATCCGACCTGCAACGGCTACCTTGCGTTCAGCGCCATGCTGATGGCGGGCCTCGACGGGGTCCAGAACAAGATCATGCCGCCGGAGCCGATGGACAAGGACCTGTACGACCTGCCGCCGGAGGAGCTGGGCAAGATCGAGAGTACGCCGGGCGACCTGTCGCAGGTGCTCGACGCGCTTGAGGCGGACCACGAGTTCCTGCTGAAGGGAGACGTTTTCACGCCCGACGTCATCGAGAACTGGATCTCCTACAAGCGCGAGAACGAAGTCGACGCGATCCGGTTGCGGCCCCACCCGTGGGAGTTCGCGCTCTACTTCGACATCTAGGAGTTTGCTCCCGCGCGACCCAAGGGCGCGCTGGCGCGAACGACGTCGGCCGCAAGTTCGTCACCACCCGGTAGCCCGAGGCGTCATTGCCGGCGCCTCGGGCTACTGCCTTCCTGGCCCACCGGCCTTCCTGGTGCGCCGGCCTCCCGGGTGCGCCAGCCTCCTTGGTGCGCCGGCCTCCAGGCCGGCAACCATTCGTGCGCCCGCCAGCGCGCCGGCCTCCACGCCGAGGTTTGCACCAGCCCGCCCGCTCCCTGATACTCCCCCTCAGGGATGCCTCCCACCGAGCCGGCAGTCGTCACTCCCCGCGATATCTTCCTCGCGGCGCAGCTCGCGCCTGAACGTGCGGCGGCCTTCCTCGAGACGTGCGGGCTGCGCGACGGGGCCGCGGCGGATGCGCACCTGCAGCAACTGGCCGCCGATCTGCCGAGCCGGCTGGCCCTGGGCGAAATGGCGGAAACGCTCTTCGACGCGTTTGCCACCACACCCGACCCCGACGCCGCCCTGGTCGGGTTCTGCCGCTTCGCGTCGGAACACACGCCGAAGATCACCTTCATCAACAACCTGCGTGCGGACCCACGCATGCTGGAGATCCTGACGCAGATTCTCGGCACGTCCCCGTTCCTGAGCGAGATCCTGATTCGCAACCCCGAGTACCTCCACTGGTTGCACCACGAGCTTGAGCAGCGGCCACCCGACCGGGACGACTACGCGAGCGAGGTCAACCGGCTGCTTAACGAGATGGCGGCCACCGAACACCAGGTGGACGCGCTCAAGCGGTTTCAGCGACGCGAGTTCCTGCGCATCGCGGCGCGCGACCTGTTCGGCATGCTGGACGCCACCACGCTCACGACAACGACCGCGCAACTGTCGAATCTGGCCGACGCGCTGGTGGACGGCATGCTGGGGATTGCGTCGCGGGAGATGGCGGCCCGCAAGGCGGGACCGCTGCCGGGCCGCTTCGCCGTCATCGCCATGGGCAAGCTGGGGGGCGGCGACCTGAACTACAGCTCCGACATCGACCTGATCTACGTCTATGAGCTGCCGGGCGGGGACGACGACCCCGCCGCGCTCGACGCCCACGAGCGGTATCAGAAGCTGGGGCGCCGATTGACCGCTCTGCTGAGCGAGCATACCGCCGAGGGTTACCTCTACCGCGTCGACATGCGCTTGCGTCCTCTCGGCCAGCGGGGCGCCCTGGTCTATTCGCTGCAGCAGTCGGTGCACTACTACGAGACCACGGGAGAGACGTTCGAGCGTTTCGCCCTGCTGAAGGCCCGGCCGATCGCCGGCGACCGGGAGCTCGGCCTCCGGTTCGTCGAGCGGGTGGCGCCGTTCGTTTTCCGGAAATACCTGGACCATGCCGCCATCGAAGAACTGGCTCGCTACAAGAAGCGGGCGGATCGGGCACATGCGAAGCACGGCGATCTGGACGCCAACATCAAGGAAGGCCGCGGCGGCATCCGCGAGGTGGAACTCTTCGCACAGGTTTTTCAGCTGATCTACGGCGGCGAGCATGCATCGCTCCGCACCGGCCACACCCTGACCGCGCTGCGCGAGCTCGGGGCGCTCGGTTTCATCGAGCCGAACGATCAACAGGTTCTTCAGGCCGCGTACATCTTCCTCCGCAACATCGAACACGGGCTGCAGGCGGCCCAGGGCCAGCAAACGCACAGCCTGTCCGGAACCGAGCGCGGCCTGCGCGCGCTGGCCCGGCGGCTCGGCTTCGACGCGATGGAGACGCTGACCCAGGTGCTCGACACGCACCGGGACAGGGTCCATGCGATCTACGCCAACCTGTTCTACGAAGAGACCGAGGCCGAGGCGCTGGCCGGCCGCACGATCTTTCGCCTGCTCGCCGGCGAAATGGAGGACGGCGAGGCACGCCAGCGGCTCAAGCGGGCCGGCTTCGACGATCCGGACAGTGGGCTCGCCGCCCTCCGTGCGCTCGACGCGGCGCCTACCACGGGGCGAGCGTCGGCGCGCAACCTGCTCTCGAATCTCCTGGCGACCATCATGTCGGACGATCCGCCACTGACCGCGCCGAACCGCGTCCTCATCCGCTTCGAGCGCGTCGTCTCGAAAGCCCTCGGCGCGACCGGGCTCTTCCGGACGCTGCTCGAGAACGCCGGTCTACGGCGCCGGTTGATGGCAGGCCTCGACGCCGGCGATCTGTTCGCCGCACGACTGGCCGCGTATCCCGAACTCCTCGATTTCATGGCGTCGGCCGTCCTCGACATCGAGGCCTTCCGGCCAGCCGTCGAAGAGGCGTTCGCCGACGTGCTGGCGGACAACGGCGGCGGCCTGGAGTCACAGTTCGATCCGTTCCGGCGCGTCAAGGCGATGCAGGAGTTCAAGGTGCTCGTCGAGTGGCTCGCTCTGCGCGAGCTCACCCCCCTGAACGAGAAGCTCTCCCTGGTGGCCGACTGCGCCCTGCGGGCCGCGGCGCGCGCGGCGAGCACCGCTCCCGCGGTCACCGCCCGGGCATCCGCCGATGCGTCTGACTTCGACACCGGCTGGGCCGTTCTCGCCCTCGGCAAGCTCGGCAGCTCCGAGTTGACAGTGCACTCCGACCTCGACCTGGTGTTCCTCTACGACGGCGACCCCTCCGACGCGGAGCGATTCCAGCTTCACCAGAAGTTCGTCCGCGCCATCTTCGACCTGCTGTCCAAACGAACCGCGGCCGGCGCGGCCTACGAGATCGACACCCGGCTCCGTCCCGAAGGCAAGATGGGCGCCCTGGCGATTCCGCTGGTCGCCTTCGAGCGCTACCTCCAGGGCCGGGCCGAGATCTGGGAACGGATGGCGTGGACGCGGGCGCGTTTCGCGGGGGGCGACCCGGCGCTAGGCGAAGAGGTCCAGGCAGTCGTCAATCGGTTCGTCTACGGCGAATGGTCGCCGCGCATCCCGGCCTACGCCATGCATGTCCGCGGCCGGATCGAATCCGAGTTGGCCCGGGAGGCGACCGGCGACCGTTTCGACCTGAAGCGGGGCAAGGGAGGCCTGGCCGACATCGACTTCCTGCTGCAGGTGCTCCAGCTCCGCGCGGGTCGGGACGACGAACGTTTTCGGGTCCCGGGCTCGCGCCGCCTCCTCGCGTCGCTGCCCGACAGCGTCTACCTGCCCTCGGACGAAGCCGATGTCCTGCGCGACGCCTACGCCTTCCTTCGGCAACTGGAAACCGTCCTGCGGATTGAATCCGACAGCGGCACCAACGCCATCTCCACGGACCCGGGGGCGCTGGAACCGCTCGCGAGACGCCTGCGCACGTCCGTCTCGGGCAGTCAGTTGCTGGAGCAGTACACGGCTACGACGGACCAGGTGCGGCGGATCTACTCGGACGGGATGGCGCGCCTGTCGGCGTGATCGGTGCGGCCCGTCAGGTGCGCCGGTCTCCAGACCGGCGATCCCGGCAGGTTGACCAGAGCTGCGTCTACGGAACCGTGTGGTAGTGCCCGTGGGCGGGGTCCCACACCTGCCGAGGGCCGGTGCCTTCGGTGGTGAAGGTATAGACGATGACGCCGGCGATAGCGACGAGGACGGCGACAACCGCGTAGAGCCCAATCTTCGAGCGCGACTCGGCCTTGTTGGCGCAGCACGCCTTGTACTTGCGGCCGCTTCCGCAGGGGCATGGATCGTTACGCCCAACCTTGCTGGCTGCCATGAGGCCTCCCCAACTGACTCGTGCTGCAGAAGTATATCGCGAGGCCGGTCTGGGGACGGACGCGCCGGCCCGCGCCATGACAAGCGTTACGGGATCATTAGGAGCTTCCCGATGTGGCGGCTGGACTGCATGACGCGGTGTGCCTCGGAGGCATCGGCCAGCGGATAGGTCGCATGAACCATCGGCCGGAGCTCGCCGCTGGCGAGGTGGGGCCAGACCTCCTGACGCACGGCGCGGGCAACCGTCGCCTTCTGGTCCACGCGCCGCGCGCGGAGGGTGGAGCCGGTAACGGTGAGACGCTTCGACATGACCGCCGCCAGGTTCAGCTCGGACTCGGCGCCTTCCATCAGCGCAATGATCACGAGCCGGCCCTCGAGGGCGAGACTGTCGATGTTGCGCTGAAGGTAGGCGCCGCCGACCATGTCGAGGATGACGTCGGCGCCGCGGCCATCGGTCGCCTCGCGCACCACCTCGAGGAAGTCCTGCTCGCGATAGTTGATCGCCAGGTCCGCTCCGAGGGCGGCGCAGGCCGTGCACTTCTCCTCCGAGCCGGCCGTCGTGAAGACGCGCGCGCCGCGCAACTTCGCCAGCGGGATCGCGGCGGTCCCGATGCCGCTCGATCCGCCGTGCACCAGGAAGGTCTCCCCCCTCGCGAGACGGCCCCGCTCGAAAACGTTCGTCCAGACCGTCATGTACGCCTCGGGGAGGGCGGCCGCATCCCGGAGACTGACCGACGGCGGAATCGGCAGGCACTGTGGCGCCGGCACGACGCAGTACTCGGCGTAGCCGCCCCCGCTGACGATGGCGCACACCTCGTCGCCCACCGCAACGTCCACGACATCTCCGCCGACCTCCGCGATGGTGCCCGCAACCTCGAGTCCCGGGATGTCGGATGCACCCGGAGGCGGCGGATAGCGTCCCTCGCGTTGCATGACGTCGGCCCGGTTGACGCCCGCTGCCGCCACGTGCACCAGCACCTCACCGGAGCCGGGCCGCGGCGTCGGCCGCACGGCCGGCCGCAGCGCCTCGGGCGGGCCGGGTTCGCTGATCTCGATGGCGGTCATCGTCTCGGGCAGGGCCGCGGGTGTCGGCATAACGCGCGAGTATAATCGTCCGGCACGCGGCTCCGTGAACCGCCGGACCCGACCGATGGCCTCCCAATCGTCCCATCACGCTCCGGTTCGCCTTGTGCTGGTCGGCTACGGCAGGATGGGCCGGGCGGTCGACGCGATCGCCGAATCGCACGGCTGTGCGGTGGCCGAGCGGCTCGACATCCACAACAACCGGGACGGCTGCGGGATCGACTCGCCGGCCCTCGACGGCGTGCAGGTGGCCATCGAGTTCTCACTCGCCGACGCGATCGTGCCGAATGTCGCGAAGCTGGCGGCGCGCGGCATCAACGTCGTCATCGGCACGACCGGCTGGAACGACCGCGAAACCGAAGTGCGGCGGCTGGCCGACGATGCCGGGATCGGCGTCGTGCATGCGGCCAACTTCTCGCTTGGCGTCAATCTCTTCCAGGCGATCGTGGAACGCGGCGCCGCGCTGATCGCGCCGCACGCCGACTTCGGCGCGTTCATTCACGAGCACCACCACGCGGCCAAGCGGGATGCGCCATCCGGGACCGCCCTCGCCCTCCAGGCGGCGATGCGCGGCGCCGGCTACACGCGCGAGATCGACATGGCCTCGACGCGAGCCGGCAAGATGCCCGGAATGCACACGGTCGGCTACGACGGACCCTTCGAGACGATTGCGCTGACCCACACCGCGCGTGACCGGGCGACGTTTGCGCGCGGCGCGATCGAGGCGGCCAGGTGGGTGGTGGGCCGGCAGGGATGGTTCACGATGCGCGACGTGCTGGGACTCGACTGAGATGGCAACCAACTGGGCGGGCTGCGGACCGGCGCTCGTAACGCCGTTCACCGAGACTGGCGATCTGGACGAAGCGGCCGTCACTCGCCTGGCGCGGCGCCAGGTCGACGGCGGCGTGCACTTCCTCGTGCCGTGCGGCACGACGGGCGAGAGCCCGACGCTGGCGCACGCCGAGAAGATCCGCGTCGTCGAGCTGGTCGCGCGGGCGGCAGACGGCCGCGTCCCCGTGCTCGCCGGCGCGGGCGGCTACGACACCCGCGCATCCGCCGAGTTGGCCGCCGACATGGCCCGCGCGGGCGCCAACGGCATCCTGTCGGTGACGCCGTACTACAACAAGCCGACGCCCGACGGGCTATTCCTGCACTACGCGACGATTGCCGAAGCGACCGAGCTGCCGATCATCGTCTACAACGTCCCGAGCCGGACCGGCTGCAACGTGACGCCCGCGACGCTGCGCCGACTGGCCGAGATTCCAAACGTCGTCGGCGTGAAGGAAGCCTCCGGCGACTTGGGCCAGATGTGCGAGATCTGCCAGACGATGGCGGACGATTTCTCCGTCCTCTCGGGCGACGACGCCTTCACCCTCGCGCTGATGGCGCTCGGCGGCCGCGGCGTCATCTCCGTCGTCTCCAACGAGACGCCGGAGGAGATGGCCGCGCTGGTCGACCGTGCCGCGGCGGGCGATTACGCCGAGGCTCGCGCCATCCACAACCGCCTCCTGCCCCTGATGCAGGTGAACTTCGTCGAGTCGAATCCGATCCCGGTCAAGGCGGCGCTGGCGGAAATGGGCCTGATCGACACCGCTACCTACCGCTCGCCCATGGCGCCTCCCCGCCCGGAGAGCCACGAACGGATCATCGGCGTTTTGAAGGGTCTAGGCCTCGTCCAATAGCTGCTTCGCCAGCGACTCGTAGAGGTCGATGGCGCCGACCAGCTCCGGGATGGCCACCTGCTCCTGGTCCGTGTGCGCCACATGGATGGAACCTGGGCCGAGCAGCAGCGGCTGGCCCCACGAGGTGAGGAAGGGAATGTCGGTAGCGAACGAGACGACCTGGGTGTCGAAACCGGGCCGCGTCGTCAGCCGCACCGCGGGGACGTCCAGGATCTCCTCGACGGTGACATCCCGGAGTCGCGCGTCGAGCAGTGCGCGGATCGCGCTCGACGGACCGACGGTGCGGAAGTTGACGTCCGCCTCCGCCTCCGGAGGGATCACGTTGGGCGCGACGCCTCCCCCGATGAGCCCCACGGTGCAGGTCGCCTGGCCCAGGACGGGATCCGACGGGAGCTCGAGATCGCGCAGTGTGATCAGTGCGTCGAGCAGCTTGTCGATGGCGGACTCCCCCAGCTCCGGGTAGGCTGAATGGGCCGCCCGTCCCGTGGCGGAAATACGCACGCGGAACGCGCCCTTCGTCCCCAGGGCCAGCCGGTTGTCGGTCGGCTCCCCGTTGATCAGATAGCGGGAACGCGTCGCGAGCCGGTTCGCGGCACGCGCGCCGTGGCTGCCTCGCTCCTCACCCACCACCACGAGTAGGCCGACACGCTCCTCCCCGGCCACCCGGAAACGTTCGAGGGCCATGATCTCGGCCGCCAGGATCCCCTTCGCATCGCATGCGCCCCGGCCATGGAGAACGTCCCCCTCCACACGGCTCGGAAAGAACGGCGGCACGCAATCGATGTGGGTCGAGAAGACAATCTCCGGATCGCCGGCGCCTACGGTGGCGATGATGTTGACGCGGTCGTCCACCACCGGCTGCTCGGTGACGTCGTAGCCCTGGCGCCGCAGCCAGGCGGCGAGCCAGTCGGTAGCCTGGGCTTCGTGGCCGCTGGTCGACTCGATGTCGATGAGCGAGCGGGCGAGATCGACGACGTCGGTCGCGGCAGGTTCCATCATTGAATCACCGAAGCCAGTCTTCCAGCGCGGTGCGGGTGTCGGTCTTGGCGTCGCGGTACTTCACGATAACCGGCGTGGCGAGGGACAGGCCCCACTCCCGGCCCGGCTCCGCCGTGACGGCGCGGGCGCCCGGAACGACGACCGCCCCTTCGGGCACCACCGTCGGCTCGCCCGCGACCGGCTTGATCACGCACCGGTTCGGCAGATCGTAGATCGGCGTCGAGCCGGTCAGGACCGTGCCGGCCGCGATGACCGCCCGGCGCTTGACCACTGCCCCTTCATATAGCCCGGTGTTACCGCCTACGAGAACGTCATCCTCCACGATGACCGGCAGCGCGCCGACCGGCTCGAGCACGCCGCCGATCTGTGCGGCGGCGCTGACGTGAACGCCGCTGCCGACCTGGGCGCAGGAGCCCACCAGCGCGTGCGAATCGATCAGGCTGCCGTCGCTTACATACGCGCCGATGTTGATGTACATCGGCGGCATGCAGATGACGCCGGCGCCGAGGTAGGCGCCGTCACGCACCGACGATCCCCCCGGCACCAGGCGCACGCGCGATTCCGCCGACAGCGGCCGGAGCGGCAGCGTGTCCTTGTCGAGCCAGGGGGACGTCTCGTCGGGCGACGCAAACGGCACGATGTCGCCGCAGCGGAAGCCGACCAGGATGCCCTGCTTCACCCAGGCGTTAACGCGCCAGCCGGTCGGGGCGTCAGCGTCCGGTTCTGCCGCGCGGACGCGGCCGGCGGAGAGTTCCGTCCGCAACTCGGCGAACGCGGCGCGGGCTTCGGTGCGGTCGGCGTCGGCGCCCTGGGAGAACAAAGTCGAAATGCGTGCTTCGAGATCCATCGGTGGCGCAGATTGTATCCGCCACGCGCCGCGGACACCGCAACGGACACGCTGGAAGCGCACGCCGGCTCACCGGCAATCAACTGAGCGTACTGGCCAGGCCCGCCTCGACAATGCGCCGGTCCTGCGTCAACAGCGTGGCGCCGAGGACACGGGCTGTCGCCACGAGAATCCGATCGGCCGGATCGCGGTGGAATGAATCGGGCAATGCGCCAAGCTCCGCCGCAATGGCTGGGGAAATGCCGTGGACCCGCACGAGCGGCGGCGCAACCGCCGCTTCCAGCCAGTCCCGAAGCGGAACCGCCAGCCGGACACGTCCCAGGCTATGGAGCGTCGCCACTTCCCAAAGCGAGATGTCGGACACGAGCAGCGGCGACGTCGCGCTGGCGGAGGCAACGGCATCCCGCTGCGCCGGCGAGAGTCGCGTGCTATCCGTGAGCCACCAGATCAGGACGTGCGTATCGAGCAGCGCGATCACCGTCGAAGGCTCTCCCAATGTTCTTCGGGGACGGCCGGTCCGACGATATCGCCCAACACGGTAACGGTGCCCTCGAGGGCCATCTGGGGATACGCGGCGCCGGTGCGGTTGGCCGGCCCCAACTCGGCGACCGGCCGGCCGCGCTTCAGAATGACCACACGCTCGCCGGTTTCCGCGACGCGATCGAGGATGCCCAGGCAGCGTGCCTTGAAGTCGGATGCGTTGATGGTCTCCACATGACTAGTGTCAATGACCAGTCATATGCGTGTCAAGCGAAAGACGACTAGCAGCCCGTGGTGAAACCCCGCGTCACACCGAGAGCGGCGAGACGCCCGGCTGACAAGGCGCGACGAGGGAGCATATTGGCCATATGCGACCGAGGAGCAACGCAGTTCAGCCGGGATGTATCGCCGCTCGAATGTAGCGGGGGTTTCACCACGGGCTGCTAGCGGCGGACGACTTCGGCGTCGACGATTTCCACCCGGTCGACCGGGGTTTCCCCGTCGACGGGAACCGCTTCGATAGACGCTACGACATCGAGCCCTTCGGTGACGACGCCGAAGGCGGTGTAGACGCCGTCGAGCTCCGGCGACGTGTCGGTGACGATGAAGAAGCTGGTGGATGCGCTCGATGGATCGTCGAGTCTCGCCATGGAGACGACGCCGCGCACGTGCGGCGTATCGTTGAACTCCGGATCGAGGTTCTCGATGAAGCGCTGCTGGCGGTCGGTCAGCATTTCGCGGCGCGTCGGGAGATGGCCGCTCTGGATGACGAAGCCGGGGACGATGCGGTGGAAGGCGATGCCGTCGTAGACGCCGGCGTCGGCGAGGCGAAGGAAGTTGCGGACATGGCTGGGCGCGCGGTCGGGGTAGAGATCGATCGCGATCCGGCCATGCGTCGTGTTGAGAACGACCCGATAGGCTGCCAGTTCGGCGTCGGTCTCGGTCGTGTACGGCGGCGCCTCCGGCGGCGGCTTGTCGCGGATCGTGGCGGTCCGGACCACGACGCGCTCGGTGGCGCGTCCCTCCGCGTCGATCGGGGTCTCGGAGATGCGCGTGACGACATCCATGCCGTCGGCGACCTGGCCCCAGACGGTGTATTGCCCATTGAGGCCCGGCTGATCCACGACGCAGATCAGGAACTGCGCGCCGCCGCTGTTCGGGTCGCCCGGCGCAACCACGGCGGACACCGTTCCTCGGAGATGAGGCGCATCGCTCATCTCTCCGTCCACCAGGCCGAGCCCACCGCGGCCGTAGTCGGTCGCTCGATCCGGATCGGCCGTAAGCGGATCGCCTCCCTGAACGATGCCGTTCGCCACCATCCGGTGGAACGTCGTCCCGTCGTAGGCCCCCTGCTCGACGAGTTGCAGGAGCAGCCCGACATGATTCGGGGCGATATCGGGCCGGAGGTCGATCGCGATCATCCCGAGAGCCGTGTCAAGGACGAGTTGCTTGCCGGACATCTCCTCGACGGTGAGCGTCGCGACGAACGGCTCCCGCTCGGCCTGCTGCGCAAGTGCGGGCGGGACTGCCGCGAGGACAATGGCGGCGACCGCGAACCGAGCGGCCAGACAACGGCTGCGCATCGGTTACGGACAGTATCATGCCCCCGTGACCGCACCGGGCGACGATCGCGTGCGCTGCCCGTGGGGCGCGTCCCACCCGCTCTACCTGCCGTACCACGACGAGGAATGGGGCGTCCCGCTCCATGACGATCAGAAGATCTTCGAGATGCTCGTCCTTGAGGGCGCGCAGGCGGGATTGAGCTGGCTGACCATCCTGAAGCGGCGGCCGGCCTACCGCCGGGCGTTCAACCTGTTCGATCCGAGGAAGGTGGCGCGATTCGACGCGCGCAAGGTGGAACGGCTGCTGAACGACGCCGGCATCATCCGGAACCGGCTGAAGATTGAATCCGCCATCAGGAATGCGCGGGCGTTTCTCGCGGTGCAGGAGGACTTCGGCACTTTCGACGCCTACATCTGGCGTTTCGTCGACGGTCGGCCCAGACAGAACCGATGGGGATCGTGGTCGGAGGTACCGGCTCGGACCAAGGAGTCCGACGCGCTGAGCAAGGACCTGAAGTCGCGCGGCTTCTCGTTCGTCGGCTCCACCATCTGCTACGCGCACATGCAGGCTACCGGCATGGTGAACGATCACCAGGTCGACTGCTTCCGCTACGGCGAGGTGCAGGAACTGGGGCGCCTGACCGCGTGACGTCGCACCCCGACCGTGAGAGTGCAAATGCTGACTACAATGACCGCCTGACCGGTCGGCACCGAAGGAGAACCACCATGACACGGAAGTGGACGACGGCGTCAGCAGTAGCGGCGGCGGCCATTGCGGTGATCATCGCCGCCTGCTCGGGGGCTGACACCCAGGAGGATCGGAACTTCCCGCGCAACGCGGAGGAGTTCGATGCGCTCTTTCAGGAGGTGTCGAACGCGGGCCGCTGGGGCGCGGACGACGAGCTCGGTACCGCCAACCTGATCACACCGGACAAGGTGCGGGAGGCGGCGGGGCTGGTCCAGAGCGGCATTACCGTATCGCTTGCGCACAGCCCCATGCCCGACGAGGCGGTCGACAACCCCGACAGCGCTTTCAACCACACGATGTCGGAGAGCCTGACGAGCGACACGATCGAGTTCACCTACCACGGCTACGGCGTCAGCCACATCGACTCGCTGTGTCACTTCGCTTACAACGGCCTGCTCTACAACAACGTCCCGACCTCGGCGAGCTCGGCCGAAGAGGGATGCACGAAGAACGACATCTCCAACTTGCAGCAGGGGATCGTCACGCGCGGCGTCCTGCTCGACATCCCCCGGCTGAAGGGCGTGCCGTACCTGGAGCCGAGCGAAGCGATCTACGTCGAGGACATCGAGGCGTGGTTGGAGCAGGCCGGCACGACGGTCGGATCCGGCGACGTCATCTTCATCCGGACCGGGCGCTGGGCGCGACGCGCGGCGGAAGGGCCGTGGCAACTCTCCGGTAATTCCGCGGGTATCCATGCGTCGGTCGTCCGCTGGATCCGCGAGCGGGACGTCTCGTTCGTCGGGAGCGACGCCGCGACCGACGTGCAGCCGTCCCTGGTGGAGGATGTGAACCTGCCGGTCCATACGCTGTTGATTGCCGCGATGGGGACCGACATCTTCGACAACATGGACCTCGAGGCGCTGGCCGAGACCGCGGCGGCGGAGAACCGTTGGGAGTTCATGTTGACGGCGGCGCCGATCCCGGTCATCGGCGGGACGGGGTCACCGTTGAATCCGATCGCGATCTTCTAAGTTACATCATCACCGACACGCCTCCCGGCTCGATGCCGAAGTCGTCCGCCGGTGTTCGTCTCGCGCTTGACACGAATATGACTAGTCATTGACGCTAGTCATGTGGAGACCATCAACGCATCCGATCTCAAGGCACGCTGCCTGGGCATCCTCGATCGCGTCGCGGAAACCGGCGAGCGTGTGGTCATCCTGAAGCGCGGCCGGCCGGTCGCGGAGTTGGGGCCGGCCAACCGCACCGGCGCCGCGTATCCCCAGATGGCCCTCAAGGGCACCGTTGCCGTGTTGGGCGATATCGTCGGACCGGCTGTCCCCGAAGAACATTGGGAGAGCCTTCGACGGTGATCGCGTTGCTCGATACACACGTCCTGATCTGGTGGCTCACAGATAGCGCACGACTCTCGCCGGCACAGCGGAACGCGGTTGCATCCGCCAGCCCGTCGTCGCCGCTGCTCGTGTCCGGCATCTCGCTTTGGGAAGTGGCGACGCTCCACAGCCTGGGGCGTGTCCGGCTGGCGGGCCACACTCGTCGCAGCTCCAGGAGCGATTCCCTTGCAGTCGGCCTTCGTTGCTCGCAACCCGGATGCAGCCGGAGGAGCAACCCCTCCAGATTCGGTTCCTGAAAGACGACTTCCAGCCGCCACTTGGCCGCCGTGATACGTGCGTCGCGACCGTTCTTCCGGTCTCGATCAAGGCGGTCCCGATCCAGCAGCACGACCTGCCCAGTGAAAAACCGCCTGCCGGGATGTCTGGCGATCCGACGACCGGCCTCTTCGACGACTGAGACGGTGTCGCCACCAGTCGCAGGCTTGACGTCTAGGTGCAAGTGAAGACCCGCGTCCTCACAGCAACGTTGGAGAAGCTGAGCGAAAGCGCGATCACTCTTGCCCTCGACACCGACGAAGATCACCTGGCGGGGTTCGACGACGCGCCGACGCCGCATCCTGTCTCAACCGACTTTCGGAATGCCGCCGAGAACGCCGGCGCGGTACTTGGGGTAGAGCCGAGTATCGCGCCGAAGGCCTCGGACGTCCTGAGCGCCGTGTACCTTGGTTTCGCCTCGTCGTGTCTTCTCCACGACAAAGAGCTCTTCCTTCTCCATGTCGTCCAGCAACCCCACATTGTGTGAGGTGACAAGGAGTTGCGCATTGCGCGGATTGGTCTCTCGAGACCTGAACCACCCCAGCATGTCGCCGACGATGTCGACGTGAAGGTCGGCATCGATCTCGTCCAGGGCGGCAGGAAGGCCCTTCTCAAGGGCGACATAGAGCTGAGGCAAGAGATGAAAGAGCCGCTGGGTACCCCCGGATTGCACCATGAGGGGCAGAGCGGCGACCGGTTCGCGATGGTTGAACCAGACTGTCAGCCAGTCCTCCGGATCCGTGACGGTTCGCTCCCGAACCTCGACGCCCTGAATCCCGAGGTCGCTGGACTCCAGATGCTTGGACGCCCATGCACGTAGTTCGGAGTTGCTCGCGAGAATGTCGACCACGTTCTTGGTGGGTAGTGCCAGCGTCTTGACAATGGAGACGTTGGAGACCACCGCAAGACTCTGCAGCCAGTCGGCAATCCGCGTTGCGAGGGGGACCTTGAGCATCGCGAGGGTGCCGATGACTGGTGCGTCGTCCCGGATCGCGCCGATCCGGCCAGCCCTGGAGTCGAACCCGAGAGCGCCGGAAATCTCTCTGGAAACGCGGACCGGCGCCTCTGCACTCTCACGTTCGAAGAGGCGGCGTGACCGCCCCCGGGGGAAGTGAGACAGAGCCTCGTAACTGAAAACGGGACTATTCTGGTCGCGGCGGTCCCGCCGCAGAGCCAGCTCGTAGCGAAAGAGCTGCGGAGTTTCGTCCAAGGCCAACCAATCTGCTTCGACGTCCAGACAGAAGCGCGTGGCATCTCCGATTGTCGACTCCGAGGCGAAGGGCACTACCGCGTCGATGAAGGCGTTAGCATCGTCGGACCGCGAGGGTAGAGAAGCGACGTTCGCCATCGTGGTCAACGCCCGCAGCAGCGTCGTCTTCCCAGACCCGTTGGGCCCCATCAAGACTGCGATGGTCGGGAGGCGGATGTCGGGCTTCACCCGGCTGGGACGAAAGCGCGGAAGGTCAGGAGCGGTGCCGGGAATGCGCAGATCGAGGACTACTTCGTCGCGTATGGATCGGTAGTTCGATACGGCGAATCGGTGAATCACATTGCGATTATAACGTTTTTTCGTCTAGATTACCCTGTAGGCACTTGAAAAAGGCTCTTCGGTCTACCCTGGCAACGTATCTTGGTGGCCGGTCGCCTCGTGGAACCGCTGGAGGACAATGGCAACCGCGGTCGCAACGTTGAGTGAATCCACCGCAGGATCGAGCGGGATCCGGACCGTCGCATCGCACCGTTCGAGAACGGCCTGACTGACACCGTCGCCTTCGTTGCCTGCTATCAGAACGAGCGGGCCGCCGGACGACGACCGGGTAACGGACCCCAGGTCGGCCGCGCCCGGCGCCGGAGTGAGAGCAATCAGGCGGGCGCGGTCGTCACGCAGCCGCTCCAGCGGCCCAGGCCAGTCGTCCGTTGCAGCAACCTGGAACGGCAGCGAGAGCGTGGTCGCCATCGACGTGCGTATCGCCTTCCGGTAGAGCGGATCGGCGCACCGGGGCGACAGCAGGACCCCCGCGGCGCCGAAGGCCGCCGCGTTGCGGAAGATGGCTCCGACGTTGTCGGGGTCCGCAACCGCGTCGAGAGTCACGACCGGAGCCCCCGCGCGGGGCGGCGGCAGGCCGCCCGGCGTCGAACCGTCTGGGGGCCGTTCCCCGAGGGCGAGACATCCGCGGTGGAACCGGAATCCGGTGATGCGCCGAAGCTCCGCCGACCCGGTGACGTAGAGGTCAGGCGCCGGCGCGCTAACGACGGACGGCGCAGCGGCATCGGACGGCGCAGCGGCATCGGAAGGCGCGCCAGCAAGGGACGACTCGACGGACGCGTCGATGGCTGGCTTCAGCCGGGCAAGCGCGCTCTCGGTAACCAGCAGCGCGCGCGTTCGGAAGCGGGAGGCGAGCAGGCGCTCGACGGCGAGCGAGCCCTCGGCAACGAACAGCCCTCGCTCGCGCATGAGGGCCGGGTCGGAGACGACGCGGAAGTCGCCGATGCGCGGATCGTCGATCGCGTCAATGGTGACGGGGTTCACACCGATCGGACAACGGACCGCTGGCTGCGGTGGCCGTCGAGCACTTCGAGACCGAGCTGCTTGCTCAGGTACACCTTCGATTCGCGGTTGTCCGCCTCGTTCGGCTCGAACTTGATCACGTTGAACTGCAGGTGGTCGAGCGTGCCGCGCATGCCGTAGAGGCGGTTCTTGGTCTTGACGACGATCTCGGCGAAGCCGTTGTCGTGCGCCCAGGCCTCCTGCTCCTCCGTCAGCGCCCGAAAGAACCCGCGGCCGCGCCAGTCGCGCCGCGTGCCCCCGATCCAGCTATAGAGGACCTTGCGCCCGTCGAAGTCGATGTACGACCGGAGCCGCGCTACGAGATCCGCCAGTTTCGGTATGGTCTCCTCGGTCCGGAGTTCGTGCGACACCTTGTAGGAAACCGGGACGACGGTGGACGGGTCGTCCGGAAGGGGCGCCTCCGCCATCAGGATCTGGTGGTCACGGTCCCCCAGCCGGGCAATTACCTCGTCGGCGCTCTTGCGGCGCCGGAACTCGCCGAAGTACTCCTCGATGTATTCGATTTCAAGAGCGCCCTGCTGCAGGCCGTACTGCCGGATCTGATACTCCATGGAGGTGCGCGGGGAGTCCGTATCTGCTGACTCCTGGCTCGATGATACCTACAACGTTGCGGGAGGATCCGCGCGAAACAACGCGGCGGCGCGTTCCAGGGCTTCCGGGTCGCCTACGATGACGGCCGTATCTCCCGGCTGATACCGGAACGCGTCGTCCCGGCGGTAGATCGGCACGCCGCCCCGCACGACGGCAATCTGGATGGCGCCGGTCTGCCGCCGAAGGTCCAGCGTTCGGGCGTTCTCGCCCTCCGCCTTCGATCCCACTTCCACTTCCACCAGCTCGAGCGCGTCGTGGATGCCGAGATGCTGCAGCGCATCAAGGGCCATGTCCGGGGCCGCCGTGCCCCGCAGCAGCCCGTAGTGCTCGTCGCGCACCGCGCTCAGCTCATGCGCGATGCGGCGCGGCGGGATCTCGTAGCTCCTGAGGGCACGGGCGAACAGTTCGAGCGACGCCTCGAACTCCTCCACCACCACCTCGTTCGCGCCGAGCCGCATCAGGTCTTCTATAGCTCGAACGTAACGGGTTCGCACGACAATCGTCGCCCCGGGCGCCAACTCGCGCGCGGCCGCTACGCCGCGGCGTTCTTCTACCGGCGAGGAGATGGCGTAGACCACGAGGCGCGCCCGCTCGCATCCCACTTCCTCGAGCATGCTCGGATGCGCACCGTCGCCGTAGACGGCCAGCAGTCCGTCGTCGGCCGCCTGCCGAACCAGCGCACCGTTCTGATCGATCACCACGCACCGGATCCCGGCCGCCTGCAGCATGCGGGCCAGGTAACGGCCGGCGACACCGTAGCCCACCACCACCGCGTGGTCGCGCAGTGCGCTCAGCTCGTCACCTCCGCGGGCTTCGGCATCCGCTTCGCGTCCAAGGTGGAGAGTGCCCCGCACCATCTGGCCAATCGCTTCCGACACGCGGTATGCCGACCCGATCAGGAACGGCGTCGCCATCATGGAGAGCGCCGCGGCGGTGAGGAACAACTGGTAGTCGTCGCCGGCGAATAGCCCCAGGTCCAGGCCGACCGCCGCCAGGACGAACGAGAACTCCCCCACCTGCGCCAGGCTGATTCCGCTGCGCAAGCCCGTCTCGAGGCGCACCCCGCGCAGGACGACGGCGCCCGTCGCAATTACCCCTTTCACGATCATCAACACGAGCGTCATGCCAAAGACGGCGACCGGCGCGTCCATCACGACGCCGAGGTCGAGCAGCATGCCGATCGACGTGAAGAAGACGCCGCTGAACAGCGAGCGGAACGGAATGACGTCGGAGAGCGCCTGCAGACCGTACTCCGATTCCGAAATGACGAGACCCGCGATGAACGCTCCTATTGCGAGCGAGAATCCCGCTTCCGCGGCGACCAGCGCCGTGCCGAGAGCGACGAAGCCGACACAGAGCGTGAACAGCTCGCGGTTGCGCAGCAGGACGATGCGATCGAGCGTCGCGCGTACTATCGCGCGGCCGCCGAAGATGAGCACGGTCATGGCGGCAAGACCCACCAGGACGTCCATCATCGCCGCGCCGCTGTCCGCCGACGCGCCAGCCGCGAGAGGCAGCAGCAGCATGATCGGGACGATGCACAGATCCTGGAAGAGGAGGATGGAGATCACTTCGCGGCCGTGGGCTGTATCCAGTTCGCCCCGGTCGGCATACGTCTTGGTTACGACGGCCGTAGAGGACATCGCGGCCAGCGTGCCGTAGAAGACGGCGCGCCCCGGCGGGAGACCCGCCGCCAGACCGACGCCGAGCGCCAGGGCGACGGTTCCGGACACCTGCAGGCCGCCGGCGACGACTACGGAGCGTCCCCACCGAAGGACGTCGGAGAGCGACAGCTCCAGGCCGATTGCAAAGAGCAGCAGGACGACGCCGATCTCCGACAGTGCCGACACCTCGTCCGGATCCGGAATCAGCGCAAACCCGGACGGGCCGATCAGCAAGCCGACCGCCAGGAAGCCGACCAGGGGCGGCAGGCGCAGGCGCTGCGCCAGCGCGACGACCGGGATGGAGAGCCCGGCGATGATCGCCAGGTCACGGAGGATGCCGAGGTCGTGCACCGTCCGTCAGCGTCCGGACGCGGCGAGTGGAGGGGCTTCAGCCGGCGATGCCGCGAGGTTCGGCGAGAGCCAGCGCTCCATCGCGGCGATCGGAACGTCCTTGCGCGCCGCGTAGTCGGCCGCCTGGTCCGGACCGATACGGCCAACCGTGAAGTAGCGCGCCTCCGGATGCGCGAAGTACAGGCCGCTGACGCTCGCGGCGGGCGTCATGGCGCCGTTTTCCGTCAGATCCAGGCCGGCCGCACGCGCGTCGAGCAGGTCGAACAGCTTGAACTTCTCGCTGTGGTCCGGGCAGGCGGGATAACCGAACGCGGGGCGGATGCCGCGGTAGCGTTCGGCGATCAGGTCGTCGTTGGAAAACTGCTCGCCGGCGCCATAGCCCCACTCGCGCCGAACCCGCGCATGCAGATACTCCGCGAACGCCTCCGCCAGGCGGTCGGCGAGCGCCTTCACCATGATGGCGTGATAGTCGTCGTGATCCGCCTCGTAGCGGCGGACCAGATCGTCGACGCCGAGACCGGCGGTGACGGCGAAGGCCCCGACGTGGTCGCGCCGGCCGGAGTCGCCGGGCGCAATGTAGTCGGCGAGCGAGCGGTGCGGCCGGCCATCGCCGGACTGCTCCTGCTGGCGCAGCATGTGGAATCGGACGAGCTCCGGGCCCGGCTCGCCGCCGGCAGCGGATGACGGCGCATGGAGGACGATGTCGTCCCCTTCCGACGCGGCCGGCCAGAAGCCGTAGGCGCCGCGCGCCGTCAGGCTGCCGTCGCGGATAATCTCACCCAGCAGGGCGGTCGCCCGTTCATGCAGCTCGCGCGCCGCGGCGCCCCGCACCGGGTGGTCGAGGATGTCGGGGAAACGTCCCTTCAACTCCCATGCCGCGAAGAAAAACGTCCAGTCGATGAACGGGACTAGCTCGTCCAGCCCCACCTCGACGCACCGCCGCCCGCTGAAGGACGGAACCGGCAGGTCGACGCCGTCCCAGTCGGTCCGGAACCGATTGGCGCACGCATCCGCATACGGCACGAGCGTCCGCTCCGCCCGCCCCGCGTGCTGAGCCCGCAGCCGATCCTGATCGGCGCGGTTCGCGGCATCGAACGCGGCGCGGCGGTCCGGATTGAGCAGGCCCGATACCACATCGACCACGCGTGAGGCGTCCGCGACGTGCACCGTGCTGCCCCCGTAGGCCGGCGCGATTTTCACCGCCGTGTGCTGCCGGGACGTCGTCGCGCCGCCGATGAGCAGCGGCGTCCGCAGGGTGCGCCGCTCCATCTCGCCGGCCACGAACACCATCTCGTCGAGCGACGGCGTGATCAGGCCGCTCAGCCCAATCAGGTCGGCCTGCTCCTCCGCTGCGCGGCGGAGGATGGCGTCGCACGGCGCCATCACCCCGAGATCAACCACGTGGTAGTTGTTGCAGCGAAGCACGACGGCAACGATGTTCTTGCCGATGTCGTGGACGTCCCCCTTGACCGTGGCCAGCACCATGGTCCCCTGCGCCGAGCTGGCGCTCTGCTCGGCCTCCATGAACGGCTGCAGGTAGGCCACCGCCTTCTTCATGACGCGTGCGCTCTTCACCACCTGCGGCAGGAACATTTTCCCGGCGCCGAAGAGATCACCCACGACCTTCATCCCGTCCATCAGCGGGCCTTCGATAACGTCGAGCGGACGCGCCGCCTGCTGCCGGGCTTCCTCGACATCGGCTTCTATGAAGTCGACGATGCCTTGCACCAGGGCGTGCGCGAGACGCTCGCCGACCGTCGCTTCGCGCCACGAGAGGTCTTCTCTCCGTTCGCGGGCGCTTCCCTTCACCCCTTCGGCGAAGCTCACGAGCCGCTCGGTCGCGTCGGCGCGCCGGTTGAAGATGACGTCCTCGACATGCTCCAGCAGGTCGGCCGGAATGTCCTCGTAGACGGCGAGCTGGCCCGCGTTGACGATTCCCATGTCGAGGCCGGCGCGAACCGCGTGGTAGAGGAACGCGGCGTGCATTGCCTCGCGGACCGTGTCGTTCCCCCGGAACGAGAACGAAAGGTTCGAGATTCCGCCGCTCACCTTCGCTCCAGGGCAACGCTGCTTGATCTGCCGTGTCGCCTCGATGAAGTTGACCGCGTAGTCGGCGTGCTCTTCGAGACCCGTGGCAACCGCCAGGACGTTCGGGTCGAAGATGATGTCTTCCGGGGCCACGCCCGCCTCTTCGGTCAGCAACCGGTAGGCCCGGGAGCAGATCTCGACCTTCCGCTCGACCGTGTCGGCCTGACCCGTCTCGTCGAATGCCATCACCACCATCGCGGCGCCGTTGCGCCGGATGCGGCGCGCCTGCTCCAGGAACGGCCCCTCCCCCTCCTTCAGGCTGATCGAGTTGACGATGCCCTTGCCCTGCACGCATTTGAGCCCCGCCTCGAGGACCGACCACTTCGAGCTGTCGACCATGATCGGGACGCGCGCTATCTCCGGCTCGGTGGCGATGAGCCGGAGGAAATAGCTCATGGACGCTTCCGAATCGAGCATCCCCTCGTCCATGTTGACGTCGATGATGTTGGCGCCGCCCCGCACCTGGTCGAGCGCCACGTCGGCCGCCGTGGCGTAGTCCGACTCCTTGATGAGCCGTGCGAAGCGCCGCGAGCCGGTGACGTTGGTCCGCTCGCCGATCATCTGGAAGTTGCTGTCGGGATGGACCGTGAGCCGCTCGAGGCCGCTGTACTCGGTTACCCGCCCGGCGGCGGCAGGCGCCTGCCGCTGGCGTGGCGCGACATCCGCCACCGCCTCGGCCAGCTTGCTGATGTGCTCCGGCGTCGTCCCGCAGCAGCCGCCCAGAAGGTTGACGAAGCCGCTCTCCGCGAACTCGCGCAGCAGCCCCGCGGTCTCTTCCGGATGTTCGTCGTACTCGCCGAACGCATTCGGGAGGCCCGCGTTCGGGTAGCAACTGATCCAGGTGCCGGTCGCCACCCGGGCGAGCTCCGCCAGGTACGGCCGCATCTCGCGGGCGCCGAGGGCGCAGTTCAGGCCGACCGCGAACGGGTCGGCGTGGGCCACCGAGACCCAGAACGCGTCGATGGTCTGGCCGGAGAGCGTTCGCCCGCTCCGGTCGGTGATCGTCACCGACAGCATGATCGGCAGCTCCACCCCCAGCTCGTCGAACAGGTCGCGCACGGCGACGATTGCCGCCTTCGCGTTCAGCGTGTCGAAAATCGTCTCGATCAGCAGGAGGTCGACACCGCCCTCGATAAGCGCGCGCGCCTGCTCCACGTAGGCATCGCGCATGGCGTCGAACGTCGAGGCCCGAAACGTCTGATCGTTGACGTCAGGCGAAATCGACAGCGTCCGGTTGGTGGGGCCGATGGCGCCGGCAACATAGCGCGGCCGGTCGGGCGTGCGCTCGGTCCAGCGGTCGGCCGCGGCGCGCGCGAGACGCGCCGCCTCACAGTTCAGTTCCGGGATGATCGCTTCGAGGCCGTAGTCCGACTGCGCGATCGCCGTGCCGCTGAACGTGTTGGTCTCGATGATGTCGGCGCCCGCCTCCAGGTAGGCGTCATGGATTGCGCCGACGACATCAGGGCGCGTCAGCGCCAGAAGGTCGTTGTTGCCCTTGAGGTCGTGCGGATGGTCCGCGAACCGGTCGCCGCGAAAGTCCGCCTCGCCCAGCCTGTAGCGCTGGACCGCAGTCCCCATCGCGCCGTCGAGGATCAGGATCCGATCCTCAAGCGCGGCGTCGAGCTGGAGCCGCACGCCGGTGCCGGTCACACCGGCGCCGTCACCGGCTGCCCACCTCCACGAAGGAGCCGCAAGTGAGCATCTGGGACCCGTAGAAGGGGTTGCGAAGCTCGGACCCCGCCTGCACCCACGACTTGTCCACCATCGGGCAGTAGGCAATCCGCAGCTCGCCGAAACCTACCTCCTCGCCGTAGGCAATCAGCGCGTCGCTCAACGGACCGAAGGCCGCGCGGGCAGTCTCGATGTCGCTCGCGCCAGCCAGCGCCCGCGCGGTGGCGGCAATCATCCTGGCGGGTGCGCCCATGCCCTCCGCCTCGGCCGCCATCGTGCTGGCGGCATCGTTGACACCGTCCATCGAATCGTTGGCGAGGGCCAACTGGATGTGCAGGTACGGCGCCGCCAGTCCCTCCGCAACGGCAGCCGACGCGGGCTGCGCCGCGAACAGAACCAATACCACGGCAGAAACCGCGAACGCCGCTCCCCGACGAGAGATTCTCACGTGCCTTGCCATTGTCTTCATCCTCCCGGGGCGCCCCCGCCGACCCTGCCAGTTCCCTAACCGTACTACCGACCGGCCGTCATTGACAATCAGCCACACCTGCCACATTGCCCTCTGGGAATGGCGGAGTTAGAGTGTCTTACATGAACGGTCGACAGCGCCTCGTGCCGTCGCTCGCCCTCCTGCTTCTCGCCTCCGTGGCGATTGTCGCCGCCCAGCAGCAGCCGATGTTCCGGAGCGGCACCCAACTGGTCGACCTTTACGTCACGGTCACCGACCGGGACGGGCGGCTGGTTCCCAATCTGACGCGCGAGGACTTCGCGATCTTCGACGACGAGGAACCCACCGAGATCGTGCTGTTCGAAAACTCTGTCCGGCCGATCACAGTGGTGGTAATGCTCGACACGAGCGCCAGCATGGACCTGAACCGCGACCGGTTGATGGCCGGCGCCGAGCAGTTCCTGCTGCGTCTGCTGCCGGCCGACCGCGCGCGGGTCGGCGCGTTCAACGACAAGCTGGAGATCAACCCGCCCCAGTTCATTGGCGACCGTGACGCGCTGATTGCCGAGCTTCCCGACCTGGGCTTCGGCAATTCCACGAGGGTGTACGACGCGGCCTATGTTTCACTGGACGCGCTGACCGGCGTGGACGGCCGCCGCGTCATCCTTCTCTTCAGTGACGGCGACGACACCGACAGCGACGTGGGCGCCGGCAACGTGGTCGACCGGGCAGTGGCCGAGGAAGTGATGATTTACTCGATCGGCTTCGAGAGCAACTACTTCAACGGCATCCGCTACGTCACGACACGGCCGGACCGCAACCTGCGCCGGTTCGCCGAGGAAACCGGCGGCGGCTACTTCGAGCTCACCGAGGCGGCCGACCTGGGCCCCACCTTCACGCGCGTGGCGCGCGAGCTGCACAGCCAGTACGTCCTGGGTTTCACGCCCCGCACCGACGGACAGCTTCACGATATCAGGGTGCTGCTGACGCAACGGGGCCTGACGGCGCGGGCGCGGCGCAGCTACCTCGCTCCCAGCAGCAACGCGGTCGGCCAGTGACCTGGTCCCCCCGCATCGAGCTGGCGATCAACACAGCGATCGAAGCCCACGGCCTGCGCCGGCGCAAGGCGAAGCGCGGTTACCAGACCGGGCACGTCCTGTCGGTCGCACTGATCACCGCCGACTTCGGCTTCGACGAGGACACCGTCATCGCCGCGATGCTCCACGACACGCTGGAAGACACGGACCTCGATCCTGACGTCATCCGTTCGAACTTCGGACAGCTCGTCCTCGGGATGGTCCGTGACGTCTCGGAGCCGCAGAAGGCGGCCCCCTGGCAGGAGCGGAAGGAGACCTACATAGAGCAGCTCCGGTCGACGCCAAGGTTCGGCTCGCTCGCCGTCGCGTCGGCCGACAAGATCCACAACCTGACGACGATGACGATGGAACTCGAGCGGCAGGGACCGGTCTTCATCGAGGCCTTCAACACAAACCTGGAAGGGATGCTCTGGTACCAGCACACCGTGCTGGCGACCGTGACGGCACGGTGGTCACATCCCATCCTGGACGCGCACCGCAACCGCCTCGACGCCTTCGTCAGTGCAGTGACCCGCGCACCGTCGGCGTGACGGGCGCGCCGCCGGGAGATGGCGTGTCGCTTCCCGGCCCGATCGCTGTCGCTACATTCGTAGCCGGATCCGGCTCCTCGCAGTCGCTGGCGCAGCCGTGGCACCCGGCAGCGGCGCCGCTACTGGGTCGGGCGGCGCCGAACATGCCGCGGAGGTGGCGGTAGAGCGACACGACGGCCGCGGCGACAATCACCGCCGCCACGCCTTCCTGCCAGCCCGCGGGCCCGCCGAACAGCCATTCCATCGGCGCTTGCCTCCCTGGCGTCAGACACCCCAGCCTAACAGAGAACCCACCTGGTAGACGACGAGCGACGCGACGTAGGCCAGCACCGACATGTACGCGAACATGAAGATTGGCCAGCCCCAGGAACCGGACTCGCGCCGCACGACGCCGATCGTGCTCATGCACTGGCACGCCAGGACGAAGAAGACCATCAGCGATATTCCGGCGAGCGGCGTCATCAGCGTACTGCCGTCGGGATGCCGCGCCTCCTGCAGCGACGTCCGGAGCGACACGCTTTCCTCATCCGCCTCGGCGATGCCGAAGACGATTCCGAGGGTGGAAACGAACACCTCGCGAGCGGCGAAGGCGCCCAGAATGCCCACTCCGATTCGCCAGTCGAAACCGAGCGGCTCAATGGTGGGCTCCATCAGGCGGCCTACCCGGCCAGCCACGCTGTAGCGGAGTTGCTCGCCCGCTTCCTGGCCGTCAAGTGCCGCCATCTGCTCGGCCTGCGCGTCCGCATCGGCCACCGACGCCGCCACCGCAACGCGTTCCGCCTCGTAACGCTGCGCGATCTCCGCGCTCCGGGGGTACGAGAGCAGCGCCCACAGGATGATCGTCATCGTCAGAATGATCGTGCCGGCATCGATCAGGAACTTGCGGAGCCCGCGCCATGTCGCCAGAAAGACATTGCGCCAGACCGGCATGCGATACGGGGGCAGTTCCAGCACCAGCGGCAGGCGTGGGCCGTGCAGGACCGTCCGGCGCAGCACGGCGGCGGCGCCGAGAGTCGCCACCACCGAGACCGCGTACATCGAAAACAGCACGACGGCGCCCGTGCTGAACAGTCCGAACACCCGCCCGCTGCCCGCAAAGACCACCGCGGTCACCAGTGCGAAGACGGGCAGCCGCGCGCTGCACGAGATCATCGGCAAGGTCAGCATCGTGATCAATCGGTCGCGCCGGCTCTCGATGGTGCGGGTCGCCATTACCCCCGGAATGGCGCAGGCAAAGCCCGACAGCATCGGAACGAACGCTTTCCCGTGCAGACCGACCCGGCCCATCAGCCGGTCGATGAGAAAGGCGACGCGCGCGAGATAGCCGGCATCTTCGAGGACGGCGATAAATAACCCGATCATCGCGATCTGAGGGACGAACACGACGACATTGCCAACGCCGGCAATCACGCCATTGACCATCAGGTCCTGCAGGGCGCCCGCCGGCAACACGCCGGTTACGCCGTTCTGCAGCCAGACGGTTACCGTCTCGATCACGCCGATGAACGGCTCGGACCACGTGAACAGCGCCTCGAAGAGCAACGCCATCACGACGGCGAACACGCCCAGGCCCCAAAGCCGGTGGGTGAGGACCGAATCAATCCGCTCGGTCCAGACAACGCTGGGCGCGGCAGCCGGCCGCACGCGCCGCACGTCCGCCACCACCTGCTCGATCCAGCCGTAGCGGGCGGCGATCAGGCCGCGGCCCAACTCCAGTTGCGCGTCCGCCGCCTGCTGACGCACCGTATCGACCGTCCGGCGTACCCCGTCCGGCAAACCTTCGACGTCATCCTCGTCGGCCGAATGCGACAGGAGTGACCAGACGGCCCAGGAACGTCGCGCGGCGGGGGTCCGAACGAACCCCGAGCCATCGAGCGACTGTTCCACTTCGCTGACGGCACTCTCGACGGCCGGCGGAAAATCGGACCAGGCCACCTCCGGGCGGGCCGCCAGACCGACGGCGCGCGCGATTGCGGCTCGCAGGTCGTCGAGCCCCTCGCCCGTCGTGGCGACCATCGGCACCACTTCCACACCGAGCCAGTCACCCAGCTTCGACGCGTCCACGTCCACGCCCGCCGCCCGCGCCTCGTCCACCATATTGAGCGCTACGACCACCGGGACACCGGTCTCGACGATCTGCATCACGAGATACAGGCCACGCTCCAGTGCGGTGGCATCCACGACCACAACGACCGCGTCCGGGTCGTCGCCGCGGCGGCCAAGCACCTCGTCGACCGCCACCTGCTCGTCCGGCGAGTAGGTGCTGAGGCTGTAGGTGCCCGGGAGATCGACCACCTCCACGCGCGGGCCGTCCGGCAGGTCGATTTCACGCGATGCACGCGCCACCGTCACGCCGGGGTAGTTGCCTACCCTGGCGCGGGCGCCGGTCAGCCGGTTGAAGATCGTGGTCTTGCCCGAGTTGGCGTTACCCGCGACCAGGACGCGCGGCACGCGCCCGCCGATTGTCGCGGCGCGCGCTGGATGCGCGGCAAAGGGAATGGCGCTGCCGTGGGAGTGACCGTCGCCGTCGGTTGCGCCCGGGGGATCCGCATGCCCGTCGGGCACCAGCGTTACGCCGGCGGCGTCGGCGGATCGGAGACTCAGCAGGTAGCCGCGCAACCGGATCTCGAGTGGATCCCCAAGCGGCGCCCGGCGCACCATCTCGATCGGCGTCCCCGGCAGCAGCCCCATTTCCATGAGACGGCAGCCGACACGCTGCTCGCAGCCGACGCGGTGGACTACCGCCGACTGGCCGATGGGTAACTCATCGAGCGTACGAAGCCCCTGATGCACCTGAGCGTGCGCCTCCCAGATCAGACTGGATCTCAGCAGGCAGAGTCTATCTCAGGTTCGAGGCGAGCGTTGCGGACGCGACGGGTCGCTTATCATCAGCAGTCCATGTCCCGCTGTCCCCCGCACAGGCGCTTGGCCGTCGTGCTTGCCGTCGCCCTCGCCACCCTGGCCTCCTGGGCAGAAGCCAACCCGCGGAACGCACCCGCCACAGCCAGTGCGGAGGACTACGACACGACGCTGGCAACCGGCTTCGAGCTGGTCTACAACCTGGATTTCGACGAGGCAATCAACACATTTCAGCGGGCCGTCGCCGAACGGCCGGACCACCCGGCCCCGTACCGCGCCGTGGCGGTGGCGGCATGGCTGCGGATACTGTTCGAGCGAGGAACGTCGTTACTCGACAGTTATCTTGCGGGATCGATGTACGGCCCCTCCGGTGAGTTCGACGATCCTCCGGAGGAACTTGCCCGGACCTTCGAGCAGCACGCTGCCCACGCGATCCGGCTGGCGGAGGCAGCGGTCAGGGAGGATCCGCGCGATCCCGACGCCCACTACGAACTGGGTGTCGCGGTGGCGCTCGACGCGTCATACCGCGCCTCAATCCTGCGGGAACCGTTCCAGGCGTTGCGGTCCGCCCGCCGCGCCTACCTGGCGCACGACCGGGTCCTGGAGCTGGACCCCGGGTACCACGACGCCAAGATGCTGGTCGGCCTCTACCGCTACATCGTCTCCGTCCTCCCGCGCCCCCTCCGGTGGATGGCGTACCTCGTCGGTTTCGACGGCGGGAAACCAGAGGCGATCCGGATACTGGCGGACGCGGCCAGACGGTCGACCCAGGTGCGGACCGAGGCGCAGTTTGCGCTGGCGATGATCTACAACCGGGAGCGGGAGTTCCGCCGCGCTCATGGGGTCCTGAACAACCTGCGGCGAAGCTTCCCCCGAAACCGGCTGTTATGGATCGAAACCGGTTCCACCTGGCTCCGCGACGGCCGGCCGGCGCTCGCCGAACTGATCCTGTCCCACGGCTTCCGGCGTCTGGAGCGCGACCATCGAGACCGGATGATGGGCGAGGACGCCATCTGGCGATTGAAGCGGGGTACCGCGCTCGTCGGGCTGGGCGAAGGCGACCTGGCGCGGCCCGATCTCGTCCTCGCCGCGCGCGACGGCGCCGCCAGTTGGGTTCGAGGCCGTGCCCACCTGGAGCTCGGAAAAGTCCACGACCTTGCCGGCGATCACCAGAGCGCGCGGGGCCACTATGTCCGCGGCGGACAGATCTGCACTCAGGCGGGCGACCGGGGATGCGCGCGCTGGGCGGACTGGTACCGCGAGTACCCGTACAGGGGACCCCGCTAGCGCGCCGTGCCCGGCGCGTTGGAAGTTCCGCTGGCGCAAGCGCCTAGCAGCCCGTGGTTAAGCTCGTACAGACGACCCGACGGATGAGATTGAATGGTAGCGGTACGGGGATTCGAACCCCGGTCCCGTGGCTGAGAACCACGTATCCTAACCCCTAGACGATACCGCCACAGGCCGTCGAGAACGGAAGAATTCTACCAACTCTCTAGCGGTCGCCGCCACTCGACAGCAACGCGTCGATCGCCGCCTGCGCCTCCGGGCTGACCGGGTCGTCGGCCGCGATGGCACGGTACGCCGCAAGCGCGCTGTCGACATCCTGCTTCGCTTCGTAGGCGTGACCAATCTGCAGATGCAGGGCGGTCAGGCCGGGTACGCTCGCAAGCACGGCCTGGTACGCCTCGATTGCAGCGTCGAAATCGCCGTTCTCGAAGTGGGCATCGGCGGCATCGAGCGCCGCCTCCAACTCGTCACCGCGCAGGTTGGCGAGTACGCCGGTGGAAGGCGCGGGCGGATGAAACGGATCCACCTCCATCACGAAACCGACCCGGGCGTTGCCGCTGGCGCTGATGTTGGCGAACCCCTGCACCGGCTCGTAGCCGCGACGACGGACCATGAAGAGCCACCGCCCGGACTCCAGGCCGACGAACGAGAAACGCCCCGAGTCGTTCGTCACCCCCGCAACATTGCGTTGCGTGCGCGGGTTCTCTCCGACCACCTCCGCGCCGACGATCGGCTCGCCCGCTATATCCCGCACGGTTCCGGTTATGAAGCCGGGCTGCGCCTCGGCAGGTGGAGCAAGCACCACCAGAAACGAACCAGCGACCAATAACGCCGACGTGACGACAGCTACTCTCGACATACGGTGCCCCTCAGGCTGATAGCACGGATCAGCCAGTATACACTCGGAAACGGCCACCCGGAACCCCAGCGATGCCCCTGATCCACCCATGCCTTCGGACCGCCGCGGCAACGGCCACGTTCCTCGCGGCCGGCCTGATCTCCAGCGTGGCGACCGGGCAGCCGGAACGCTCCATCACTGTCGACAGCGCTCGTCTGGCGCGGATCGGCACGGTCGTTCAAGAAGCGATTCAGGCCGGCGATCTCCCCGGCGCCGTCGTGCTGGTGAGCCATCGCGGCCGGACCATCTACCGGGAAGCCATCGGACTGCGTTCAATCCGCCCGGAACGTGAGGCGATGACCGCCGAAACGCTATTCGACGTGGCGTCGCTCACCAAGGTCGTGGCGACCGCCCCGAGCGTAATGGCGCTTGTCGAGGATGGCGCACTGCGCCTGCGTGACCCCGTCGCGCTCCACCTGCCTGGCTTCGAGCGCCATGGCAAGGAAGCAATCACGATCGAGCAGTTGCTGACGCATGTCTCGGGACTCCGGCCGGACTTGCCGCTCGACGAGGAGTTCGAGGGAACCGGCGAGGCGCTGCGGCGAATCCTCGACGAACAACTCCAGTCCCCCCCCGGGGAGCGCTTCATCTACAGCGACCTCAACTTCATTCTGCTGGGCGCCATCGTGGAACGCGTGAGCGGGCAAACGCTGGACGCCTTTGCCGGGGAACGGCTGTTCGACCCGATCGGCATGCGGGAGACCATGTTCCAGCCGCCGGCGGACGCCGCCGCCCGGACCGCGCCAACCGAGGCATGCACGCCGCTCGGATGGCCCTGCGGCGGTCCCGACGGGGTCATGCTGCGCGGCACGGTCCACGATCCGACGGCGCGCCGGATGGGCGGCGTGGCCGGGCACGCCGGGCTGTTCTCGACGGCGGACGACCTCGCCCGGTTCGGCGCCATGCTGCTCGCACGCGGCCGAACGGCGGACGGAACCCGCGCCGTGCTCTCACCGCTGACCGTCGACCGGATGGCCGCTCCGTCGACGCCCCCGGCACTGTCGATCCGGCGCGGCCTGGGCTGGGATCTCGATTCACCCTACTCGTCGGCGCGCGGCGATCTCTTCCCGGCGACGCGATCGTACGGCCATACCGGGTTCACCGGGACGTCGATCTGGATCGACCCGGAGACCGAGACGGTGGTCGTGTTCCTGTCGAATCGGGTCCATCCGGACGGTGGGGGAAGCGTCGTGGCGCTACGGGGACGGGTCGCGACCCTCGCAGCCGCCGCGGTCAGCACGGTGCGCTAGCAGCCCGGCCGGCGCCCGACTACATCTGGTAGAGCATCCAGTACACGACTACGCCGCTGATCGAGACGTAGATCCAGATCGGCAGCGTCCAGCGTGCGATCGCCACGTGCCGGTCGAACCGTTCGCGCAGCGCGTGCATCACGGCGAGCGTGACGAGCGGGACAATCACGACCGCCAGCACCGCATGGGTGATCAGGACCGTGAAGTAGACGAGCCGTATGGGACCCTCGCGCGTAAACGGCACGGAGCCCACTTCCAGGTGATAGATGACGTACGAAACCAGGAAGATGATCGACACGGAAACCGCGCCCAGCATGCAGGCGCGGTGGCGACCGACGTGGCCGGCGCGGATCGAGAGGTATCCGGCCGACAGCAGGATGCCGGACGTCGCGTTCAGAGTAGCGTTCAGGTGAGGGAGCCAGGTTACGTCCAGCATGGCGTCACCACGAGTTGTCCCACGAATCGTCCCGCGACGTCGGACCGGGTTCTCCCGACCCGCGGGCCATCACATCATGCGTGCGACGAGCATTGCGCTCCATAGCACGGGCAGATAGACGAGCGACCCGACGAACAGCGCGCGGGCGCGCCATTCGGTCCGCCGGTGGAGGAAAAGGGCCGCCAACAACACGAAGAAACACCCAAGCGGCGCCGCTACCGCCAGGTAACCCGTTCCCGCGAGGCCGACGAACACCGGCGCCAGACTTACCGGCACGAGCGCCGTCGCGTAGCCGAGAGCATGTCGGGCCGTCCGCCCTCCGTCCGGGTCGCGGGCCGCCAGGAGCGGGAGGCCGGCGCGGTCGTAGTCGTCACGGTAGAGCCAGCACAGCGCGTGAAAATGCGGCAGCTGCCAGAAGAAGACAATCCCGAACAGCACCAGCGCCTCCACGCCGAGCGTGCCGCGCGCCGCGGCCCACCCGATCACCGGCGGAAGCGCACCCGGCACGGCGCCGATCACCGTCGCCCAGGCGGTTCGGCGCTTGAGGGGTGTGTAGATCCAGACGTAGCTCAGCAGCGTCGCCAGCGCGACCGTCGCGGCAAGCGGATGCACCCACAACGCCAGGTCGAGCAGACCTACCCCACCGAGCAGAACACCGAACAGACGAGCCTCCAACGGCGTGACGTGACTCGCCGGCAGCGGACGCTGCCGGGTCCGTGCCATGCACCCATCAATGTCCCGCTCATCCACCTGATTCAGCGCGGCGGCGCTCCCCGCCACCAGCGCCGTCCCTGCCAACAGGTGGAGCGTCGCCACGAGATCGAGCGGACCCGCCATCCCCAGCCAGTAGCCGACGCCGGCCGACGCAACCACCAGCGAGTTGAGGCGCGGCTTTGCCAGCGCAAGAAAATGGACCGCGCGATGAGGCGCGGCAACAAGAGCCAGCGCGCCGGCGCGCAACGCGCTCACGCGGGAGACTCCGATCCGGCTCGCAGCCTCCCGGCCGCGATCGATGACCCCGCGAGGCGATCGTCAGCCGCGTCCGTGAACCATCCGCGATGGACCCGCAAGGCCAGGACGACTGACGTTACGAGGAGCAGGGCGCCAACCGAAACGTGCGCCGTGTTGATCGCCACCTGCCGGCTGCTCCACACCGTCCATCCACCCAGACCCACCTGTACGACGACCAGCGCGCAGAGCAGCATCGACGGCCGCGCGAGCTCTGCCCGCGTCCCGTGGTGGTGCAGCGCATGCGCGGCGGTCGCGAAGACGAGCGCGGTCGTCAGCACCGCCCCGACGCGGTGTGCGTAGTGGATGGCGATCGCGCTGGTCCACTCCGGCGGAACGAGGCCTCCGAACACGAGCGGAAAATCAGGAATAGCCAGTCCCGCACCGGTATGCCGCATCGTGGCTCCGACCAGGATCTGCAAGTAGATGACAGCCGGCAGCAAGACGGCCAGCCGTGCGAGGATCGGGTCGGCGCCGGACGGCGCATCCGGTCCGTCTGCCGCGCCGGCCCGACCGCGGTAGCGGTCATGCCAACCGGGCGACGTGAAGATGGCCAGGCTGACGATGAGCGTGAAGAAGAGCTGCGCCAGTCCGGCGTGACTAATCGAGATCGGCGCCGGCAGGAAATAGAGGACGGTAATCCCTCCCAGTATCCCCTGCACGACCACCGCCGCGAGCGCAATCCAGCCGAGTCGGCGCACCCACCGGCGCGGCTCGACCCGCGCGAGCCAGATCGCCAGACCGATGGTCAGCATGCCGACAACGCTCGCGATCAACCGGTGGCCATGCTCGTAGAAGATCCCTCCCACCATGCCGGAGAGAGGGAACGCGAACATGAAGTAGCCGTACGTGTTCGGCCAGTCCGGCACGGCAAGGCCGGAACCGGTGCTCGTGACCAGACCTCCGGCCGTTATCAGCAGGAGCGACGCCACGGCCAGGAGCCGGGTGTAGCGATGCAGCCAGCGCACCTCGCGCCCCCGCCGCCCGCCGCAATCAGCCGGCGCTGAAGCTGAACGACAGCTCCGCGGTGGCGCCGTCGCCGACGGTGATGCTCTGCGTCTGCGCGCCGAGCATCTCGTGCCACGCCTCGACCACGTAGTCGCCGGCCGGCAGGTTCGAGATGTCGAAGCCGCCGTCCGAGCCGGTGGTGGCGAAGTACGGATGCGGAAGCACGCCAACGTAGGCGTTCATCCAGCCATGGACGTCGCACTTGAACGGCACCATCACCTCGGCCTCATCGAACGTGCGGTCCATGGTCATCCCCTGGATCGGCTGGCCGGTATTGAACTCGGGGTTGGCAGCCGGCGTGGCATGGATGTTGTGCAGCGTCGGGTCGGAGTTCTGGATTGTCACCGTCTGGCCCACCTGCACGCCGAAAACGTGCGGCGTGTAGCGGCAGCCCTGCTGATCGAGGAGCATCGGCTCGCTCGGCGTCGGATACGTCCCGGAGATGCCTTCCTTCACGTAAACGAAGACATTGCCGAAACCGCCACCGTCGCCGACGACGTAGTAGTCGGTTTCGGTGTCGGTCGCCTCCATGACGCAGACCGGGTCGGAGTTCATCCGGATGGTCTCGGCTGGTGGCGGAGTGCCGTCGAAAGTGACGGTGCCGGTGATGCGGCTGGTGCCGGTGGCGCCGGCCGCCATGCTGGCGGCGCCCCCCCCCGCTTCCGGAATCACCGAAACGGGCGGTACATCGGAACGGCGGCTGCACGCGACTGCCGTCGCGATCGCCGCGATTAGGACGACGGTCCAGATTGTTCGCTGTCGCATCAAACTTCTCTCCTGCACGGTGTGAACTGAAACGGGAACGGCCACAGTGACGGTTGCGGACCGCGACACACGTCTATCCCGGTAATTATAACCGGGATCACCGACCGCCCGCCGAGCGCAGCTTGCGCATGATCCGATCTTCCATCCACTGCGGATCCCACCACTCCATGGGCGTCACCGGCTGGCCCTGGAGCAGCATGGCGAAGTGGAGATGATCGCCCCCCGCGAGGCCGGTCTGACCGCTCAGCCCAATCGTCTCGCCTAGTGCCACCGTGGCGCCGACAGCGACATCGATGGACGAAAGGTGCGCGTAGAGCGACTGCAGCCCGAGACCGTGATCGATGACGACGCAGTTGCCGAAGATGCCGAGGTAGTCGGCGAAGATGACGGTGCCGGCGTTGGCGGCGGAAACGGGCGCATTCGCGGTCGAGGCGAGATCGAAACCGAGATGCACCTGTTGATCCACCTCGTCGCCTCCGTAGAGGTACGTGCGGTGATCCGCAAAGCCGGATTCCACCTGCGTGTTGGCAAGCTGGCGGAACGGACCGTCCCAGAGACGCTGCGGGGCGGTTTGTGCCGCAAGAGCGGAGACCGTCTCGCGGTTCTGCCGGCGGAGCTCACGGTTGATGAACAGGTAGAGGTCAAGCAGATCGGATACGTCCGTCCCGCCATCCACATCCTCGTCGGCCAACTGCGGGGCCTCGGCCGCGATGGCGGGGACGACGCTACGCAGGAAGGCGTCCCCCACCGGCAGGCGCGCGCGCCGGAACTGGCGTTCGAAGATACGGTGGTCGAACGGCGCGGACGCCTCGTTGCCCGCCGGGTCGCGTCCCCATAGTGCGACCGGCGTGGCGAGATCCTGATCGTGCAACAGGGCGAAGAACGCGACGCGCAGATCATCCGGGCCGTCGACGCCGGCGGCGGAGAGCGGATAACCCGGGTACTCCCGCTCACCCACCCGGACGCCGGAATCGGCATCGTCCGGCGTGACGCGGTAAACGACCAGCTCCGAGCCGCCGTGATTGATGTAGTGGAAGGTCGACACGGGCGAGAGCCGCGGAGGATCGAAGCGCACGGTAACGTCGATGGCCACCTCGCTGCTTCGCTCGCGCAGGCCGAACAGCACGGGGCGCGTAGCGGTAACGACAACGCGGGCGGGTCCGGGCGAGAGTCCCGGATGAGTCTCCCGATCGAACGTCCGGCTTATGCGAAGGCGCGCTTCGGTTTCCTGACTCACCGCGGCCTGCGCCGCCGCGGACTCCGAGCCGTTCAGCGCGAAGAGCGCGTGGACGGCTCCATTCTGTTCGATGTATGCGTCAAGCGCGGTGAACTCGGCCCCGGGCGCCTCCGCGGTAGCGACGAACGACGCCGTTCTGCCGACGTACGTCTCGGGCTGCTCTATCGCCAGCGCCGGACCCTCGGCCTGTCCCGCCGAGACCCAGGCCGCCACCGCTCCGGCCATTGCGAGCGTCACCAGGAGGCCGATTCCCACCCTGAGCATCCGCCAATGATACCGCCCGGTTCGGATATACTCACAGGTTGATGGCCCCAGAGGCGGGCCCAGGAGTTTGCCATGCATCTGCACTCACGCCATGCAGTCTGTTCCGCCGTCGCGGCGCTGTTCGTGCTTGCCGCCGCGGCCACTGCCGACGCGCAACGGGGACGCGTCGGCGGCACGGTGACCGACCAGGACGGTAATCCGCTGGCCGGCGTCACCATCACGGCAACCAACCCCGAAGCGAATCCCCCCGAGTTCGTGACGAACACCGAGGACGACGGCCGTTACGCCGTTCTCGGCCTCGCAAGCGGCCAATGGACCTTCCGGGCCGACTGCGATGTCGAGTGCGGGACGGCAAACGGGCAACCGCGGGGTTTCACCCCCAGCGAGGGGCCGGCGACGGTGTCGCAGGCGAGAACGCCGCCCATCAACTTCACGCTGAACCGCATCCTTCATCCGCTCGAACAGGCCCTCGGCGCGGAGGCGGTCGCGGGGATCGATCTGGACGCCATCGAAGCAGCCCAGGACGCGGCGGACGCCGCTCTGAACTCCGGCGACTACGCCACGGCGATCAGTGGGTACGAGGAGATTCTCGCTCAGCTCCCGCAGTTGACCCAGTTATACATCAACATCGGCAACGCCCATGCCGTGCAGAACAATCACGACGAGGCCGTCGCGGCGTTCGATCGGGCACTCGAGGACGATCCGGGCAACCGGGACATCCAGGTGGCGCGCGCCCGCACGAAGATGGTGGCCGGCACCGCGACCCCCGAGGAGCTGCAGCTTCTGGAAGACCAGGCCTCCAGCCTCGATGCGTCGCGCGAGGACCTCTACAACCAGGGGGAGCAGGCGTTTGCCCGCGGGGCGACCGAAGAAGCAAAGGACTGGTACGACAAGGCGATTTCCGTCGACGGAAACTGGGAGAAGCCGCTCTTCAAGCGCGCCTTGGTGGCGCTGAACCAGGGCGACATCGAGGCCGCGAAGGAGTACTTCCAGCGCGTCGTGGACGTTGCCCCCAATTCCGAGGAAGGCGCCCAGGCGCAGGCCACGCTCTCCGCTCTTCCATAGCAGTCAGCAGTCCCCTCCTGTCGAAGCTCCGTGCACCAGATCCGATCGGTCGGCGTCCTGGGCGCGGGGGTGATGGGAGCGCAGATCGCGGCTCACGCCGCCAACGCGGGCCTGCCCGTCCTCCTGCTCGATCTGGATGAGGCGGCCGCACGGGACGGTCTGGCGCGGGCGCGCAAGCTGAAACCGGCTCCATTCTTCACGCGCGACGCCGCCGGCCTGATTGGCACCGGTGGATTCGACACCCACCTCGACCGTCTCGCCGGCTGCGACTGGATCGTGGAAGCTGTCGTCGAACGGCTCGACATCAAGCAGGCGCTGCTCGCGAAGGTGGAGCGCCACCGGGCCGAAGCTGCCGTCGTCAGCTCGAACACGTCCGGCATCCCCATCGCCAGCATCGCCGAGGGGCGTGGTGACGCCTTCCGCCGGCACTGGCTCGGCACGCACTTTTTCAATCCGCCCCGCTACCTGCCTCTCCTCGAGGTGATCCCGACCGCCGATACGGACCCGGCAGTGGTCGATGCGATGATCCGTTTCGGCGACCGCATTCTGGGCAAGGGTGTGGTGGTCGCGAAGGACACACCCAACTTCATCGGCAACCGAATCGGCCTGTACGGCGTGCTGCGGATCTTCGAGCAACTCGATGACTACACGATCGAGGAGATCGACGCGATCACCGGACCCGTGATCGGCCGCCCGAAATCAGCGACGTTCCGGACTGTGGATGTCGCCGGGCTCGACGTGATGGCGCACGTCGCCGTCAACCTCGCCGATCAACTGACCGACGACACGGAGCGGGGGGCCTTTCGGCTGCCGCCGGTCGTCGCCTCCCTGGTGGAACGGGGCTGGGTCGGGGCGAAGGCAGGACGCGGCTTCTACCGGAAACAATCGAAGGCGGAGGGCGGTGCCATCCTCACCCTCGATCCCGCGACGTTGGACTACCGCGGGCGGCAAGCGCCGCGCCTGGCGTCGCTCGATGCGGCTGCGTCGATTGAATCGGCCGGCGAGCGGACCCGCGCCCTGTTCCACGGTCGTGACCGGGTTGGCGACTTCCTGCGGGCAACGCTCGCGCCGACCCTCGTCTACGCCGCGCGCGTCGCTCCGGACATCGCCCATTCGATCGACGACATCGACCGCGCCATGCGATGGGGCTTCGGCTGGGAGCTGGGACCGTTCGAGCTGTGGGACGCGATCGGCGTCGACGCGGTCCTCGAGGCCGCCGGCGCAAGCGACGACCCGCCCCCGCTGGTCGCCGCGAGGCGCGCCGCGTCCACGCCGGGAACGACCCGGTTCCGCGACGGACTCCTGCCCCCGGCCGCGTCCGGGCTGCAGATCCTCGGGAACGCGAAGGCGGAACGGCCGCCGGTGCGCGAGAACCCGGGCGCCAGCCTGATAGACCTGGGCGACGGCGTACTCGCGGTCGAGTTCCACTCGAAGATGAACACCATCGACGGCGACACGCTCGCCATGCTGACGGCGGGAATCGAGGAGGCCGCAAGGAACTTCGAGGCCCTCGTCATCGGCAACGACGCGCCCGCCTTCTCGGCCGGCGCGAACCTGATGCTGGCCCTCCTCGAGGCGCAGGAGGAGAACTGGGACGAGCTCGATCTGATGATCCGCACCTTCCAGTCGACCGTCGTCAGCCTGCGTTACGCCCCGATACCGGTAGTCGCCGCGCCGGCTGGACTGACACTGGGCGGCGGCTGCGAGATCACCCTGCACGGCGACCGGGTGCAGGCCGCGGCCGAGACCTACATGGGACAGGTGGAGGTGGGCGCCGGACTGATCCCGGCCGCCGGTGGAACGAAGGAGCTCCTGGTCCGGTTTACGAACCTGGCGCCGCCCCGGGGAGATGTGCTGCCGCACGTGCAGCGCGCCTTCGAGGTGATCGGCTTCGGCACGGTATCGACCAGTGCCTCCGACGCCAAGCGCCTCGGCCTGCTCCGCGAGACCGACGGCATCTCCATGAACCGGGAGCGGTTGATGGCGGATGCAAAGCGCGTGGCCCTCGACCTGGCGAGCGGCGGCTACCATCCGCCCCGGCCGCTCACCGACATTCCGGTGGGAGGCGCCGGCATCCGCGCGGCGCTCGACCTGGGTGTCCATATCGCCTGGCGCGCGGGCCACATAAGCGACTACGACGCACACATCGGCCGCTTGCTCGCGCGCATCCTGGCCGGAGGCGACCTGCCTCACGCCACTGCGGTGACGGAACAGTACCTGCTCGACCTCGAACGGGAAGCGTTCCTCAGCCTGTTGGGCGAGAGGAAGACACAGGAGCGGATGGCGCATATCCTGAAGACAGGCAAGCCGCTCAGGAACTGACGGCGGGAGCGCGAACGATGGTCATCGACCGCGGCGCCGGCACCCCCCTTGTGCTGATCCCGGGCATCCAGGGCCGCTGGGAATGGATGGCGCCCGCCGTGGACGCACTGGCCGCCCGCACCCGCGTCCTGACCGGATCGCTGCCGGGTGACACCGGCGCGTCCCACACCATAGACCCCGCGCTCGGTTTTGACAGCTACGTCACGTGGCTCGACGCGGTGCTGGACCACGCTGGTGTGGCACGGGCGGCACTCTGCGGCGTCTCGTACGGCGGGTGGGTCGCACTCCACTACGCCGCGGCACGGCCCGCGCGCGTGAGCAGCCTGACGCTGGCGTCCACTCCGGCGCCCGGGTGGAGGCCGAGCTGTCGCGTCGAGTGGTACCTCCGCGCGCCACGGCTGCTCTCCCCCGTTTTTGCCCTCGGCTCACCGTTCCGCCTGTACCCGGAAATCGCCGCCGCGCTCCCGGACATGGGAGATCGCGCTCGATTCGCGGCCGGCCATCTCTACCGGGTGATCCGTTTTGCGATGTCGCCCATCCGGATGGCCCAGCGGGTCCGTCTGGCCGCCGCGGTCGACTTCACGGCGGACTGCGGCCGCGTCAAAGCTCCCGTGCAGGTGGTTACGGGCGAGGCGGAACTGGACCGGGTGGTGCCGGTCGAAAGCACGCGGTCGTACCTCGACGCCATCCCCGGAGCGCGGTACGATGGGATTGAACGCACCGGACACATAGGACTGGTTACCCAGCCCGACCGGTTTGCCGACGTCGTCGCGCGGTTTGCGAACGACGCCATAGTGGCTGCTGCGGTTCCGTCGCCCGCGCACGCGTGACACGCACCCGGGCCAGGCACGGAATGGCGGGCGATCAGCGCCGGACGGGGACAGGAAGACGGAGCAGAACATGAGAGAGGCAGTCATCGCTTCCGCGGTCCGCACTCCCGCCGCCAAGGCGCCGAAGGGATCGTTCCGGAACACGCGCCCCGACGAACTGGCCGCCATCGCTATCCGCGCGGCCCTCGAGCGCGCCGGCGACCTGGACCCCGCCAAGGTGGATGACGTGATCCTGGGCTGCGCCATGCCGGAAGCGGAACAGGGGATGAACGTCGCCCGTATCGCCAGCCTGCGGGCGGGAATTCCGGTGGAGGCATCCGCCGTAACCATCAACCGCTTCTGTTCCTCCGGTCTGCAATCGATCGCGTTCGCGGCCGAACGCATCCTGGCCGGCAACGCCGAGACCATAGTCGCCGGAGGCACGGAGTCGATGAGCCTGGTACCGATGGTGGGCCACAAGTTCGTGCCCAACCCGGCGCTCGTGCAGAACTACCCCGACGTCTACCTCAGCACCGGGCTGGTGGCCGAGAACCACGCCCGCGAATCGCACATCACGCGCGACGAGCAGGACGCCTTCGCGCTCCGGAGCCATCAGCGCGCGCTGGCCGCCATCGACGCGGGACGCTTCGAGGAGGAAACCGTCCCGGTGACCGTGCAGCGCGCCGAACCGGCCAACGGGAACGGCGCCGGCAACGGCGCGACGGGAAGCGGTCAGGGCAACGGACCGACGGTTCGCGAGGTCCGGGTCACGACCGACGAGGGGCCGCGCGCCGACACCTCGCTCGGCAAGCTCGGGTCGTTGCGCCCGGCCTTCAGGGTCAACGGCTCGGTTACCGCCGGCAACTCGTCGCAGATGAGCGACGGCGCGGCGGCGGCGGTGGTGACCACGGCGGAGCATGCCGCAAGGCTTGGGCTGACACCGCTCGCGCGGTTCGTCACCTACACCACCGCGGGCGTCAAGCCGGAGCTGTTCGGCCTCGGCCCGGTGCCGGCGATGCGGAAGGCGCTGCGCCTCGCGAATCTCACGATCGACGACATCGACCTCGTGGAACTGAACGAGGCCTTCGCCGCGCAGGTACTCGCCTGCGTCCGGGAATTCCCCATCGATCCGGACCGCCTGAACGTCAATGGCGGCGCCATCGCGCTGGGCCACCCGCTCGGATGCACCGGCGCCAAGCTGACCGCGACGCTCCTCCACGAGTTGCGGCGGCGGAACGGGCGGTACGGCATGGTGACCATGTGCGTCGGCGGCGGCATGGGCGCGGCGGGCATCTTCGAGCGGCTCTGAAGCTGGCCGCACTCGAAAACAAGGAGAAGACGATGGCGACGGCAACAATGACGGCACAGGAACCCGCGGCCCAAGGCGGCGCGTGGCTGCTCGCGGAGACGCAACCCGACACCGTCTTCACGCCGGAACGGATGACCGAGGAGCACCGGCTGATCCGCCAGACCGCAGATCAGTTCGCGGAGGAGACGCTGGCCCAGAATGACCAGCTCGAAACCAAGGACTGGGATCTGGCGCGCCGGCTACTCCGGCAGGCGGGTGATCTCGGACTACTTGGAACCGACGTGCCGGAGGCCTACGGCGGCCTGGCCCTCGACAAGGTGAGCTCGGCCATCATCGGCGGATCGAGCGGCCGGGGCGGTTCGTTCAGTTCCACCATGGGAGCCCACACCGGCCTCGCCATCTTGCCGATCCTGATGTTCGGCACCGAAGCGCAGAAGCAGCGCTACCTGCCTCGCCTCGTCACCGGCGAGACGGTCGGCGCCTACTGCCTGAGCGAGACGGGCTCCGGCTCCGACGCGCTCGGCGCGCGGGCCCGTGCGACTCCCCAGGAAGACGGCAGCTTCGTTCTGAACGGCGAGAAGATGTGGATCACCAACGGCGGTTTCGCCGATCTCTACATCGTCTTCGCCAAGGTGAACGGCGAGCAGTTCACCGCGTTCATCGTCGAGCGGTCGTTCGACGGCGTCGCGAGCGGCAAGGAAGAGCACAAGATGGGCCTGCACGGCTCGTCGACGACGCCGGTGGTCCTGCAGGACGTTCACGTACCGGCGGAGAACCTGCTCGGCGAAGTAGGCAAGGGGCACCGCGTCGCGTTCAACGTGCTCAACTACGGCCGCTTCAAGCTGGGCGCCTCCGCGGGAGGCGGCGCGGAATCGGCGGTCGGCGAGGCCGCACATTATGCCGCGAGCCGGCAGCAGTTCGGCCAGCCCATCGCCAACTTCGGGGCCATCAAGCACAAGCTGGGGGAGATGGTCGCGCGGACGTATGCCGTCGAGTCGATGGTCTTCCGCACCGCCGGCCTCATCGACACCACCCTGGGCGGGGCCGACACGGACGACTCCGCGGCGCTGCTGCGGGCACTGGAGGAATACGCCGTCGAATCGTCGATCCTCAAGGTGGCGGGCAGCGAGGCGCTCCACTACGTCCTCGACGAGAACGTCCAGATTCACGGCGGTAACGGGTTCGTCCGGGACTACCCCGCCGAGCGGCACTACCGCGACTCGCGCGTCAACCGGATCTTCGAAGGCACGAACGAGATCAACCGGCTGCTGATACCCGGCATGCTGATCAAGCGAGCGCTCAAGGGAGGCCTCCCTCTCATCGAGGCGGCCCGGAAGCTGCAGGACGAGCTGCTGACGCCGGCCCCAGCCCCGCCGCCCGGCGACGGCCTGCTGGAAGCGCAGGCGGCCGCCGTCGGCATGTTCCGGAAGGTGGTGCTGGCGGTGGTCGGTCTGGCGCTCCAGACCTACGGCGACCGGTTGAACGACGAGCAGGAGGTCCTGTCGCTCGCGGCCGACATCATCATCGACACTTACGCGGCCGACAGTTCCGTGCAGCGGGCACGGGCGGCATCGGCGGCCGGGGTGCCGGGCGCGGATCTGCAGGTGGATGCCGCGACGGTGTACGTCAACGAGGCGGCAATGCGGATTGACGTCGCGGCGCGGGCGGCGCTCGCGACGATGGCGGCGGGCGACACGCTTCGCACGCACCTTGCGGCGCTCCGGCGCCTGCTGAAGGTGACGCCGGTCAACGCCGTCGCGGTACGCCGGCGTCTGGCGGATGCGGCGGTCGCGCGGGGAGCGTATCCCGTCTAGACTGCAATGGTGGCGACGAAGTCGGCGACAGGCCCCGGTGCCCGGCGCCGGGCCCGGCATCGGTCGGCGGGCCGCAGTCTGGCATTGACGATGCTCGTCTCGGCGGCGGTGGCCGCCGCCTGCGGCCCGCCGCCGCCCGACGAGGCGGACTACGTGCCGCGGCTTCTGGAAGACCGCGCCCTCAAGGACGAGTTCTTCCGGAGCGCTCCCGACTCGCCGGTACCGCTCGACCGCCGGTCATGGATGCTTCCACTTCGGTACTACGAACCGAATCCCGCATATCGGGTTCCCGCCAACCTGGTGCTTTCCGACGACCCGCAGGTCTTCGACGTCCCCACGTCGACCGGATTGATGCGGAAGATGGAGCATGTCGGCCACCTGGAGTTCGTCCTGCAGGGCGAGCGGTACCGGCTCGACGCGCTGGTCTCGGACGGCGATCCCGGACTGTTCATCCCGTTCCGTGACGAGACCAGCCGCACCGAGACCTACGCCGCCGGCCGCTACCTCGACCTGCCATTCTCCCCGACCGGCGTGTACGACCTCGACTTCAACCGGGCCTACACGCCCACCTGCTACTTCGACGAGCAGTTCGATTGCCCGTTCCCGCCGCCGCAGAACCGCCTGCCGATTCCGATTCGCGCCGGCGAGAGGCTGCCGCCCGAGGACGAACGCCGGCTGCCGTGAAGCTGCTCGGCGTCATCCTCGACTTCGACGGCGTCATCGCCGACACCGAACCCATCCACCTGCGGGCGTTTCAGGATGCCCTGGCCGGCGGACCGATGACGCTCTCGGACGAGGAGTACTGGGAACGCTACCTCGGCCTGGACGACGCCGGCCTGTTCGTCGCGCTGGCGCGGGATCGGAACGTCCCGCTCGAGCCCGAGGCGGCGGCGCGACTGGCGACGGCGAAGGCCGACTGCTTCGCGGCGCGGGTTGCGGCGACGGACGTCGTGTACCCGGCCGCCCGGCGCTGTATCGAGCAGCTCGCGACGGACGGGACCGCACTGGCCGTCGCGTCGGGGGCGCTCCACCACGAGATCGAGGCCATCCTGACTCGCGCGGGACTGCTACAGCACTTCGTCGCGATCGTGGCGGCCGACGACGTGCCGGCGAGCAAGCCCGCCCCGGACACTTACGTCCGCGCGGTCGAACTGCTCTGTAACGCGCTCGGCCGCCCGGTCTCACCCGCCGGCTTCGTCGCCGTCGAGGATTCACGGTGGGGGATCGAGTCAGCGAACGCCGCCGGGCTGCCCTGTGCCGGCGTCACCACCAGCTATACTGCGGACGAGCTCACGGGCGCCGCGGCGGTTGTAGAGAGCCTCGACGAACTCGACCGCTTCGCGCTCACGGCGCTTCTAGGGCACTGACGGCCGGCCGCCATCGACCATGATCTCGGAGGACTTCATCAGGCGTTTCACCGAGGTCGCCAACTCACCCGCGCCCGACCTGGCTCCCGCCGCCTTCCTGATTGCCCGGCTCGAGTATCCGCGGCTCGACACGTCGCCCTATCTCGATCAGTTGGACGAGATGGGCCGGGAGGCGGCCGCACGCGTGGGGGCGCTCGGCGACGACGCCGGCGCGGCGCGGCGCGTGTCCGCGATCAGCGACTACCTCTTCACGGAACAAGGCTTCGCCGGCAACCAGGACCACTACGACGATCCCCGCAACAGCTTCCTGAACGAGGTGCTGGACCGCCGCACCGGCATCCCGATCACGCTGGCGCTGGTCTACATGGAGGTGTCACGGCGCGCTGGCGTCCCGATCCACGGCGTCAACTTCCCGGGTCATTTCCTGCTGAAGTCGCCGCTGGAACCGGGGGCATCGGGGGGCGCCGGCAATCAGGTCATAGTCGACCCGTTTCACGACGGCGCCATTCTCTCGGAAGGTGACTGCGAATCGCTGCTGCAGCGCTACGCGGGCAAGGACGCGGCCTTCGATCCGCGCCTGCTCGCCCGGGCGACGAAGCTGGAGATCCTGATCCGGATGCTGGTCAACCTGAAGCAGATCTACGTCAAGCTTCGGTCGTTCCCGCAGGCGCACGCGGTAACGCGTCTCCTCCTCGGACTCGATCCGTCCGCCATGACGGAGCTGCGCGATCGAGGTCTGCTGGCCTACCACCTGAATCACTACCAGGCAGCGTTGCGCGACCTCGAAGCCTACCTGCGCTTCACGGCAAGACCGGAGGAAGCCGACTCCGACGGCGATGGCGACGCCGACGGCGACGGCGATGGCGAGAAGGACGAACACGCCGAAATCTGGGAGCACGTCAAGGCGCTCCGCCGGCGTGTCGCCAGCCTCAACTAGGTAGTGCGCCGGCTGGTGCGCCGGTGGGTGGGACAGCCTGGTGCGCCGGCCTCCAGGCCGGCACCATCCACAGTCGTCACACAGGCTGGCAGGATCAGCGAACAGCCGGACGCGTCGTCGCCGAGGCCGTATAGATGAAGTCGCCGAACTCCGAAGCGTCGTCGTTGGCCGCGTTCGCCGCTACGTGAAAGACGACGGAGATTGCATCGCCGGTGGGCGGCGGGCTCCACTCGACGGTCCAGAGGGCCGCGTCGGGGAGAGTCAGCGCCGTGCCCGGCTCGGTGTGCTGGGCGTACGTCACGCCGTCCGCTCCAAGGACCACCTGCACGCGCTCATCCTCGCCCAGGGCCTGCAGCACGCCCGCCGCTCCGCCGCCGCCGTCGCCTTCGCCGACCCGCGCCGCCAACTGGAAACCGGCCCGTTCCATCCCGGGCCGCTCCAGTGTCACTGTGATGCGGTAGGTTGCCGATGGATCGAACGTGTCGGGGACGCCGTTAAGGGTGAGTGAGCCTCCCGGCGCATCGAGGTCGTTCTCGAAATGGCAGGTGTGACAAGTATCCCCGCCAAACCCGCCGGCGTGCTCCGGCGGCGGGCCCTCGAGGTAGATGGCCTCCGACACGGGCGCTGCCGCCAGCAGCGCCACCGTCAGAGCGCCGGCGGAGGCAGCGGCGTATCGAACCAAGTGCTCCGCGCTACGGTAGGACGCGCGCGCGGCCGACGTTGTTCGTGTCGGTGCCGAACCAGATCTCACGCGTCGGCGGGTGATAGTACATGTGGCGGACGGTTCCACCCCCGCTGGCGATCTCCGTCATCGCGAAGAACTCCTCGCTGGCCGGGTCGAACCCGATAAAGCGGTTCGGCTGTATGCCCGACTCCACGAAGTACAGACGGTCGTCGGCATCGACGGCCATCCCGTACGGCCGCGAATCCGCGCCGCCGGGAACCGCCCACTCCTTGACGTCGCCACTGGCCGGATCGAGACGGCCGAGGTAACCGCCGGCGTAGTCGACGTACCACAGGTGGCCGTTCGACGTCAGCCCCACCCGGCGCGGCCGGGCCTCGGCACGCGGCAACTCGAACTCCTCGAGCGCCATCGTCTCCGGGTCGACGGTGGCGAGCACGTTCGTCCCAAACTGACAGAACCACGCGCGGTTGTTCGCGTCGACGACGATGCCGTAGGGACGCCGCCCGTTACCCTCGATCGGGATAAGCTCCACGGTGCCGGTCTGCGTGCCCAGCTTGCCGACGAAGCTGCCGCCCTGCACCGAGAACCAGATGTCTCCGTTGTGGTCGAAGGTGAGGGTATGCGGATCCCGCGCGTCGGGCGTCGGCATCATGATCTTCTCGATGTCCCCGGTCTCCGGATCCAGCTTGCCGATGTGCATCGCGCGGTTGCCCGCATACCACACCATCCCGTCTTCGTCGACGATCAGGTTGTGCGGCCCCGTGCCCGGATCCAGGTCGTAGCGCCGGAAGTCGCCCGTCCCCGGGTCGAGGTAGGCCAGATAGTCGCCCCGCTGACCGACGAACCAGACGCGTCCCTGGCCATCGACGTAGGGGTCGCGCGGCCGGGTCTCTTCCCAGGGCACCACCCACTCGGTGATCTCGATGTCTTCGGCCGCGGCCGGAGCCGCGCCGAGCGTGCCGAACGTCCCGAAGGCGAGAACCAACGCCGACAACGCCGGTATACCCTTCCGCATAGTGCACCTCATGTTGGAATGCCGAAACGTACCGAGAGCCCCACGCCGTCAATAGTAGTGCGACACCGCTTAACGGAGACGACTCCGGCCGGAAGCGGCACGTTTACCAAGACGTGCAAGACCGGCCGGGCCCGCAGGAGGACAACGATGCAGACAATCCGAACCCTGGCTCGCCCGATCGTGACGCTCGCGGTCCTCTTCGCTCTCGCGGCCTTCGTCCCGGCGGATGCCCTCGCCCAACGCGAAGCGCGGGATGACGAGTACGCGGTCAACGACCCGCGCGTCCAGCATCGGACGTACGTGATGGAGGAGACAGGCGAGACTATCCCGTACGCCCTCTTCGTGCCCTCAAGCTACAACGCCGCAAGTCCCGCGCCGCTGATGGTCTCGCTGCACGGCGCCGGACGTCAGTACGACTGGCTGATGAACTACGCGGGGTTCCTCGATCTGGCCGAACACCACGGCTACGTGGTGGTGACTCCGCTCGGCTATACGCGGCGGGGCGGATACGGCTACCGCGGCGACTCCGAACAGGACCGGCGGGCCGAGCAGGACGTCATGAACGTCTTCGAGCTCGTCACCGGCGAGCTCAACATCGACGAGAACCGGATCTACCTCTGGGGCCACTCCATGGGGGGCGCCGGCACCTACTACCTCGCCAGCCGCTACCCGGACCTCTGGGCCGGACTGGCCGCGGTGGCCGGCGGCAGCATGAACGCCGACTACGTCGACGCGAACGCGATCCGGCACCTTCCGTTCCTGGTCCTGCAGGGCTCGGATGACCGCGTCGTGCCCACCGCGGGGGTACGCGAGTCAGTGGCGAAGATGCGGGAGTTGGGGATGCAGCACGTCTACATCGAAATCCCCGGCGGCGACCACTCGCTGTTCATCTCGAGGAACCCCGAGGTGGTCGGGCACCTCTTCTCGTTCTTCAACCTCGTCTCCAAGAAGACGCAGGTAGGCGCTCAGTAGTGCTTCCGTCCGCCGTCCTGCCCGCCCTCGATCAGTAGCCCATCGCGTAGAGCAGGACGTTGATCCCCAAGGAATAGCCGTCGGGCGCGAACTCCTCGAAGAAGCGCGGATCGTCCGCCTCGCGCTCCCAGGAGTCCTGAATGTCCGTGTTGTGCGTCATCGCGACCATGATGCGCTGGCGTTCGTCGAAGATCACCCGGAAGTGCGGCTCCGCGCTGTCGCTGCCGCGCTCGGACGTGCCTCCCCCGGACCGCATCCAGAAACCGATGTTGGCGATCTGCGGCACTTCCCAGATCTGGAACAGGGTCCGGAACAGCGCGTGATCGATCGGCAAGTCGACGATCGGGTACTGCCCCGGCGGCAGCACCTTGCGGATCTGACTTTCCCACTGCTCCCATTCCCAGCTTCCCCAGAAGTCGTCGACCCAGAGGAAGCCGCCCTTCAGCAGGTACTCGCGCAGGCGGTCGGCGTCGTCGCTGGAAAGCACCATAGACCCGACGGCCGACGCGATGATGAACGGGCAGTCGAACAGCGTGTCGTCGGTGATCGGGACCACCCAGTGGATGGGTTCGTCTTCGTCGTCGAAGTTGACGTTGGTGGTCGACATCTCCGACAGCCGGATCATGAAGTTGATGTCGGCGTATGGATAGTCGGTCGACCAGCGGCCCATGCCGCGCCCCGCGTACTCGCTGGAGTACATGAGCCGGCAGAAGGAGAATCCGGCGTCGCGGTGTTCGGGGGGACGGAAGCGGGGCGGATAGCGCGAGCGTCCCCAGCCCCACTGGGCGAACGCGGTCCCCGCCGCGAGGGCCAGGACTACGGACAGCACGACCGCCGTGACGGCTGGCCGCTTCACCCAGCCATTCTGCCACAGCATGACACGGAGCCCGCAGTCGATTCCCGCGCTCGTCGAGCGATCGCCTGCGCGCTGCGCCGCTCGGCCTGCCGCCGCCGTCGTCGACTGCGCCTCTGGTAACGTGTGAGGTATCAGGTACTGGTTCCCGTTGTTGCTAAACTGCCCATACCGCCGAAGGAGGGGAAAACGAGATGTTCGACAGGGTCACACACGTACCCGCTGCCGACACGGCAAGCACGCTACCAACCACGTCGCGCAGAGCCTGTGGACAACGTCTCGGCCTATCGGCCGCCGGACTGGCCCTGGCGGGATGCTCCGCGTCTGAGCCCCGTGCTGCCTGACCCCGTGCTGCGCGTGTTGATCGGCGCCCTTGTTCTTGCGGGCGCGATGCTGTCGCCGGGTGCGGCCCTGGCGCAGACGCCGGTCGACAGGGACCAGCTCGGCGCTTGGTACATGCTGTACTGGTCGACTCGCTTCGACGACTCGTCGCTGGGGCTACAGGGTGACGTGCAGCACCGCAACTGGGATCTGGGAAGCGACCTGGAGCAGTTGCTGATCCGGGGTGGCCTGACCTACTCGCCCGCATCCTCTGTGCTGCTGACTGGGGGTGTGGCGCACATCACGAGCGGCGCCTTCGGCGACAGCAGCGAGACCAGCGCAGAGCGACGCGTGTACCAGGAGGCGTCGCTTACCCAGGCCTTTGGAGGGGTCGTCTTTCTGCGCCACCGCTACCGCTACGAACAGCGTTGGGTTGACGGCCAGGACTTCCGGACACGGTTTCGCTACGCCCTGTTCGGCGATGTCGCGCTGAATGGACGAGGGACCGGAAGTGGGTCCATCTACCTGGCGCTGTACAACGAAGTCTTCGTCAACGGGGAGCTCGACATCGGGCCGGGCAGGACGGTGGAGCGCTTCGACCGCAACCGGTTCTACACCGCGCTTGGCTTCGGAGTCAGCGACCGGTCCCGCCTCCAGGCCGGCTACATGATCCAGACGTTACCGGTTGGCTCGAAGGGGCAGGTCCAGGTCAGTCTCCACGCGTCCTTCTGAGTAGTTCGCCGACCGACTGCCGGGCGCACTCCGTCCGCCCACGTTCCTGCACGACGCACCGTCTGCGTGTTCGATCCGCTCACTATTCTGCGAGTGGATGCGGGCGCACCTGGAATTTCAGCATGCCCGGCTTCACGCCGACGCCTCCCTCGATGTGCCAGGTGGCCGCCGCGCCGTAGGTGGCCCACACCCCGCGCCCCTTCCAGCCGGCGTCCGGATCGTCGATCCGGCCGTCGAGCCCCCGCGTGAAGAAGCCCTGCGGATATGGCACCCGCAACACTGTCCACTCTTCGGTGTCCGGGTCGAAAGCGAGCAGCGAGTCGGAGTTCGAACCGGTCGCAATCGGGATGTCCCGGCCCAGGCCGAGCGTGTCCCACTGATCCACCCAGTTGTAGTAGTGGTAGTCCGCCCGCACTGGCGGGTCGGTCCCGGCAATCGTGGGGCCGGGCGTGGGGTAGAGCGTCCAGCCCTCGACGCAGTGGCGGCCCTCGGCGGTCACCGGACCGTTATGCACCGCGCACTTGCGGCGGTCGAAGCTGGCCAGGTGGCTCGACCCCGACAGGGCGGTCCAGATGACGCCATCGCGGTCGATGTCCAGCCCGCGCGAGCCGAATCCGCGCTTCTCCGGGGGCACGTTCGGATCGAGGACCGACGGCACCTCGTACATCTCCGTCACGCAGCTCTCCGGCGGGCTGTCGCCGACGTGCAGCCGGGCGAGCCGGCCCGGGAACCGGTTCGAGCTGATCCAGACCGCCTTGTCGTCGGTCGGATCGCCGATGACGCCGTAGCTGCCGATGTTCACGCGGGTGTCGAGCGACAGGTCGGGGTCCTGCTCGGCCGCCCGCCCGCGCGGCGCCGGCTCGTTCCACGGCTTCGTGATCACGCCGTCGCCGTTAGTGTCGAGAACCGTCGGGCACCAGCCCTGCGAGAGCCGCTCGTCGCCGGTCTCGTCGTAGAGCTTCGTGTCGATCCAGCCGATGACCTGCCCCCCGCCGCTGAAGTAGAGGGTGTCGTTCTCGTCCTCGGCGAACTGCAGGTGGTGAGTTCCGAAGCAGGTGTCGACCAGCACGAACTGCTCCCGGTCCGGCTCGTAGTACACGGCGGACCGGAAGCCGCTGGGCAGCGGGAAGTACTTCGCGTAGGGATTGTCCGACCCTTCCTGGCAGTAGTCGGGGTTGGCGCGGTCACGGATCGCCGAGGTCATCCACACGCGCCCCTTGCTGTCCATCATCGGATTGTGCGGGTTGGCCGGGTCGTTCCAGATGAGGTCGTCTCCGAAGAACCGCGACGGCGCCGGCATCGAGCGGGCGATCATTCCCGGCACCGTGTCCGGGTCGACCCGCAGCGGGACGTTCAGGCTGGTGGCGGTGTGGGTCACCGGATCGAGAATCGTGAGCGCGTCGTTGGAGATGTTCACACCGTAGACCGGGCCGCCGGCATTGATCGTCGGATCGCGCTTGTCGGTGGCGATCTCGTCGTGGATGTAGTCGATGTCGGTCCCCCACTCCCACATCGAGATGACGACGTTCCGCTCGATCCCCTGTGGGCGCGGCGGGGCAGGCGGCACTTCGCCGGTGGCGATCCGATCGCTCCAGTCGGCGAACATCTGCAGCCCGCGCACCCGGCCGAACCGGTTCATGGCGTTGGTCATCTGCCCGCCGCGCTGGCCCATTCGCACGCGGTGGTCCCAAGCCTCGAGGCTGGAGTCGAACTGGTCGAGGTTGTCGATTTCGCGGACTATCCGGTTGCCGAGCTGGTGGCACAGCATGCAACCCTGCTTCTGGATATCGACCCACTGTTCCTGGTGCTGCAGGTTCGCGGCGATACCGTTGCCGTCCTCACCGGTGCCCGGAAACTCGTCGGTCGCCGGCGGCCGGATGAGCGAATACCAGTAGTTGGCCGGGTAGACCCGGGCGGCCTCGGCTGGCGTTGCCGCCACGGTCGCCTCCAGGTCCACCGTGTCGCCCGGCGCGGCAGTGACCGGATCGGAATCGACCAGCCCGTAGCCGCGCACCCACACGTCGTAGGTCGCCTCCGGCAGGTCGGGAATCAGGTACCGGCCGTCGTCGCCGGTGACCACGCTCTTGACGAACTTCGTCGGGAGAGACGTGGTTTCCGCGATGACCCAGACGCCCTCCTCGGGTCCGTTCGCGCTGGTAACCACGCCGCTGATGTCCGCCTCGGCGGCCTGCGCCCCGCCCAGGGCGCGGCCGGACGCGGAGAAGGAGACCAGTGCCGCAGCAACCAACGCGGCGACGACCGACGCTCCGGCAAAACGCTTGCTCATCGTGCTCCTCCATGTTGCGCTCCGGCCGGCGCCCCGTCGTGACGCGACGGCGGCGACCGTTCATGCCGAGCATGCCCCCGCGGGAGAACTCCGTCAAGGGACTTTGTTGGCGAGACCGCTGGCCCGCCGGATGACGTTCGGGTATAACCACCGGCATGCGGCCGCGAATCACTGTCGTCGCCTCCTGCGGCCTGGCGCTGGCGCTCGCCGCTGCCGGCGCCCAGGCCCAGGTGGGCGGCAATCTGGCCGCGGGACCGCCGCTGGACATCCACCTCGAAATCACGACGAGCCCGGATGGCCCGGTGTTGTCCACCGCCGAGTTCAACCTCGTGACCGGCGAGTACTACCGGCTTAACATCACCAGCGACGGAACCGAGTCGTGGCGCCTCGAGGTCGACGACCTGCTGCGCAACTCGCACCTGCGCCTCGTCACCATCAACGGGATCGAGGTGCACCTGCAGGCGCTGGCGTTCCGAGCCATCGAATTCGACGTCGGCGGCACGGCCCAGTTCAGCTTCACGCCGATCCGGACCGGGACGTTCGGGTTCACCGTCGGTGACGTCCCCTCCGTCCGGCGGCAGCGCGCCGACGGCGGTCGCAGCGTGAACGGGACCTTCACCGTCGAGTAGCCGCTCCCCATCGCCATGCGCCTGTACGAAGAACTCGCGGAGTGGTGGCCGCTCCTCGACGACCCGGCGACCGCCTACGCCGTGGAAGCGGGCATCTATGCCGACCTGCTGGCCGACGCTTGTGACGGGCCGATCGAGTCCCTGCTGGAGCTCGGCAGCGGCGGCGGCAACAACGCCCTGCACATGAAGCGGCGGTTCCCCAACCTGCTGCTCACGGACATCTCGGAAGAAATGCTGTCCGTGAGCCGCGCCCTCAACCCGGAATGCGAGCATCGGCTCGGCGACATGCGCACGCTGAGGCTCGGCCGGACGTTCGACGCGGTGTTCGTCCATGACGCCGTCTGCTACATGGCGACGGAAGCCGATCTGCGCCGCGCCATCGAGACTGCGCGGGTCCACTGCCGGCCGGGCGGCGCCGTGCTGTTCGCGCCCGACTACGTCCGCGAGAACTTCCCAGACGAAATGACGGACGACGGTGGCTGCGACGAGCCTGCGCCTACCGGCCCCGCCGGCGCGCACCGGCGCGGCCTGCGCTATCTCGAGTGGCGCTGGGATCCGGACCCCGACGACACTCAGTACGTCGTCGACTACGCGTTCCTGCTGCGGGACCGTGACGGCTCGGCGCGGGTCGTGCACGACCGTCACGTCGAAGGGCTCTTCACGCGCCAGCGCTGGCTGGATCTGCTGGCCGAGGTCGGTTTCGAGGCTCGCAGCGTGCCGTTCGTGCACCCGGAAGTGGAGCCAGGCCGACACGAGATGTTCGTAGGACGCCTACGCGCGTCCCCTACCGTGCCATAGCGGTCTTGAAGCGCCGCATCAGGATCGCGAGCAGGAGCGACTGGTAAGCCAGTCCGGCGAGGAAGTAGAGCCACACCCGGGGTTCGCCGGCCTCCAGCATCCAGAACACCTTGAGAGGCCAGTACAGCGGATCGATTCCGAACGCCACCTGCCAGGGCGGCGAGATGAACCAGGCAATGACGGGCGGCCACGAGAGCACGCCGATTCCCTTCATGAGGGCGAATCCCTGAACCTTGTTCGAGGCGAAGGCGGCAACGAACAGCGCGTAGAGCGGCGCGGTAGGCGCGGTCTGGACGGCGGCGACAAAGGCGGGAACCAGACCTATCGTCACCAGGTCCGCGATGGCGATGCACGCCATCATCACCGGCACGCTCACCGCCATCGGCACCGCGATGCGGTATGCGAGGTAGCCCTCCACCGTGAGCGGCGTGACCTGAAGCGCCGTGAGGGTGCGATCGTCCTTCTGGTCGAGCAGCAGGAATCCGACCACGGACCCCATCAGCGTCGGGATCATCAGGACGAGGAAGCTCACCAGGAGCGGGTAGTACGGGACGAGGTCGAACCCGTAGCGCTCGCCGAGCCACACGTTCAGGGCGGGAAAGCCCCATCGGAACGCCAGGGCGATGACGACCGGCACCCCGACCAGCCACCGCAGCATGCTGTCGCGCGCGATGCTCCTGGCGTCGATAGGCCCGAGCGCCCGGATAACGGCGGCTGCCGACGGCATCAGCGGGTCCCCTCACGGGCAACCAGGTAGCGTTCGAACGCCCGCTGGCCGGCAAGGAACAGCAGCCCCGCCCAGACCGCGGAATAGAGCAACCCATAGGCCCACTGCCACGACGGAATCGGCCCGAACGCCGCCGCCAGCAGCGTGAGCGGCGCCGTGAAGGGATGGAGATAGAGCAGCCAGGTATCCCATACGCCGAAGTAGTGCAGGATCGGCAGCGAGAGAATGAACGTGAACGGGACCGAGGGAAAGAGGAACTCGTTGATCGACCGATAGCGGGCGACGAGGACAAAACCCGTCAGCGTATAGAGGGTGGCCGCCAGCACGATGCCCGCCGCCAGCGGGCCTATCGCGAAACCGCCGCCATGGGCGGACCAGACGATGACGGCCTGCTCGACCAGCGAGAGCGCGGCCAGCGTCAGCGTCTTCGACGCGAGATACTCCCAGTCCGCGAGCGGCGTCACCACCTGGGCCTCCAGCGTCCCTTCGTTCTTCTCGAGCAGGACGAGTCCGGCGACGAAGTAGAAGTTGACCACGACCAGATTGCCGAACACGAAGGCGGGCAGGACATAGGCCCAGTCGATGGCGGGAAGGACCGTTAGCACGACGAACCAGCAGGCCAGCAGGAAGGCCACCGCGTAGTAGAAGCCGTTCCGCATCTGCAACTGGAAGTCCAGGCGAACGGTGGCGGCCAGCCTGCGCATCGGCTTACTCCAGGCTGTGGCCGGTTACGCTGAGGAAGACATCCTCGAGCGTCGCTTCCTGCGTGTGCAGGGTCTGGATAGTGGCGTCACGCAGCAGGGCCTGGAAGTCGGCGTTGGCGCCGAGCCCGTCGAGCGGAAACTCGCGTCGCCCGGGGTTGCCCCGGAGGCGGTACTCCATCACGACCGTGCGCGCGCCGTGGGCCAGCTTGAGCTTCTGCGGCGACTCGACGATCCGTATCTCTCCGTTGACGATGAACGCCACGCGGTCGCACAGGTCGTCGGCCACCGTCATGTCGTGGGTCGTCAGGAACACGGTGCGCCCGGCAGCCTTCATCTCCCGAACGAGGTTGCGGATGCCCCGCCCGCTACCCGGGTCGAGCCCCACCGTCGGCTCGTCGAGGAAGATCAACTGCGGGTCGTTGAGCAGGGCGCGCGCCACGCCGAGCCGTGTCTTCATGCCCTTCGAGTACTCCGAGACGAGGCGGGGCCCGTCGTCCGCCAGACCCACCATTTCCAGAAGCGCTTCCGGCTCACGAGTCTCTCCCCGGTACAGCGCCCGGAAGTAGCTCAGGTTCTCAACGCCCGTAAGCCGAAGGTAGTGATTGGGCAACTCGAACGAGACGCCTATTCGTTCGTAGTAGTCGGCTCCCCAATCCGCGAGGTCACGGCCGAGCACGGAGACGGCGCCCTCATAGCCTCGCAGCAGCCCGATCAGAACCTTCTGCGTCGTCGACTTCCCCGCGCCGCTCGGTCCGAGAAACCCGAGAATCTCGCCCCGGTCAATTCGAAACGACAGATTCCGGACCGCCGGGCTCGTCCCGGCTGCATAGGTAAACGTCAGCCCGTCGACATCGACCACCATCCGTCAACACTCTCTCACGGTTGGGGCGCGCCGCCAGGCGTCTCAGTGGGCGCGGAGCACGAAGAACTGGTAGCCGTAGCACTCCGAAAAGGCATGCCAGACGTCTATCTCGCGCTGGATCCCGTCCGCCAGCTCCTGTGCGTCCCGCCTGCCGGGATAACGCTTGCGGAACGCGGTCACGTTGTCCTGAAGGGGGCGATAGTAGTCGTCCCACCAGGCCGACGCGGGGAGGGGAAAGTGGGCCACCGTCTCGTAACCGCACCGGTCGACGGCCTGCAGAAGAGTCGGCACGTCACGCATGTCCGGATACTCCTCTCTCCAGAACGCCTCGCACGCACCGGGCGGGTCCGGCCGCCGCCAGCAGGCCTCCGTCACCACGATGTGGCCTCCATCCGCGAGGAGCCGGCGCCAGTCGCGGAGCCCGACCTCGAAGCCGATGTTGTAGATCGCCCCTTCGGACCAGATGACCTCGAAGGAGCCGTCACCAAAGTCGAGCCGCCCCATGTCGGCGACCCGGGCTTCCAGCCGGTGCGTCAGCCCCAGGCGCAGCGCCTCGCGGTTCAGGAAGTCGACGAACGGCGCGTGATTGTCCACCGCCACGATGTGCGCCGCCGAGCCCTTCGCCAGAACCAGTGTCTGGGCGCCGGTGCCACAGCCGATGTCGAGCACGCGGGTTCCCGGGCCGACACCCGGAACGAGCGCAAGGGCTCGAAGCGTACTCGCGGCCTCTCCCGGCCCCTGCCGCGGCAACCCGCTGAACAGCTCGAAGAAAAGCGCGTCCATGCTCCCCCCCAATCCGATGATCAATAGCCCAGGACGCTGTAGTTGCCGTCCAGAACCAGGCGAACGGACACGTACAGCCCCAACAGCCCGCACAGCACCCAGGGGGAATTCGTGGCGAAAATGTACGCGCACATCTCGCCCCTGGTGATATGTCTGTGCCGGTTGGCCACGAAGAAACTCACCAGGTAGCCCGACGTCGCATAAGTCCATTGCCAGAACAGCATGACGCCGAGAATACCGGCATGGACCGCGGGCAGGAAATCGACCGTATACGCCGCGTAGAGAATCAGCGTCGGCGCCGGCGTGACGAAACCGTTGACGATATCGACGTTGAAGCCGTACGTGCGGCGATCCGAATAGGACTCGTCGAACTGGGAGTACGTCGCCCAGACATCCGCCCAGACCGTCGGGGAAAGCGCCCGTCTCAACGGCACCCTCTTGAAGAGAAACTCACCAGCCGGCGTCCGGCCCGTCTCCCGTTGCCAGTTGCGCCAGTACACGGTGCGCTGCTCGATGTAGTCCCGCCGAAAGAACAGGCACGCCTCCCAATAGGAAATCAGCAGGTTGATGGACAGGAACAGACTCAACACGGAATGGAGGACGTCGAGATCCCCGTGCAGGTAGTAGCGGGCGCCAATGCCGGCAACGGCCAGTAGGCCGATCGCCAACATCGCCAAGAGCCCGGCCGGTATGCCCGAACCGCGTCTGCGAGAGCGTTGGCGCGGAGCGGCTTGATCGGAGTCGTATTCGCTCACTTGAGTCAGTACCTGCCGATTGCTCCGAAGTCGATCTCAACGGTCGGTTCGCGTTCTCGGATCGAGAACTTGATGAACCCCGTTTCCGCCAGCCTTGTCAGTTCCCGGTAGAACGTGCGCGTAGTGACGCCCCGGTACACGCTCTTCACGTATGGAGCGTCGCGGAGCTCCGAGTAGTCAATCTTCTGCGACGGTGCTTCTGTGAAGGGATCGACCGGCTCGGTTTCGTGGAGAAGAAAGTCCAGCAGGGTGGCACGGTAGACGACTCGGTTCAGCTTCGTCTTGATGAAGTTGTTGATGCCCTTGAGCTCGGTGGCAAAGCCCTCGACACCGAACCCCACGAACGCATTCAGGTCGAACGGCTGCGTGCGCCGGCTGTGCTGAAGCAGCCGCTTGTACTCGTCTCCATGACGATAGAAATAGTCCGACAAACCATAGAACCCGAAGACGTTGTAGTTGCCCTGGTAGAGAATCCCCGCCTCGACCAGCCTGGAGACCCTTCCGTTTCCGTCGCCGAACGGGTGAATCGTAACGAGGAAGAAGTGCGCGAGCAGGGCTCGCACCACGGGGTGGTTCGCCATGAACGCCCGGGAATGCACGAACTCGACGAATTCATCAACGAGTCTGGATACGTCTTCCGGCGGCGCGCCCCGATGCACTCCGCCCAGCGCCTCGGTCCCCACGACGACCGGATGCGTCCGCAGGCGCCCAGACTGACCGGAGGGAGGAGTAGTCGAGGAGGCCATGGCATCCATCTGCCGACCCACCGCCGCGTCTGAGAGGGGATTGCCCTCGAGGGCGGTCGTTCCGTGAATCGCACGCACGCGTTTCAGTCGATCGAGCTGAACTCTCCAGTCCGGCGGCAGCACGAGGTTGAGGGCAGCTTCTCTGGACGCCTCGATCTGGATCAACCGCCATATAGCGTCGTCATGCATGTCACGTTTTTTGACAGCTTGTATGACCGCCATCGCGTCCAGAATGATCCCCCCACGTCCGACTAGTCCTCCGTCGCTCTGCCCACGCGCGGGTCCGACGCGCCCCTGCCGACGCTCAGTTCGGGTCGGTCCGCGGGTCGGCCGATTCCACCACCGCCTTGACCGCTTCGAAGATGCCGCGCGCAAGTTCCTGGGAGATCCGTTCGCGGATCGCGCCGCACGGCACGAGGATGGTGTCGCTGTCCGTGTCGATCGCGACGTCCCATCGGTCGCGCGTGATCCCTTCCGGCCGGTCCTCTACCACCTCGGTCGGAATGGCGTTCGCTTCGGGACGACCCGGCGCGACGGAGGCCGCGATCGGAGCGCCGTTGATCAGCACGCGCGCGGAGCGAATGGTGTGCTTCGGGATCTCCCGGTCGCCGAAGTGGAAGGCGTACCCATCCTCGGTGAATAGCGTCAGCCCTTCGTCGCCCGGGATCTCGGCCAGGACCGATCGTCCACCCGCCTCCAAGGTCGCCCGTTCCGACTTGCGCCGCCGCCGGTCCTTCGTCAACGACGTCATCAGGCGGAGCGCGAGGACGAACAGGGCGATGGCGACAAGCGCCGCCACGACGTCACGCATCCGGGGTATCGTAACGGGATCCGCCGCGGGGATGTCTCCGCCGCCCAGGGGTCCTGGCGCGGCCGCCTGAAGTCGCCATGGATTCGGTCATCGTTCACTATCAGGAGATCGCGCTGAAGGGACGGAACCGTCCCTGGTTCATCGACCGTCTGGTGAGCAACCTGCGCCAGGCGACCGCGGGCCTCGACGTGAAACAGGTCCGCGCCCTCATGGGGCGGATCGAGGTAACGCTCGGCCCGTCAGCCGACTGGCCGGCGCTACGCGAACGGCTGTCCAACGTCTTCGGCGTGGCCAACTTTGCCCGCGCGGGGACATCCCAACCGGACGTCGACGCGATTGCCGCCGCCATCGTCGAGCAGCTCGAAGCGGGAGTAGACGGGGCGGGCGCCGACACCAGCTTTCGTGTCCGCGCGACGCGCGCCGACAAGACCTATCCCCTCACGTCGCCCGAGATCGAACGGGCGGTAGGCGGCCGGATCAAGCAGGAGATCGGCTGGCGCGTCAACCTCGAGCAGCCCGACGTTCCGATCCGGGTCGAAGTGCTGCCGGGCCGCATCTTCCACACCATCGGGAAGGAACCGGGAGCGGGCGGGCTGCCGACGGGATCGAGCGGCTCGGTCGTCTGCCTCCTCTCCGGCGGCATCGATTCGCCGGTTGCCGCCAACCGCCTGATGAAGCGCGGCTGCCGCGTCCGGTTCGTCCACTTTCATGCCTACCCCATTCTGTCGCGCGCCTCGCTCGACAAGGCACGCGAGCTGGTCGAGCTACTCACGCGGCGGCAGTTGCAGTCGCGGCTGTATGCGGTGCCGTTCGGCGAGATTCAGCAGCAGGTGGTGCTGTCGGCGCCGCCGCCGCTCCGCGTCGTCCTCTACCGCCGGCTGATGATGCGGATCGCCGAACGCCTGGCGCGCGCGTGCGATGCCCGGGCGCTCGTGACCGGCGAGTCGGTCGGCCAGGTGGCGTCGCAGACCCTCGACAACCTTGCCGTGATCAACGACGTCGTCCGGCTACCCGTGCTGCGCCCTCTCGTCGGATCCGACAAGGAGGAAATCGTCAACGAAGCGCGCCGGCTCGGGACTTATCCGATTTCGATCATTCCGGATCAGGACTGCTGCACGCTCTTCGTCCCGCGCCGGCCGGCCACCCGCGCGTCCCGGGACGAAGTGGAGCGGGCCGAGCGCGATTTGCCGATGGACGCGATGATTGACCAGGCCCTCGCCGCGGCCGAGCGGACAGACGCGGTGTTTCCGGCGCGGCGCGACGCGCGGGCGCCGAAACCGCCGGCCGACGAGGGTGCTTCGCAGGCTGCCGAAGCGCCGCACGGCCTATAATCCACCCGCAATGTCCATCCTGAAGGTGGCGCGCATGGGGCACCCCGTCCTCCGCACTCCCACCCCGCCGCTCGAACCGTCCGACATCAGTTCGCCCGAGATCCAGCGACTCATCGACGACATGTTCGAAACCATGAACGAGTACGCCGGCATCGGGCTGGCGGCGCCGCAGGTGCACCGCGAGCTCCGCCTGTTCGTGGCCGGCGTGGACGATCCGGACCAGGGGCTGCCGCCCGTCGTGATGATCAATCCCGAGATCGAGCCGCTCGGGGACGCCACGGAAGAAGACTGGGAGGGCTGCCTGAGCATCCCGGACATCCGCGGCCGCGTTCCCCGCGCAACGAAGATCCGCGTGCAGTCGCTGGACAGGCACGGCGCGCCGCAGCAGTTCACGGCCGCCGGTTTCGCGGCGCGGGTGATTCAGCACGAGACCGACCACCTCGACGGCGTGCTCTTCCTCGACCGGATGTCGTCGTTCGACAGCCTCACGTTCCTGTCGGAGTACGACCGCTTCGCGGCGGGGGACTAGCGGTCCGCTTCCGTTCGCTCGCGCGCTCGGAATCGAGCCGTTCCAGCTCCACCTCGGAGTGGTCGGCGAACGTCATCGCTTCGGCAATCGCCCGGTGACCCGCGCGCTCGGCAATCAGCCGGTGCATCCGCTGGCAGACCCGCCGATACGCAGGATGCCCCTGCGGCGTCGTTCGCAGCTCGATCACGTGCATCGCCTCACGGGCGTTCATCCGCATGTAGAAGCGGATCCGGTACGCCATCGCAACCGCGTACTGCGCGACGAGCGGCGAGTGGCGGCCCGCGATCCGGGCGGCCAGATCGGCGGAGTCGCCCATCACGCGGTCCCAGTCATCGCGGGCCCCGACGGCGTCGATTGCCTCCGGCCGGGTGCAGCCGTGGCGGGCGGTCAGGGCCTGCCAGTCGAGTGTCAGCAGGCGGTGGCGCTGCAGGTCGCGGAACGCCCCGTAATCCGACAGGATGTCGAATGTGTAGTCGGCGTGCTCGAAAGCGCGCCCCGGGCGGTGCCGTCGATTGCTCCGCTCGCCGGCATAGGCCCGAAGCGCGCGAACCCGTTCCTCCGTCGACATTGCGCGGGCCCGTGCGAGGAGCTGCCCATGCGACACGTCCGACGCGGCATAGAGCGCCGCCGCCACCACCTTCACCTCGCCGTCGGGGTCGAAGTCGGTCAGCGTCACTTCGTCGCCCGCGGGCGCCCCGGACGGTGCGTCTGCTGGTGCGCCGGCTGGTGCGCCGGCCTCCAGGCCGGCAACCTGCTCTACTCCACCTCGGTGCACGCCCCCCGGCCCGTCCATCGACGCGGCCAGCGCCTCGGTCGCGGCCCGTTGCTCCCGGAGGTAGCCGCTCCAACGGACGCCGCGGTCCTCGCGATCGACGCGCTGGAGGAACGCGGGAATCACTTTTCGGAGCTCCGGCAGCATCAGGCCGGCCACTTCCCTGCTCTCGGCGAGCGTATGCGCCCGCATCCGGAGCAACAGCGCTTCCCACGCCTGGCCCGAGCCGTAGATGCCGACGTTGGATCGAGTCGCGGCCGGCAGCAGGCCGCGCAACGTGTCGAGCGCCTTCGCCCGGATCACGGCGCGGTAGACGCCGTCGGAATCGCCCTCCGCCTGCGGGTGGCGCTCGCGAAAAAGCCGCTGCATCGGCTCGATCCAGCGGGCATAGGTCTCGAACGCGCGGTCGAGCACGGCGGCGTAGTCCGCGCGCTCGGCATCCTCCTGCAGCTCGCCGGGAATGACGTACTTCCACCGACCGTCGGGCCGCTGGGTGTAGGGGACGTAGCGCGTCGACTGCTCCAGGTACGACATCAGCCGACCCCGTTCGAGCACCTTCGTCAGGACGTTCGACACGCCCTCGCACGCAAGGTGCGCGCCGCCGAGCTGCGCCACCGAGTCGTCGCCGTACTGGTCGAAGACGCGACGGTAGAGCGTCTCGGCCCGCGCCGATCCTGGTCCCTCGGCGCCGCCGTGGTCGACTTCGCCAGCCGTCTCGAGGAACTCGTCGAGAAAGAGGCGGCGGACCGACTTCGCGGACCGCGAGTAGCGGGCGAACAGCGCCCCCTTCACCACTTCCGGCAGGTTCGTGAGGACGAAGATGGGGCTGTCGGTGTTGCCGAAGTAGGGAGAGAGGGCCGCCGCCTCGGCCGGCGTGAACGTCTCGGTCGCGGCTACGGTCGACGGCACGCGATATAATACGCCCGGCTTCCGTGACGCCCGCATTCTCCCACCGGATCGAGGTTCGCTTCCGCGACTGCGACGCGTTCAAGCACGTCAACAACGCGGTCTACTTCACCTACTTCGAGCAGGCGCGCCTGGTGATGGCGGAGACCCTGGGCCTGCGCCGCACGCTCGAGGAGGCCGGGTTGAGCCTGATCCTGGCGCACACCTCCTGCGACTACAAGGTCCAGGTGGTGTTCGGCGACCAGATCGAGGTGCGCGTCGGCGTGAACCGCATCGGCGGCGCCAGTTTCACGCTCGACATGGAGGCACGGCGCGTGCGCGACGATGCCCTGGTCGCCACCAGCAAGTCGGTGCAGGTGGTCTACGACTATTCCGTCGAGCGGCCGGTCCGGATCCCCGACACGCTGCGTGAGAAGCTCGAGTCGCTGATGAGCGGCTCGCCGGTCGTCACATAACGTGAGGGGCGCGATGGCCAACCGGGCAAACCCCAAGGGCTACGCCAATCCCCGACTGCTGATTACGCCCGACGAACTGGCGGGGCAACTGGGCGTCGCGGCCGGCTCCGCGGCGCGGCGTCCGCCCGCCGACAGCGCGCGCGTCCCGGTAGTAATCGACCTGCGGCCGGCCGCCGAGTTCGCGGCGGGCCACATTCCCGGGGCCGCACATCTCGACCTGTTCGGCATCAGCCTCATCGACACCGATCCCGCGCCGCTCGACGCCTTTCTCTGGATTATTGGTCACCTGCTGGCGACGCGCGGCGTCGAGGCCCGGCGGCCGGTAGTCGTATACGACGAACAGTCCGGCATCCGGGCGGCGCGCGCCTTCTGGTTCCTCGAGTTCTTCGGCCACACCGGCGCGCGGCTGCTCGACGGCGGCGTCGGCGCGTGGGAGCGCGACGGTTACTTCACCACCACCGAGGCCGTGCCACCGCAGGCGGCGCGATGGGAGACGGGCCGCGATGACACGCGGCTCGCGACGTGGCGCGACGTCGAGGCGCGGCTGGGTCAGACCGATGCCGCGATCCTCGACACGCGCACCGACGGCGAGTACTGCGGCGCCACCGTCCGCGCCAAGCGGGGCGGCGCCATTCCGGGCGCGATCCACGTCGAGTGGACGAACAATCTGGACGAGCACGGCGCCTTCAAGCCGGCCGCCGACCTACGCGCCATGTATGAAGCAGCCGGCGTGACTCCCGACCGGGAAGTTGTCACCTACTGTCAGGGCGGCTACCGCGCCGCCCACGGATACCTCGCGCTACGCCTCATCGGCTATCCGCGCGTCCGGAACTATCTCGGTTCGTGGAAGGAGTGGGGCGACCGGGAGCATCTACCCGTGGAAATCCCTACCCCTCCGTAGCTCTCTCGACTTGATCTTCCTCCGGCGACCCGGCCTCGAGGAATCTCACGTTCACCCCCATGTCCGGCAGGATGCGGGAGTCGCCGAGCGCGTCGAACGCGATCCGCACCAAAACTGTCGCGCGCTGGCGGTCGGCGGCGGGAATAGTCGTGATGACGCGGGCCCCTATCTCCCAGTCGGGGTAGGCGTCCAGGGTCGCAACCACACGCTGTCCGGGCGAAACCCGGTTTATGTAGCTCTCGTTGACGTCGACCTCGATCTCGAGCGACGACATGTCGACGATGGTGCAGACGCCGGTGCGGGTGAAGCCCCCGCCGGCGCTGACCGGCGAGATCGTCTCTCCCGGCTGGGCGTCCTTGGAGATGGCCACGCCGCTGAACGGCGCGCGGATGACGGTGTCCTCCCGGGCCGTCCGTCGCACGTCGATTTCGCGCTCGGCAACGACCTCCTGCTCGCGCTGGTTGGCGATCCGCGCCTCAAGCGAGTCCGCGTGGGCCTGCGTCGCGTCGAAGTCCGCCTGTCCGATCAGGTGCTTGTCCAGCAGTTGGCGCTGGCGATAAAGGTCGAGTTGCGCCTCCTCGTGTCGCACCTCGAGCTCAGCCAAGGCGCTCCGCACGGCGCGGAGCTGGGCTTCGGCCAGCGCCACGTACGACCGCTCGGTCGTGTCGTCGAGCCGGGCGAGGACCTGGCCTTCGGTCACCGCCATCCCCTCCTCGACGAGAACTTCGACAATGCGTCCCGTGATCTTCGAGGAAACGGTCGACTGCAGGCGCGCCGTAACGTAGCCCGAAGCGTTCAGCACCGTCGGCTGGCAATGTCTGTCGTACCACCGTGGTCCGCACAGCGGGAATCCGGGTTTCTTCCCACCAGTGCCAGCCGGCAACGCCCCCACCACCCAGGACGGCGAGGCCGAGAACCAGCCCAACGATTCGCACGAGCGGGGATCGGCCGCGCCGCGACCGGTCGATCTTCAGCTCGTCGAGTGACGCTGCCACCGGTGGTTCCTCCTGATTGAACGCGCGTGGCAACACTCAGGCCCCACGCAGCACGGTTGTGATCGGTAGACGCGCCGCGCGTATTGCCGGCGCCATGCCGCCGATGACGCCGACTGCAAGGGCCCAAGCGAGACCGAGCCCAATCGACTCCGGTGTCACCCGGAAGGCGAAGGCCAGTTGGGACCCCGCGGCCGGGTTGAGCGTCGATGCGGTGTAGCCGTCAAGAATTGCGTACACAACGGCGACGCCCAGGATTCCCCCGGCGAGGGCAAGCACCGTCGCCTCGACCAAGACCGAGATGACGACCGGAACGCTGTGGAAACCGAGCGCGCGCAGAGTCGCGATCTCGACCGAGCGCCGGCTGACGGCTGTGAACATCGTGGCCAGCGCGCCGAACACTGATCCGAGCGCCATGATGCCGGCGATCAGGTAGGCGAACGCATCGATCAGCGCAGCGCGTGACGCCGACTGCGCGGCGAAGAACTCGTGCTCTGGAATCAACGTGCTGGTCAGCCGAGGATCGGCGGCCAAGCGCTGGTTCAATGTCTGCACGTCGGCGTCCGCAGCCAGCTTCACGCGGGCGACACTGACTGCGGACATGCGTCGGAAGACGCTCTGCGAGATCGCCCGATCCATCCAGATTTCGGACTCCGCCGGGGCGCCCTCGGCGACGAAGTGACCGACGACTTCGAGCATCGCGGTGCGCGCCTGCACCCTGTCGCCCACCTCGAGGCCGGCGTATTGCCGCGCAGCGGAAGCGCCCACGATGACCTCGTTTCTTCCCGGCGTCAGCGTGCGTCCACTGACGATCCTGACCTCGGGGCGCAGCGTGAACGCCGCCGCGGTGACGCCGCGGCAGACGACGTCCACCGTAGTGCCGGCCCCACGCTTCGGCACGGTGAGCGTTGCGTAGACCTCTCCGCTGGTCACGTCGAGGCCTTCGTACGCCTCGAGGATCGCGAGCTCCTGAAGACCGATCCACCCGTCCATCTCGTTGTTGCTGCCGTTCCTGAGGATCAGCCCGCGGTCGGGCTTCGCCGTCTCTACGAGAGCGGATCGGAAGCCGGAGGACATCGCAAGCAGCCCGAGCAGCACGGCGACCACGGCCGCCGAACCGACGACGACGGTCGCGCTTGAGGCGGCGCGCGAGCCGAGGCTCTCCAGACTCATGCGGGTGACGGCGGCTGTCTGCTTCAACATCTAGCTGATCTCCCTTAGTGCGTGGACAATCGACAGGCGTCTCGCGGAGACCGCCGGCGGCAAGCCGATGGCCAAACCCAGCCCTCCCGCGATCCCAAGGGCGAGTCCGGCGTCAACCCAACTCATCTGGAAGCGGCCGACGACAGGTGCGAGCTGTGCATTCAGGGGCATCTCGAGCGCGAACCCGATCCCGACGCCGCCCACGGCGCCCATGAGGCAGAGCGCCAAGGCCTCGGCGAGCACCACGACTGCGGCGGTGCCGTCCTTGAATCCAAGGGCCTTCATGACGGCCAGCTCCGGCACGCGCTCGCGAAACGCCAGTGCTGCAACGTTCGCTGTCAGCAGGAGCATCGTGAAGAACACGGCGCCGAGGATCAGGGTCGCGATGAGGCCGATGTCTCCAAGCTGGTTCGCGAACTGCCGGCTCCACTCATCTTCGGACAGCGAACGTGTCGGGTCGGACGAGTTCTCGAAGCGGACATCGATGGCGTCGACGACCATCTTCGGATCGACGCCGTCGTCCAGGCGCGCTACGACCCAGCCGACTTCGTTCTTCGCCCAGTCTGCGACCGATTCGTTGAAGTAGTCGTAGCGGAGCAGAAACCACGGCTGGAGAACGCTTCCGGGAGGTACCTCGTAGGTCCCCGCGACCTCGAACTCCCAGTCCCACGATCCGTCCGACTTCGGCCAGATGTCGCCGACGATCGGGATGAGGTCGCCGGTTCGCCAACCGTGCTCCTCCGCCATGGCGACGGGAACGACCACGGCCCGGCGCGATGCCTGGAACCGGGCAAGCACATCGTCGGCGATCACGAGTTCCGGAAAGACTCGGAAGTACTGCGTCTGGTCGACCGGGGCTTTCGCGAAGGCGTGCGCCGGATCCTGGTAGTAGCCGCCGAACCAGCTCATCTGCGTTGCTCCGGCCACACCGGGGATCTCTCGCACGCTCTGCACCGCGGCGAGCGGCAGGTTGTCGGTCATCGCGTACTTCGCATCGACGAGCAGTCGTTGGACGCCCGGAACGCTGGCGCCGCCCGTGAACGCTACGCTGAGAGCACGCAGCAGCATGAACAGGACGAAGGCCACCGACAGCGACAGCGTCGTCAGCACCGTCCGCGTCGGTTTGCGCCACAGCCCGGTTCTGACCAAGCTCAGCCAAGTCATGCTGCCGCTCCGATCAGTGCGCCCTTGTCCAGTTGAACGACGGAATCGGCGTACTCCGCGGCCTGGGGGTCGTGCGTGACCATGACGATGGTCTTTCCCATCTTGCGATTCAGCGACTGGAGGAGCGACAGCACGCCGGTCGCGGTCTCCCGGTCGAGGTCGCCGGTCGGCTCGTCGCACACCAGCAACGTTGGGTCGGTCACGATCGCGCGGGCAATCGCGACCCGCTGTTGCTGACCGCCCGAGAGGGCCGACGGCTTGTGCGCCGCACGATCCTCGATCCCGACGATCCGCAGCGCGGTGTCCGCGTGCTGGCGCCGCTGGCTTCGCGTGAGCGATGTCAGGAGTAGCGGCAACTCGACGTTGGCGACCGCAGACAGCCCCGGCAACAGGTTGTAGAACTGAAAGACGAACCCGACGTGGCGCGCCCGCCACTCAGCCAGCGCCGTCGAGGTCAGGTTGCCAAGCGGCACCCCGAGGACTCGAACCTCCCCCGACATCGGTCGATCCAGGCCGGCGATCAGGTTCAACAGCGTCGTCTTCCCGGAACCCGACGGCCCCATCAGCGCCGTGAAATCGCCCTTCTGAATCGTGAGATCGAGATGATCCAGCACGACGAGCGTCTGGCCGCCTCGCGTGTAGGCGTATGTCAGGCTACGGCACTCGACCAACGATTCACTCATGGCAACACCTCCGCTTCACTCATCGCGACACCTCCTGGCGCAAACCGTTGAGCGAATCTACGGTTCGACGGACCAGGTCGTCTCGGCGAATTGTTGAAGCAGCGGTCGTTTTCGGGAATCGCCCTGACTTTTCAGCAATCGGCCGGCTTTTGCCGACTGCGGGCGCGAAACTGGGTCGGCGTCATCCCCTTGAGTGCCCGGAACGCCCGGTTGAACGGCGTGATCGACTGGTAGCCGGCCGTCAGGGCCAGTGTGAGCACCGGCATATCGTCCTGAGCGGGATCGGCCAGCGCTTCGCAGACCTCGGCCACGCGGTAGTCATGTAGCAGCGTGTTGAAGTTGCGATAGCCCAGATTCTTGTGGATCAAGGAGCGGAGGCGATACTCCGGTATCTTGAGGTGCTCTGCGAGCGCACCTACGGTGAGCCCCATGCGCCGGTACACCCGCTCGGATTCGAACGCGGCCCGAATCCGCGCCACGTCGTACTCGTCCCGGCTGACTTCGGCGGCCGCGGCGACGGGCGCCGGTCGTAGCGGATCGACGAATCGCGCGGCGTCAGGTCGGAGGAGAAGCACGACGATGGTGCCGGACAGCAGTAAGCCGAGGACAGTGACACAAGTGTGCACGGCGAAATAGACGTCGCTGGGCAGGGCCCAGATCTGCAGGGCAAGGCGCTCGACGAGCAGTGCCAACACGATATGGGCCACCGACACCACGACGAGCACGACGCGGGTCTTCCGACGCGCCTCCACCAGGTCGGCATCGGAATCGCGCAGCGCCCAGACGAGCGCGAACCCGAGCATGACGATCTGGAGCGCTGACGGAACGACCTCATAGAGGGCGAACATCGTGTGTGGCTGTGCCGGCGCCCACGCGAACGTCGCCATCCATTCGAGCGGCTCCTCGAGTGACGTCTGCACAGCCCAGACTGCCAACAGCGGAGGAGGCAACCGTTCTCCGTCCCGAAAGATCCGATGGGAAAGGACCATCACAAGGCCCGACGTGAGGTTCCGGGCGAGGTTCATGGGAATGATGAGCGGTCCCAAGTCCACCGCGAACGCGGCAGGGAGCACGGCCATGTAGGAGTGCCGCGCGGACACGACCGAGCAGATCGCGCCGAAAGCGAGCAGCGCGATCAACTGCACGTTGCGGTTTCGCGGAGCCAGCGCCAGGAGCCGGATTGCGAGCGCCACCAGGAAGGCGACGTGGGCGCCGTCGATGGCGGCGTAGAGCAGGTGCAGGTTCATTACCGAGGCAGGCCGATGCTGTAGCAACCGTGCCTGTTCCGAAACAACGCGAGCCTATAACTCCACGGGCATAGCAGCTAGCTGTCGCCCTGCCCCGTGGACGATGGACCGTTCGCTGCCAGCTCTGGAAAGAACTGCCGATACCAGCGGCGGATCAGAACCCATGGAGGCACCTCTGATTCTCTACGAGCCGGTGATCTGCGCGCCAGCCGTAGCGGGTCGGGATGTCCAGAAGCTCGTCGATCAGTTCGCTGGCGTCCTGCCTTCGAGAGCAGCGGTTGGTTCGGATCCGGTGGGTTCACGATCTCTCGCTCCTCGACCAGGTAGCCGATGTCTCGACGGGCAGCGGGGCCCGCCGCTGCTCCGGGCTTACGATGAGCGGACGGGCGAGATTGTCCGCGAGAAGCAGGCATCCCCTCAGGCTCCCTCCCGCAACGACGCCGCCAACTGAGGAATGCGCGCTACCGGCAGCACCGAGATCCGGTCATCGAGACGATACGGCTCATCACCGGGATAGACGACCCAGAGATGCTCCAGGCCGAGGTCATCGAGCGCGACGCGCATCGACCGCGTCGTGCCTGGAGCGTCGGCGAGCTTGCACTCGAAGCCGTAGCGTTTCCCGCCGTGTGTGACTAGCAGATCGAGCTCCGCGCCGCCGTGCGTCGCCCAGAAACAGGCGTTGCTCGTCTCGAAGGCGATGCACAGTTGCTCGATGGCGAAGCCCTCGAACGAGGCCCCGACCTTGGGATGGCCGGCGAGGTCGTTTTCCCGCTCCAGATCGAGCAGGGCGTGAAGCAGGCCGGTATCGCGCACGTAGACCTTGGGCGCCTTGATCTGGCGTTTCCTCAGGTTCTCGAACCACGGCGGCAGGATGCGCACCATGAACGCCCCGGCGAGGATGTCGAGATAGCGGCGCGCGGTGCCCTCGCTGGCGCCAAGCGCACGGGCGAGCTCGGCCGCATTCCAGGTCTGTGCGTGGTAGTGGGCAATCATCGTCCAGAACCGGCGCAGCGTTTCCGCTGGAATCGTGATTCCGAATTGCGGAATGTCGCGCTCGAGGAAGGTGCGGACGAAGCTCTCGCGCCAGAGCCATGAGCCCTTGCCGTCCGGAGCGAGATAGGAGCGCGGGAACCCCCCGCGCAGCCAGAGCCTCCGCCACGAGTCTGCGGCTACCTCGCGAAGATCGAATCCCGATAGATCGACGAGCCCCGCACGGCCGGCGAGCGTTTCCGACACGCCCTTGACCAAGACGGGTGACGCGCTCCCGAGCAACAGGAACCTCGCCCCGTTGTCCGGCCGATCGACGAGAACCCGCACGGTTTCGAAGAGGGCAGGCAGCCTCTGCACTTCATCGATAACCACGAGTCCGAACAAGCGTCCGAGGGTCTGTTCCGGCGCCTGCAGCCGCCTGCGGTCGACCGCCGCTTCGAGATCGAAATACGTGCTTTGGTGGACGTCAGCCGCAATCGCACGCGCGAGGGTAGTCTTGCCGCACTGGCGAGGACCCGTCAGGGCCACGACCGAATGAACGCCGAACGACTCGTGGATGCGCGTGATAGGTATCGGGCGGGCAATGACCACATGGCATTATATTTCTTGAAAAACAGTAGTTCAATAGAGCATTTTCACGGATCAAAGGAAGTGGCCTGAACCGCGCGCTCGGGGGGTGCATGCTGCTTCCGCCGACTCCGTGACACCTTCAAGCCCCGGCGGCTTCCCGTCCAACGCGCGCTGGCACGTCACCGCATAGAATCTGCGATGTGCCGATACAGGCCCAACCTTGGTTTCGTCTCGCTGCCATCGTCACGCTGACCCTTGGCGCCGTCCCGGCGGCTGCCGCCCAGTCCGACGAGGCGGTGGCGGCACGGCTCGCCGGGCTCGCGCTCGACTGCGTGCACCGCGAGTACCCGAACAAGGTCGCGCACGTCCTCAACGATGACGGCGACGCGCGCCCGCCGCGGGAACTGACCCCCGCCTTCTACGGCTGCTACGACTGGCACTCCTCGGTGCACGGGCACTGGCTGCTCGCCCGCCTGGCGCGGCTCTATCCGGGGGCGGAGACGGCTGCGGCGTCCCGCACCGCACTCACCCGGAGCCTCACGGCAGAGAACCTGCGGGCGGAGGTGGACTACGTGGACACGCCTGGACGCGACACGTTCGAGCGGCCGTACGGGCTGGCGTGGCTGCTGCAGCTCGCGGCCGAGCTGCGCGAGTGGGACGATCCCGACGCGCGGCGCTGGCGGGACGCCCTCGCCCCGCTCGAGTCGCTGGCGGCGGAACGGATTCGGGAATGGCTGCCGAAGCTGACGTATCCGATTCGCGGCGGCGAGCACTCCCAGACCGCATTCGCGTTCGGGCTCATCCTCGACTGGGCCCGTACCGCCGGCGACGACGAAATGGCCGCCTTGCTCGAGGGCCGAATCGGCGACTACTACTTCGCCGACTACGACTGTCCCCTGCGCTACGAGCCGTCGGGGCAGGACTTCCTCTCTCCCTGCCTGGCGGAGGCGGATCTCGTCCGCCGCGTGAAGGCTCCAGCCGACTTCGCCGACTGGCTGCACCGGTTTCTGCCCGGGATTCCGGATGCCGGCGGGGCGGGGTGGCTCGAACCGGCCGTGGTGACCGACCCGACCGACGGGAAGCTGGTGCATCTCGACGGCCTGAACCTCAGCCGCGCCTGGATGCTGGACGGCATTGCGGCGGGGCTCCCGGCGAGTGATGGCCGACGGACCGCCCTCCTCGCCGCGGCAGAGGCTCACCGCGCGTCGGGGCTCGCCTCGGTCACCGGAGCGACCTACGAGGGCGGCCACTGGCTGGGCACGTTCGCCGCTTACGTCCTCACCAACCGCGGCCTGCCGAAGCCAACCGGCCGCTGACCATCAGCCGGCGCGCGGAACGTCGGTCAGCCCGCCGGCATAGCCAATCGACGTCTGTCCGTCGACCTCGCCGTTTGGAACGCGCCGTGTCTGTGCGTGGACTAAGCTGGAGTCATGGGCACTCCACAAGGCGACTACCGCTCGCTCTTCTCGCTGCCGCCCGAGTCGCACTACCTCAACTGCGCGTTCATGGCCCCGGCCTCGAAGCGCGTCGCCGCCGCCGGGCGGCAGGCGCTGGAGCGCATCGAAGCGCCCGCCCGGCTCGGAATCGCCGATTTCTTCGAGCCGAGCTCGCGCGTCCGCCAGCTCTTCGCGCAGATCATCGGCGCGTCCGATCCGGATCGCGTCGCGATCATCCCGTCCGTTTCCTATGCCATGGCGACGATTGCGCGCAACACGCCGCTCGCGCCCGGACAGACGGTCGTCGTCGTCGAGGAACAGTTCCCGAGCGTGGTCTACACCTGGCGACGCGCCTGCAGCGAGGCGGGCGCGACGCTGCGCACCGTCGCCGCGCCGGAAACCGCCGGATCGCGCGCCGAGGCCTGGAACACCGCCCTACTGGACGCGATCGACGAGCGGACGGCGGTGGTTGCCATTCCGGAGCTGCACTGGACCGACGGTGCGCGGTTCGATCTGGCGGCGGTCGGCGCGCGCGCGCGGGCCGTGGGCGCCCGGCTGGTCATCGACGGGACGCAGTCCGTCGGCGCGCTGCCGTTGGATGTCGGACGCATCCGTCCGGACGCGGTGGCCTGCGCCGGCTACAAGTGGCTGACCGGACCGTACTCCGTCGGCGCGGCCTGGTACGGCCCCGCCTTCGACGGTGGTACGCCGATCGAGGAGAACTGGATCACGCGCCCCGACAGCGACCACTTCAACGAGCTCGTCAACTACCGCGACGACTATCGGCCGGGCGCCATCCGCTACGACGTCGGCGAACGTTCGAACTTCGTCCTGCTGCCGATGTTCGAAGCCGCGCTGGAGCAGGTGCGCGACTGGAAGCCGGAGACGGTTGCGGCGCACACGCGTGCCCTTACCGACCGGGTGGTGCCGCGCCTCCGCGAGTTGGGCTGCCGCATCGAGGACGCGCGCTGGCGCGCCGGACACCTGCTCGGCGTGCGGCTGCCGGACGGCGCCGACATCCCGCAGCTTGGCCGCAATCTCGCCGAGCGGAATGTGTCGGTCTCGCTGCGCGGCGGCGCCATCCGCATCGCGCCGCATCTGTACAACGACGCCGCCGACCTCGACGTGCTGCTCGACGTCCTTTGCGCCGTGCTCGCCGGCGCCGTGCGGGCCTGACGAAGGCCCGAGTGCCGGCGCGGCGGTTCACGACCAGCAATTGGCTATGATTGGGCCTTCGAGGATCATGTGAGCCGTTCGGAGTCCGTGCCGCAGTCGGCCGGCGACGCCGCGGGCCGGCCGCGGGGCGGCGGGACGTTTGCCGCGCGGGCACGCTGCGCATGGGCCGTCGCGTCGCTCGTCGTAGTCCAGGGAATCGTCTGCGGACTGGCCATTCTGCCCGTCATGGCGGTGTGGCAGCCGCTGCTCGCCTGGACGGAGGGCGACCCCGTCGCACGGATGGTCGCCGCCAGTTTCGCCATCGTTCCGTCGTACGCCCTGTTCGCCATCACGTTGATGTTCGGATCGGCGCTCGCCACCCGCGTGACCGGCTGGCGAACACGGCCCGACGCCGAGATGCGACTCGCCGATCTCGACTGGCCGCTGCTGGACTGGGTGCGCTACATGGTCGCCATTCACGTCGTACGGCTGTTCGCCGGCACCCTCTTCCGCGGAACGCCGATCTGGAGCGCCTACCTGCGCCTGAACGGCGCCCGCGTGGGGCGCCGCGTCTACGTGAACAGCCTGGCCGTGAGCGACCACAACCTTCTCGAGTTCGGCGACGACGTGGTCATCGGCGGCGACGTTCACCTGTCGGGCCACACCGTCGAGCGCGGTTTCGTGAAGACGGCGCACGTGCGCCTGGGAGACCGTTCCACGATCGGGCTCGGATCGCTGATCAGCATCGGCGTGACCATCGGTCCCAGCGTGCAGATCGGCGCGTTGAGCCTGGTGCCCAAGCACGTGACCCTGGACGGGCCCGGCACCTATGCCGGGGTGCCGGCGAGACCCCTCGGTTCGGATGCCTCACCGCCGGCCCGGCAGGGGTAAGCCTACGCCGGCGGCGGGGGGACAGACCGGAGGCGCGGGAAGAAGCGCCCTGTCCGCGCCATGTAGCGCCGGTAGTCATCGCCGAACCGCTCGACGAGTTTCGCCTCCTCGGTCCCGGTCCGGATCACCAGGAGGACCAGGGTGGCGAGGCCGGTCAGCGCGATGAACCAGTTCGCCGTTGCGAGCGCGTAGGCAACGAGTGCGAAGGCAACCATGACGTAGAACGGGTGACGGACGTAGCGGTACGGACCGCTCGTCACGAGCGTGTGCTCGCGTCGGGTGACGACGGTGTCCGTGATGTTCCTGCCGAGGCTGCGGAAAGTCCAGAAGCCGAGGGCCATCCCGGGCAGACCGATCGCCACGCCGGCCCATCGGAGGGCGGCGGGAAGCGGCACGGAGGCCCACGCCATCCAGGCCGGGTTGATGAGGAAGGCCAGGAGGCCGCCTAGCGCGGCCATCCCGCATGGGCGTAGCGTGAAGAGGATGAACAGGCCTTCCTGTCGCCGGTCGAGCTTCTCGCCGCTCGCCTGTGAGCGGATCCGGTAGTAGAGGGCCACCGGCAGGAAGACCACTATGCCGAGGATGAGGATCAACCGGAAAGTGTGGTCGTCGGTCATCGCCCTCGTAATATATTTTCTACAACCATGTGCAATACGTCTTCTAGTCGGCGCCCGGTGATCCGTTGGGCGGCGGTCGCGGCCGTCGCATGCCTGGGAACCGTCGGCGCGAGCGCCCAGAACGGCGCCGCCGATGGGGAATGGGGCGTGTTCGGGGCAGACGCGGGCGCCACCCGGTATTCCCCGCTGGATGACATCAACGCCGCCAACGTCGGCGACCTGGAAGTGGCCTGGCGATGGAGCGCGCGAGACCAGGGCGATCCGCCTCCGTCCGGCCGGACGCAGATCAGTCCCATCGTCGTCAACGGCGTCCTCTATACGACCATCGGTAACCAGCGCAGCGTGATCGCCCTTGATGCCGCCACTGGCGAGACCATCTGGAACTGGCACCCGGGCGACAACGAGCGCCGGTGGGGCGACATCATCGAGCCCGTCGCCCGGAGCGCCGGGCGCGGCGTGACCTACTGGACGGACGGAGCCGGCGACGAGCGCATCTTCGTCGTGACGCCGAGCTTTCAGCTGGTGGCGCTGGACGCCCGGACGGGCAACCTGGTGGAGGATTTCGGCACGGCCGGGGTCGTGGACATGATGGACGACCTGCGGTGGAACGAGCGACCGGCCGCGGAGAGAGCGGGCCGCGTCGCCAATACGTCACCGCCCTCCATTCTCGGCAACGCGCTCGTGGCATCGATCTCGCTGCATACCGGCAGCATTCCCACCCGGGCCTCTCCGAATGAGGTCTGGCCCATGAACATGCCCGGCGACATCGTGGCGTACGACACCCGGACTGGTCGGATGCTCTGGCGCTTCAACACGGTCCCGAAGGAGGGAGAATTCGGCGTCGACACCTGGCTGAAGGCGGACGAATCCCTCTGGAACGTGCCGACCGGCACCCACGATTGGGTGCAGGAGAATCCGGAGCTTCTCGATGCGTCCTGGAAATACACGGGGAACGTCGGACATTGGGCGCCGGTAACGGCGGACCCGGAGCTCGGCCTGTTCTACGTGGCTACGGAAACGCCCACGAACGACTACTACGGGGGCTATCGGCCCGGGGACAACCTCTTCGGCAACTCCGTCCTGGCCCTCGACGCGGAGACCGGTGAGCGCGCGTGGCATTTTCAGCTCACCCATCATGAACTCTGGGACTACGACATCCCCACCGCCCCCATCCTCGTGGACATCGAGGTCGACGGCGCCCCAATCAAGGCGCTCGTGCAGCTCTCGAAGCAGGGGTTTGCCTACGTACTCAACCGCGAGACGGGCGAACCCGTGTGGCCGATCGAAGAGCGCGCCGTCGGAGAGTCGGACGTGCCGGGCGAGTGGACGTCTCCTACCCAGCCCTTCCCCACCAAGCCGCCCGCGTTTGAACGCCAGGGCGTCACCGAAGACGACCTCATCGACTTCACGCCGGAGCTCCGGGCCGAGGCGCTGCGGATCGTGGAGCAAATCCGGCTCGGGCCGCTGTATACCCCGCCGTCACTGATTGAGCCGGGCGTCAACCTCGGGACCCTTGGGCTCCCCGGCGCGGGTGGCGGCGTCAACTGGCCCGCCGGCGCGGTAGATGTCGAGGCGGACCTCCTTTTCGTGCCGTCGCAGACGAGACCGACGCTGTTCGGCTTGACGGACGGCACGGAAGGGACCGGCGTGCGTTACCACATCTCGTTTTCACGGGGAGTCCCGACCGTCCGCGACCTGCCCCTCCTGAAGCCGCCCTACGGCCGGATCACCGCGATCGACCTCACTGAGGGCGAGATTCTGTGGCAGATCCCGCACGGCGAGACGCCGGAGTACATCCAGCAGCATCCGGATCTCCAGGGCGTGGACGTGCCGCAGACCGGAATCCTCACCCAGAGCTCCGGGCTGCTGGTGACGTCCACCCTCCTGTTCGCGGGCGAAGGGCAGCGCGGAGCTCCGGTGCTCCGGGCGTACGACAAGCGCACGGGTGACATCGTCCATGAGATCTCGCTGCCCGGAGGCCCCACCACCGGGTTCCCGATCACGTACAGGGCGGACAGCCGGCAATACCTCGTCGTAGCGGCTCTGGACGAGAACAACATCGCGGAGTTGGTCGCCTTCTCCTTGCAGTAGGCGGGGCGTCAGTCTCCTTCTGTCTGCCTGGCTCGCCGCCGGATCTCCCACACGATCACGGCGACGAGCGCCAGGCCGCCGCCGAGCAACGCAAGCGCCGGGGTGTCAGCGCCTTGCTCGCCCAGCGCGGCGTTGAAGCCACCGCCGGCCAGCATGCCGATCAGCACCGCGACGAGCGCCCTCACGACCACGCGCGCGCCGGGACCAGATCTTCTCTTGGTCATCGCTCTCCCATAACCCTAGCCGCTCACAAGCTTCTTTCCCTCCCGATCTTGACGAGGCGACCGCTTCCCGTCTACCCTTCGATCCCCGGACGCGGCGAAAGAACGGGAGCCCACGATCTCGTCGATTCCACGAAAGAGAGGACACCCATCATGAAGAAACAACTACATCCTGTTCTGACCGCAGCCTCCGGCCTCGCCGTTGCCGCCATTGCGACGTCAGCTGCAGCGGAACCGATCTCCGAACAGACTGTCATTGATGCACAGAGAGCCTGGGGCGAGGGTATTGTCGCGATTGCCAAAGCTCATGCCGATGGCGGCGACTACACCGCCCGTGCGAAGGAACACATCAATGACCTTTATGCATATGGCGAGACCAACGTCATGTTTAAGCCGACCATGGCAGCGGAAGATCAGTTCCGTGAAACATTTGACGAAGCTCTGAGCTATTTCATTGGGCAAGACGGAACGGAGGACAAAGGGTTCGCGATCTCGGGCTGGACCAATGTTCGGTGGGAGAACAACGGCATCTACACCAACGACACCTCCGCAATGGCCATGGGTAACTACTACTTCACAGGCCCGGACGGTAACGAGACAAAGGTCGAGTACACCTTTGGCTACGTCCTTGTTGACGGTGATTTGAAGATCAATCTTCATCATTCATCGCTGCCCTTCAGCCCCGAATAATCGCAGAGCGCGGCCTTCAGGCCGAACCCTTGCAAGTACGGCCCGGTTTGCGCCACCGCGTGTGGTGAAGCGGGCCGTTTTTGTGCCTGAGATAGAGCACGGCGCAGGCGCATGGGCCTCACAGCGATCTAGCATAGGCGCGGCAGCCTGCGGGAGTTGCCGGCAACCGCGATCTGCGGGCACGCGAAGCGAGGTTGAGTGTTTCACACGCCTGACACCCGAAGACGGTTTGTTGGAAGCATTCGAAGGAGTGACGGCCGCGCTGGTCGTCTGCGGTCACACTCACATGCAATTCGACCGCTCGATCGGCCGCGTTCGCGTCGTCAACGCCGGGAGCGTGGGAATGCCGTTCGGGCGGACCGGGGCGGATTGGCTCCTCCTCGGGCCGGGGGTCGAACTCCGCCACACGGAGTTTGACCTCGAGGCGGCCGCGACGCGGGTCCGAGCGACCAACTATCCGGAAGCCGACGACTATGCGACACAGTTTTGTTCTGTCGTCACCGCCGGAATCGGCCATGCTCGAGGCGTTCACTCACGCATCGTTTCCGTAGAGGACTCACGCACGAGGACAATTTGACCGACTTCGAACTGTTGGTCCTCCTGGCGATCCTCACGGTCGAAGAAAGAGCTTCCGGCCCCGCGATTGCCCGCGGGATCCTGCGGGCGGGCGGCTGCCGCGTCGCCCCGCGGAAGATTCACGCCGCGCTCGGCCCGCTGGAGCGCAACGGACTCGTGACGTCCGCGGGGGGCGATCCGACCTCGTCGTCGAGACGTGGCGCCACGCGGATCTTCGAGGTGACACCTGCCGGACTGCGGGCAATCAAGACGACGCAACGGGCCCTCGTCTCGCTGTGGGCGGGATTGCCGGAGCTGAAGAACGAGCCGCTCCTCGACGAACTGCTCGAGGAGTCCGGGGCTCGCCGGTCGCAGGTCTGGCTCTGGTACTTGACGACCCGCGTTCAACCCTAGCAGAGCGACTCACCGAACCCGGCGTTCGCACCTCAGCGGCCGGCCCTGCACAAAACGGGACATATTCATGTTTTAGTCGTCTTTTGGTCATGTAATAGTCATGCTCGTCGTGTATAAGGGCGTGCCGGACAGTGACCGGCTTGCGCCCAGAAGACAGCTCCCGCTGGAGACTTCGATGACGACACGCGAGTACCTGGAGGTGCTGAACAGTTCTTGTGCGGAACGCTGCGCCGAGACCAACTACTGGACGCCGGCGCGGAGGCCGAACATGCGCCTCCTGTACTCAACGCCAGAGACGTTTGAGCCACCAGCCCGGATCCTGTGGCTGGGCAAGAACCCTGGTGGCGAGCCCGACGACGGCGACCGCCACCCTCACGATGTCCCCTTTCGGCAACGACGCGGGTGGTCCAGCTACCTGGACGACGACTGGGGCCGTTTCCGAAGGGGTGAGCATCCGATGCAGCGTGGCGTACTCGCGGCAGCGTCGCTCTTCGCTGGTGGCGCCGACGAAGGGCGAGCGTTACTCCGAAGCAGCCCCGCCGCCAACCTCAGTCCCTATCGGTCACGATCATGGGACTATCTGCCAAGGGATCTACGCGACATCTCGGTCGGCGAGTCCCTGATTCGACTCGCGCAGCCGCGCGTTGTCGTGCTGTTTTTTAGCGAGTCTTCACTGTGGCGCCGGCTAATGGACACTCTCGATCGGGCCGTGCCGTCTACGAGAATCCGAATCTCCGGATTTCCAGGCTATACGTTTCGCGAGTCCGTCTGCGGCGAGCGGCCGGAGTACGTGTTCGGACTCCCCGGATTCAATAGCCAGACGAGCCCGCACAACGAGACTGTCCTCAAGACGCTGCGCGAACGAATCGCGCTGCACGATCTCAGTGATGGCCGAGCGTAGGGACTGTTCCGGAAACGGCGCTACTCAACGCCTTCCATCAGGTAGTCGACGAGCGCCGGCACGATGATGTCCGGCCGCTCCAGGTGCGGCACGTGCCCAAGCCCGGGAAAGAGCAGCACGCGGCCGTTTCCGTTCGGGACGGTGTCGGCCAGCACCTGCATTCGCTCCTGGAAAACCTCCGCCGGACCAAGCAGCAGATCCTCCGCGCCCCCGAAGGCGAGCGTCGGCACGTGGACATGCGCCCAGTCGTAGACGACCGGATCCTGGTAGAGCATCTGGCTGATGATCGCCTGCACC
>VXRJ01000023.1 GCA_009838525.1 Acidobacteriota bacterium
CCCCCCCCCCCCCCCCCCCCCATTTTTTTAATCTATCGGCCCCCCCCCCACAATAACACCACAATATCGCCGGCCCGCCACATTTTTTTTAACCCCACCGCGGCGGGGGGATCTGGCAGGGGCGCCGGGGACCGGGTCACCGCCCTTCCGCCACCCGCCGCCTGCGCCGCCGTTTCCAGCGCGTCGTCGTTTCCGGCGATGACCAGCGTCGCGCGATCGAGCCGATAGTGGGCGGCGTGGAACCCACGGACCTCGCCCCCATCGAGCGGGCTCAGCGTCTCCGTCTCGCCCAGGGCCGAGTGGCCGTACGGGTGTTCCCCGTAGAGCACGCGCCGCCACGTGCGGTTGGCGACCGCGCCGGCGGCGTGGCGTAGCTGTGCGATTCGGTTGAGACGCAACGTGCGGACGCGGTCGACGTCCGCCCCTTCGAACCGGGGCTCGGTCGCCACCTCCAGCAGCAGCGCCAGCACCTCCCGCGCGTGGCGTGCGAGGGCCGAGGCGGACAGCACCGTGGCGTCGCTCGATACGTCGGCGCCGAACCGCGCGCCGAGCCGCCCCAGTTCCTCGTGCAACTGGATGCCATCGCGCGCCCGCGTGCCGTCGTCCAGCAGGTCCGCCGTGAATCCGGCCAGCCCCGCCCGTCCCGACGGGTCGGCGGCGGAACCGGCGGGGATGAGCAGCGCGAGCGTGACGAGCTCGGTTCGGCTATGGGGAATCGTCCAGATCCGGAGTCCGCCGGCGCCGAGCGTCCGCGCGATGGCGGGAAACGTGGCGGGCGCGCTGCCGGTGACCGGCGGCAACTGGCTCCGGTCGACCGAGGTCACGACGCCTCCACCGGCGTCGCGCCGTCGAGCGCGCGATCCGAAGCGCCGGCGGGCACGACGCTCAGCGCAATCCGCGCCGCCGGATCGAGCCGCCGGCCAAGGGCGGCGGCAACGCTCTCGCGGGTCGCCCGCGCGTAACGCGCCAGATCTTCGGCGAGAAAGTCGGGCCGGCCCGCCATAACGTTGTAGTTGTTCAGCAGGTCGGAGCGGCCGCCGAATCCGCCGAGTGATTCCCGGCGGGCCGCGAAGTCCGCTTCGAGCCGGTTCCGGGCGCGCAGCAGCTCGTCATCGGACGGACCGGCCACCGCCAGCCGCGCCAGCTCGTCGGTGATAACGCGGTCGAGATCGCCCAGCGCGCGGCCGGGCACCGCGGTGGCGACGACGCCGAACCTGCCGCACAGCTCCTGCGAGTACTGATGCGCCGACACGTCGGTCACCCACTGCCGGTCGTGCAGCAGCGCGCGATACAGCCGGGACGATTTCCCGCCGCCGAGGATTTCGGACGCGAGGTCCAGCTCCGCGTCGTCCTCCCCGTAGAGCGCCGGCGACCTCCAGGTGAGGTAGAGCCGTGGAAGCTCGACGCGGTCGGTCAGGAGCAACGACGCCGCGCGCTCGCGCGGATCGACGGCCGGAGGAACGACCGGCGCCGGCGCATCCCCCGCCGGGATATCGCCGAAGTACGCCCGCGCCAGGTCCACCGCTTCGTCGACACCCACGTCTCCGGCCACCGCGAGCGAGGCATTCGCGGGATGGTAGTAAGCGGCAAAGAACTCACGCACGTGGTCCAGATCGGCGGCGTGCAGATCCTCGACCGATCCGATCACCGGCCAGTGGTACGGATGGTCCGGCGGGAAGTGGGCCTCGTCCAGCACCAGCGACACCATGCCGTAGGGCTGATTCTCGTAGCGCTGCCGCCGCTCGTTCAGCACCACGTCACGCTGGTTGTCCAGCTTCTCCTGCGTCAGGGCCGGCAGCAGGTGTCCCATCCGATCCGACTCCATCCAGAGCGCCCGCTCCAGCGCGCCGCGCGGCACGACTTCCCAGTAGTTCGTCCGGTCGGTGCTGGTCGATCCGTTCAGGGCCGCGCCCGCCTCCTGGAGGGGGCGGAAGTAGCCGTCGGGGTGGTGAGCGGAACCCTCGAACATCAGGTGCTCGAAGAGGTGCGCGAACCCGGTCCGGCCGGGGCGTTCGTTCTTCGAGCCGACGTGGTACCAGAGGTTGACGGCGACAATCGGACAGTGATGGTCCTCGTGGACAATCACGTCGAGCCCGTTGTCGAGCGTCACCTTTACGTGCGGTATCTCCGCCGAGACGCGGCCGGTCACGGGCTACTCCCCCACCATCTGCACGACGACCTGCCGGTTCCGCGGGCGCGTATCGAATTCCGCCACGACGATCTGCTGCCACGTGCCGAGACGCACCTGCCCGCTGCTGAACGGCAAGGTGAGCGACGGTCCGATCATCGCCGCCCGCACGTGGCTCGACCCGTTGTCGTCGCCCCACCGTTCATGGTGGGCGTAGGCGCCGGCGCGCGGCGCGATCTGTTCGAGGACGCGGTCGAAGTCGGCGACCGCGCCCGGTTCGAACTCGATCGTGGTGACGGCGGCGGTCGAGCCGACCACGCAGATGCTCACGATGCCGTCCGACAAGCCGGACTCCGCCACGGCCGACGCCACCACCCCCGAGATGTCGCGCATGTCGCCCTGTCCCGTGGTCCGCAGCTCGTGCGTGGTGGTCTTGACCATGGCCGCCGTGGAAACGGGCCATTGTAACGGCATCGCACGATACGGCCGTCCTGCCCCGGGTTACAATTCGGGCGTGCGGAGACGGCAAGGGACCTTGCGTTTCTGGCCGACCCGACTGACGGCCACCGTCGTGGCGCTGGTCGTACTGGCGACCCTGGCCAGCCTCGACCGGGGCGTCGCCGCGCAGGAAGGCAGCCTCGCCTTCGATCCCCCCGACGAGTGGATCGTCGAGCCCGTCTCCTCGCCGATGCGTCTCGCGCAGTTCACACTGCCCCGAGCGGAGGGCGATTTCGAGGATGCGGAACTGACCGTCTTCTACTTCGGGGGCGGGGGCGGCACGGTCGAAGCGAATCTGGAGCGGTGGACGAACCAGATGCTGCAGCCGGACGACAGTCCGTCCGCGGATGTCGCCACCACGACCAGCTTCATGGTGGGCGAGATCGCGGTGACGCTACTCGACGTGCCGGGCATCTATGCCGCCGAAGTGATCCCGGGCTCCGGCATGCGGTACTTCAAACGGGGCTACCGGCTGAAGGCCTCCGTCGTGGAGACGCCGGCCGGGCCCTACTTCTTCCGGCTGACGGGACCCGAGCAGACCGTTCGCACGTGGGAAGATCGGTTCATCGCCCTGCTCGAGTCGCTGCGGCTGGAATAGGGCAGGCCGGCTTCAGCGCTCCACTGGCACGAAACGCTGAATCCTGCGCCCTTCCTGCTCCGCCACGTAGACGTTTCCGTTCGAGTCGACCCCTATGCCGTGCGGCAGGGTGAACTGCCCCGGGTAGCGGCCGGGACCGCCGCCGAAGCTCGTCACCACTTCTCCGCGTTGGCGGTCGACCACGTCCACCATCACGCTGTTCTGGTTCAGGACGAAGATCCAGCGCTGTTCCGGATCCGGGGAGAAGTCGAGGACGACGGCCGTGCCGCGCGTCCCGGTCCGATCGGGCGTCCGCGGCGTCCGTGGCGTGAACGGCACGTCGATGTTCCGTTGAAAGACGCCCATCCGGTCGAAGACCTGGATGCGGTCGGCCTGCCGGTCGCAGATGTACACCAGGCCGTCGTTCGACACGCGCAGGCAGTGCGGCAGCGGCGTGATCTCCTCGCCCGGCGCGCGGTGGAGCGGCCACTGGCGGAGAAAGCTCCCATCGCGATCGAGGACGGCGATGCGGGAGTTGCCGCCGGCCAGCTCGCCATCGGCCACGTAGATCTCCCCCGTCGCCGGATCGACGTCGACGCCGGCCGGCAGGAAGAACTGCGCCCGGTCGGAGTTGAGCGGGCGGCCGTCTCGCGTGCCGTCCGACGAGTCGTAGCGCCCGGTCTCGCCGATCTGCCGCAGCAGGTCGCCGTCGGACGAGTACTGCCGCAGAACGCCTGTGCCGGCGGCGACAATCCAGACGTTGCCGTCACCGTCGACATGGCAGTCGTGCAACCGGTCTCCGAGCCCGTCCGGATCGCCCCACGACCCGACGACCTCGCCGGAGGGGTCGAATTCGATGACGGGAGGCGCCAGACGCGCTCCGTCGAGATCGGCGGCGACGATGTTCTGCCGGTTAAGCACCCAGACATGGTCGCGGCCATCGACGCACATGCCGCCGAGGCCGCCGGTGATCCAGTGATCGCCCAGCGGGAGTTGCGGCCAGTCAGTATCGAGCTCGTAGCGTGGCGCGTCCTGCGCCGCGCCCGGCACGGCGACGAGCAGGCAGACTAGTAACGAACCGGCGACGGCAGCAACGCCGTTCGGACGGAATGCCTCGCCGCTCAGGAGCTGCAGGGACTTCACCACGGAATCCTACAGCTTGGGATCCGGTCCCGCCGGTCCTTCCGGAGGCTGCGCCGGCGCAGCGGACGCGGGTGAGTCCGGCTGCCGGCTGAATGGCGCGTTCATGCCGTTCAGGATAAGCGCCCCCAGGCCGGCCGTCCAGGCCGCGTACTCGACCAGGAGCCCGAGCAGCAGGAACATCAGGCCGAACATCCGGAACACGCCGCCGGCCACTTCCATCGTCTCACCCAGGATGGTCGGCACGACCAGGAGAACGATACCGGCCCAGACGGTGACGTAGGTCGCAGGCCCGAGGGCGCCCATGCGGCTGCGCGCCGCGTGTCCGACCCCCAGGGCGACGCCGGTGAAGCCGATGATCGACACGCAGACGAGCGCCAGGATCACGAACGGCGCGAGCAGCAGCAGCGGGATACCGATGATGGATATCACGAGCAGGATCACGGTCACGACTGACACCGGGACGATGAGCATCTGCGCGAGAAAGCCCACCAGGCCCGACTTGAGCGGCTCCGATGCCGCTCGCTCGGCCACGCGTTCGACCGTCCCGCGCATCGCGAGCAAGGCAATCGCCGCGACCAGCGCGAGGAAGATGATGCGCACCACCGTCCCGGCCAGATCCCACGTGCGCGCCATCCGGGACCGGCTGGTCTCGAACGGCCAGATGTCCGGCTGCAGGCCGCTGAGATCGATATTGAAGTTGGGAATGTCGGCAACATCGCCCTCGACCGTGGCGCCGCGGGCGCGGCGCAACGGCCCTCCAAGGGTGAGGATGTCGCCGCCGACAACCGCTTGCGGCCCGAGTCGCATCGGGCCGCCGATCGTGGCCACGTTCTGCCTCACTTCGCCGTTGATAGTGAGGGAGCCGCCAATCACCAGCACTTCGCCGGTTACCACGCCCAGCACCCTGACCGGCGCGCCGAAGACGATCACGCTGCCGTCGACCCGCTCGTCGCGGTCGATTCGCACCGGCGTGCCGACGCGGAAGATCTCTCCCCCCGTGCTCCGCCGAGCCCTCCGGCCCCTCTCCTCCCTTTCATCCTCCACGGACGGTTGAGGCGGAGGGGGCGGCGGCGGCGAAGCTGGAGGCACAGCAGGCTCCGGCTGCCCGGATCCCGCGTCGACCGCGGCGGGTCCGGACAGGAAGAGGACGGGAAGAAACACGAGGGCGAGTGCCGGCTTCTTGCGGATGGTAACCATCACTTCTTCTCCATGCCCTGATCCGGGCCATCGTCTTCGTCGGGCACCTCGTGGCCCCGCCTCTCGGCCGAGAGCATCCGATCGAGCCCGTAGAGCGCGACGAGGCCGAGTACTTCGACCGCGACGATGACACCGATGACGCTGGGGGACGCCATCGCCGATCCGATCGTCCTCATCGCGGTCATCGTCACCTCCCAGAAGCCGCGTCCTTCCTCCGCCGCCTGCAATAACCAGGCCAGCCCGGAGGCGGCCGCGTTCAAGAGAGCCAGGAACTGCGACAGCAGATACGGGGCCAGCGCCACACCGCCCACAACCACCACGGCGAACGCCGCAGCGCCGGCCAGCACCAAACCTGCCACGCGCCGCACCCGCGTCCTCCTATCGCGGGTCTTCGTTCCCGCCCACTGTCAGTTGATACGGACGTGCGGGGGGCAAGGTTCACCTCCGCACGCCGAGGGCATGTTCCGCTATCAGCTTTCGGTGCAGTTCGCTCGTCCCCTCGCCCACTTCGAGCGTCTTCGCCTCGAGCAGCAGGCGGCCCACTTCGTAGTCGGACGAGAAGCCGTAGCCCCCATGGATCTGAATCGCGTCGAGCGCGTTGGCTGTCGCCGCCTCGCTCGCTGCCAGCTTCGCCATCGATGCCTCGAGCGAGCAGCGCTCTACGCCGGCATCCTTCATCCGGCCCAGGCGGTACACGAGCGCACGCGCCGCCTCGGTCCGGACGCACATGTCGGCAATCTTCTGCTGAATCATCTGGAACTGGCCGATGGGCTGGCCGAAGGCCTCGCGCTCGGTCGCATACGGGGCAGTGAGATCGATGGCGCGCTGCGCCTGACCGACACAGCGGGCCGCGACCGAGAAGCGCCCCATGTCGAGCGCGGCGCCCAGGATCGGGAAGCCGCCACCCACTTCGCCGAGGACGGCGTCGTCGGGCACCACGGTCCCGTCGAAGTGGATCTCGGCCAGGTTGTCGCGCCGGAGCGTCCGCATCGGCAGATCGCTGATGGCCACGCCGTCGGCCGCCGGGTCGACCAGGAAGACGGTGACGCCGCGGTGCCGCTTCCCCGGATCCACCGTCGCCGCAACCAGCAACAGGCCGGCGTGCGCGGCGTGCGAGATGAACACCTTGGCGCCGCTGATCGACCAGCCGCCAGCCGTGCGGCTGGCGCGGGTCCTGACTGCCGCCAGGTCGCTTCCACCATCGGGTTCGGTCAGGCACGCGGAAGTCAGGATGGATCCGTCGCAGATCCCGGGAAGCCACCGCTCCTGCTGCGCCGCCGTGCCGAAGCGCACGAGGGAGCCGGCGACGAGCGAGTTGGTGACCGAGACGACGGACGCGACCACCCAGTCGACCCGCGCCAGCTCCTCACAGATCAGGCCGTAGGTGACCACGTCGGCGCCTCCGCCGCCGAACCGCTCCGGCAGCAGCGGCGCCAGGTAACCCAGCGGCACGAGCTTCCGGATCAGCTCGGAGGGGTAGCGCGCCGCGCGCTCATGCTCCTCGACGAACGGCAGTACCTCCCGCTCGGCGAACTCGCGGACCGCGGCGCGGACCTGCCGCTGCTCGGGCGTCAGGTCGAAGTCCGCCATGCGGGAAGGCGACGGCGGGGGCGAACCGGACGGTGCCATCGTCATCAGGGTGGGTCGCGGAGGGGATGCGGCGCGGACGTCACCACGGCGTCTCCGCCCGCTACACGCCGGCCGCCGCCCGCGTCCTCAACCAGCGGAGCGCGGCCGCCAGATCCACCGCGGCGCGGGCCAACTGTTCGATCCGGCCGGTCAGTTCCGCGGTCGGCGCTCGTTCAGGCGTGAAATCGTCCCGTGACGCGTACACGTAGCGCGGAATGATGTGGCTTCGGAAGTCGAACATGAGGCTGTTGGCCAATCCGATCGGCGCCATGTAGCTCCGCTGGCCGCCGGCGGCGCAGAGAAACCCCACCGGCTTCCCCACCCACGCGCTGCCTGTCAGCTCTACCAGGTTCTTGGCCGCAGCGTTGAGATCGTAGTTGTAGACGGGTGCGGCGATGAGCACCGCGGCGGCGCCCTCCACTTTCTCCGTGATGGGGCCGATCGACGGATGGCTGTAGCAGTCCGCACCGTCGCAAATCGGCAGGTCCCAGTCGCGGAGATCGACAACTTCATGCGGTACGCCGAGTGCGTCGAGGGTGGCGTCCGCGGCGAGCGCCAGCACGTGTGACCGGCTGGAGGGATTGAGGGAACAGGAAACGATCAAGACCGGACCGTCTACCGTTGCGGAATCAGGCACGCGACGAAGTATACGGACTTACTCCGGCAGGGGAAGCTGACGGCTCTCCGACTCGCGCGCCTGATCGAAGGCCGGACGCGGTTCGGCGGAACGGACCTGTTCCAGCCAGAACACGCCGTCGTACGGAATGGAGTTGCCGCGCGTGCCCACGAAGTCGCCGTCGCCGTCGCCATCCATGTCGCGGACGATGAACTTGTCGAACATGCCGCGGATCCGGCGCGAGACGTCGTGGCGAATCCAGGCCCCGGCCGGATCCTCACCCTGCTCGAACCAGCTCAGGCGCCCGGCGCGATGGTCGGGAGGCGGATCCTCCAGGTCGCGGTCCCGCGGATCCCCACTGTAGGCGCCGGAAAAGAGATCGAGCCGGCCATTGCCGTTGATGTCGGTCAGGACGAAACCGACGAGCCGGTCCGGCAGGAGCCCGCCGATCTCGTGCGTCCTCCACGGCTCGCCCGATGCCGCCCCGCCGGCCGGCTGCTCCAGCCAGACCACGCCTCGCCTATTGTCGAGGACCACGATGTCGATCAGGCCGTCGCCGCTAAGATCGGCGTAGTCCATGTTGAAGCCGGTCACGACCGCCTCGGGCACGATGTCGATGCGGTGTTCCTCGAACGCGATCGGGCCGCCGTCGGGGGTGACGTTCTCGAACCAGAAGATCCGGCGCTCGAACCGGGAGCCGGCAATCACGTCCAGATCGCCGTCCTCGTCGAGGTCGAACGGTTGCGAGTTGATCGGCACGATGACGCGCGTCATCTCGTGCTCCACCCAGGCATCGCCGTCGAGCGGATCGTCCGGGACGGCGAACCAGGAGACCGCGTGCTTCTCGGTCGTGTCGGCCGGCGGGTTCTGCCCCCCCTTGTTCGGCGCCACCACCTCGGGTCGTCCGTCCTGATCGAAGTCGGCCAGAAAGACCCGGATGTAGGAGCCGCGGTCGTCCGTGACGGACGGGATGACGCGCTTCCAGTGCGTTTCGCGCCCCGCCGCCCCCGGGTTCTCGAAGTAGATCAGATGCGCCAACTCGCAGGCGACGACCACATCGGGATAGCCGTCACCGTTCATGTCGCCGATCGCCACGTCTTCGGCCGCACCCGCCTCCTCGCCCTCCGCCAGCGTGTAGAGGTCCCAGACGTCCGGATCGGCCGAACCGTACGCGATGCGGACATGGCCGTCCGGCACGCCGTCGTAGGTGACGTCCGATTCGTGGACGGAGACGATGTCGAGGTGGCCGTCCCGGTCGAGGTCAGCCATCTCCAGGCCGTCACTGCCGCCGATGGCAACGCCGCCCAGGGCGAGGTCGTCGATGATGTGCTCGCGCCAGGAAATGTACGACCCGTCGGCCGCCTGGGCGCGCGTCGGCGTGTCGGCAATGGCGACCGGGCCGTCCGCCGCCACGGTGGCCGTGTCTTCCGCCGTTCCCGCCGCGCAGGCAGGAACAAGGGCCATGGCCAGGAGGACCGTGGCGACAACCGGGACTCGAGCCAGGAACCGCATTCCGCTCCTCCCCGCTACCGGAACGTCAGCGTCAGGGCGCTGACGCCGCCGGATGGACCGTCACCGAGACATTGACGGGAATCGTATAGACCGTGTCGTCGACGACCGCCTGCAGGACGTAGTCCCCCGGCTCGGCGAAACTGACGTGCGTCACCGCGCGTCCTCCCTCGCCGATCTCCGGCACCATGGGATCGAAGGTCACCTCGCCGGGGCCGCGCCAATGGAGCCAGGTGACGGCCAACCCGTTCGCCGCCGCCTTGCGCACGTCGACCACCGCCTGCGACTTCGGCCCGCGACGGAAGTTTCTTTCCGCCAGACGTTCGTTGGGCGGCGGGACGCCGTCGTCACCCGCGATGACCACCACCTCCAGCGTGTCCGGAAGCGTCACCTCCAGCGCGTCGCTGCCTTCCACGCTGATGAACGGCGCCTGGTTGTCGGTGAAGCCCTGCGCGGTGTTGGTCCCCCGGTTGAGCCGCCGGACGCCATCATCGATTTCCCAGACCGGCCAGAGGTGGCCGTAGGCGTAGTCGGTCTCTCCGGCGTGCGTCACCTGCCAGACAAGGTCCTTCTCGCCCCAGTCGGCCGGCACCTGCACCTCGAAGACAAACTGCTGGCGCCGGTTGTAGAAGTGGGTCGGTTGCCCCCGATCCTCGGCCCCCGGCGAGAAGAAGTTGTTCGGGCCGACCGGGATGATCGGCTGCTCCTCGTAGTTCCGGTTGAGATAGCCGAACACCATCGTGAACGACCCGTCGTCGTTCCGCTCCCAGCCTTCGAAGACCGGCTGGACGTTCTGGCCGCGGTTCCAGCGTTCCTGCGCCGATGCCGGCGCCGCCAGCGCGACCGTGATCAGCGCGAGCACGACAACGGCCACTGCGGCTGCGCGCACTCCGGCGCGACCCTCACTCTTCATGACTCTCCACTCCACTGCGAAGCCGGCGCCGGCGGCCGGCCGCTAGTCGTTGTTGTTTGCCTGCGCCTCGCGGGCTTCGACCGCCGCCTCGAATTCCTCGTCCTCCATGGCGAACCAGCTCACCCACGCGAAGCTCATTTCGTCGCTTGACCGCTGGCCGAAGCCGGCCCAGTTCGTCGGGTCGTCGTTCCAGCGGTTGGCGTCCGAATTGTCATGCCAGCTCGTGACGTGCAGGATGGTTCCCTTCGGGAGCAGCGGCGCCACCTCGTCCTCGTAGTTGTAGACGATGTGCCAGCCGAAGTCCCAGTCCGCGCAACTCAGGATCTGCTTGCGGTTGTCCGGGAAGATCGCCTCCATGCACTGCCGTTTGCCGAGATTGTGGAGGTGCGCCTGGAATGCCGTGATCTGGACGTTGTCTTTCAGACGGTAGTAGCCGTCGTGGCGCACGTTCGACTCCCCGGCCGGGATGTCGATGTCCTCGTCGTCGCCGACATGGGCGGAGATCAACTCCCGATCCGGCTCCACGCCCTCCGGGTAGAACTGCAGGCCGACGCGCGTCCGGTCGGTCGTCTCGACGCCGATCGCCGCGTAGTGCATGTTGAACTTGATCTGCGCGCCGGCCTTGATCTTGCGGCCCGTCCCGTCGGGGAAGATGTCGCCGTTCTTTCCGAGCGCGTACTCGTTCAGGAAGCTGTAGTCGTCGTCATCCGACTCGGGGTCCGACATGCTGGTCACCGCGTGGTGAACCACCGGGAAGCCCTCGATGGACGGCTTTGTCTCGACCGCCTTCACCCAGCGATCCTCCGTCAGGCCGGAATCCGAAATGAGGTCGCCCCACCAGTTGGGCGCCTCGGCGGCGACGACGAACGGCTCCGGGATCTCGACGATCCAGTCCGGCTCGCCGATCTTCCATTCCGCGATGTCGCGGAACTCCTTCGGCGGCGGCGCGTCCGCCGGGTTGCCGCGCGGCGCGCCGGCGTCCACCCAGGCGGCGACAGTGGCGATCTCCTCATCGCTCAGGGAGTAGTCGTACTTGAACCCCTGAATGCCGATGTTGCGGTCGATGTACCACGGCGGCATCGAGCGGGTCACCACCTTCTCGCGGATCGACCGCGCCCACGGCCGCGCTTCCTCGTAGGTGAGGAGCGACATCGGGGCGATCGAACCGCTGCGGTGGCACTCCTGGCAGGAGCGCTGCAGGATCGGCACGACGTCCTTCGTGAAGGTCACCTCGTCCTGCGCCGCGGCGCCCGCCGGCAAGGCAACGAGGCCGAGTGCGGCGACGGCGGCGACCGCCGCACCGAACCGAAACGTGCTGTTGCGTGACATGTCTTCAACTCCTCCGTTACGTCTGAACTGCTATTCGTCGTTGGTCGCGCGGGCTTCCCGTTCCCGCACCCGGCGCTCGTACTGTTCGTCGGTCATGAACGCGATGTCGGTCCAGCCGTGGCCCATCTCGTCCATCGTCCGGCTGCCCCAGCCGATCCAGGCCGACGGATCCGGGTTGTGCCGGTTGTTGGTGGTGTTGTCGTGCCATGAAACGGTATGGAGGATCGTCCCCTTCGGGAACAGATGCGCCTCCTTGAAGGGATAGACGATCTGCCAGGTCTGCTCGTAGTTCACCACGTCGATCAGGACCTCGCGCCGGCCGTCGACGTGGATCGCCTCGAGCAGCATCCGCGAGCCCCGGAAGTGCATGTGGGGCTGAAAGCTCAGGATCATCGCCGCCTGCGGCAGCGGCCAGAACCGCTCGTGACGGGCGACAGTGTTCGGCGGGATGCTCATCAGCGCCACGCCGTTCAGCGTGTTGTCGTCGATGATTGCGCCGGGCGGCATCCGCTCGGCATGCAGATCCAGATCGAATCCGGCGCGCAAGAGCCGGTCCTCGACCGCTTCGCGGTTCAGCTCCCAGTCATGACCGATGCCGGTTCGAATCCGGTGGGCGGTGACGATCAGCTCCGGCACCTCCCCTTTCGGGTAGAACTTGATCCCCACCTTCTGGCGGTCGATCGTCTCTTCGCCCCACGGATGGTAGTGCGGAGCGAAGCGGAACAGCCCGCCCGCCGGCAGCTTCCGGCCGGTCCCCTCGGGGTAGTACTGGCCGCTGCTGCCCATCGCGTACTCGATCAGGTCGATTTCGTTGGTGTTCGATCCCATGCCGAGGCGGAACTCCTCGAGGTCCTCGGCCGTCTCCGGAACGCTGACGTAGACGTGCGAGTGGTGTACGCAGCACCACGCCTCCGGGATGATCTGCACCCACTTGACGTAGCGATCTTCGGTCAGGCCCGGATCGACGATTTCCGACGGATAAAAGTCGGGCCCTTCGGCCGGGATCTCGAACCCCTTCTCCATCTGAACCACCAGGTCGGGCTCCCCGTAGGTCCACTCGTTCAGGTCCGCGAGGTCAAGCGGCGCCGGGGCGTCGGCCGGATTGCCGCGCGGCGCGCCCGCGTCGACCCAGGCCGCGACGGTGGCGATCTGCGCGTCGGTCAGCGAGGGGTCGGCCGTGTACTCGCCGATGCTCTGGTCAAGGTGCCAGGGCGGCATCTGACGCTGCACGACGCGGTCCTTGATGGCGCGCGCCCAGGGTCGCGTCTCCTCGTAAGTGAGGAGCGACATCGGCGCCCCGGTTCCGGGCCGGTGGCATCGCTGACACGACTGCTGCAGGATCGGCAGGACGTCCCTGGTGTAGGTCGGGGTGTTTTCCTGTTCCGCATCCTGGCCCTGCGCCTCCGCGGCGAACGCGCCCGAGGCGGCGCCCGTGACCCCCAGGAGGCCGGCAATCGCCGCCACCGTCACGAACTGCCAGACATTGCGCATAGCAAGACCCCCGCTTGAAATCTCAAGCTGTTCCGGTCAGTCTACACTCTGTCAAGGCAAAATTCATCCCCGATGACGAGACCCGCAAGCGGCGCCGTGCTGTTGCTGGCGGCCCTGTTCGCCTCGCCCGCCGGCGCCCAGACCCTCCAGCCCATCTACCCGGTCTACGACGGCTTCACGGTGACCGAATCCGGCGCGTACGTCGTCGCCTACGCGTACTTCAACCACAACTTCGAGCCGGTGACGGTTCCACCGGGCCCGGAGAATCAGTTCGACGCGGAGCCAGCCGACCGGGGGCAGACAACGACCTTCCTGCCGGGCCACCACCGCTTCCAGTGCATCATGGTCTTCGATCGCGGCTTCACCGGCGGCCTGCGGTGGACGCTTACGCATGGCGACACGACGACCTCTACCAGTGAGGACATGCTGCAGTACAACTGGGAGCTCGAGGACCGGTCGATGGGGCGGTTGCTGCGGGACATCGACGTCGAGAACGCGCCGCGCGGCGTCTGTCTCAACCGGTCGCCCCTCGTGCGCCTGCTCGGTCTGCGCAACGGTCCGGAGGGCGAGCCGCCCGAGGTCAGCGTGGCCGTCGGCGACGAGTTGAAGCTGTTCGGCAGCGTCCGCGACGAGGGGCTGCCGCGCGAAGGCAGGCTCGTCTCCGAGTGGCGCATCCTGAGCGGCGATGGCGACGTGGAATTCAGCGCGCCGGACGACCCGCGCTCGCTCGCGACGTTCGACACGCCGGGCCGCTACGAGCTGGAACTCTGGGCGAGCGACTCGGAGATGGAGTCGACCTACCGCGTCGTCGTCAACGTCGGCAACTGACCCGACGACCCGGCCGGCCGCGACCGCGCGCCCCCGGCGAGCGCGCCGCAAGCGCCGCCGGGCTACTCGGAAACGGTCACCCTGACGTGCGCCGAGGTCCAGCAGCACTGGAACCCGCTGCCCCCGTCGCCCGTCTCGTCGAGCGCCTCAACCCGCAGGATGTACTCGCCCGGCTCGGTGAACGTTGCCGTCGTGGTGGGATTCTGGTCCGATGATTCCTCGAACTCTTGCACCGGCTCGGCGAATTCGACCTCGCCGGGGCCGCGCAGCACGTGCCACCGCAGGATGAGGGCGGGACGGCGCCGACGCGCCGCGAACGGTCTCACCTCGACCTCCGGTTTCACGTCCGTCGTCCAGACCGCGAGGTCCAGCGGCGCGCCGGCCGTCGCGGTCATCTCCCGAGCGATGCCAATCGGCGGGCCGGTGAACCCCTCACCGCCGGAGTCGAAGCGGATGGTCGGCGGCTCGTTGCCGTTGGCCGCGTCCCTCAGCGGCTCGATGATCCACTGCGGATCGAGGTGGAACGGAATCGACGTCGTCTCGCCGTTCGCGGTCAGATGCCAGGTGATGCGCGCGTTCCGGTCGTCGCCAGGAATCCGGATTGTGAAGACGCCCCAGGCCCGCCCCGGCGCGAAACGGGTCGGCTGCCCCTGATCCGCCGATCCCGGCTCAAGGTAGTTGTTCTCTCCCACCGGCACGTCGACCACCTCTTCGGTGTTGCCGTTGAAGTAGCCGGCGAGCAGCGTGATGGTGCCGTCCGGATTCTCGTACCAGCCCTCGTAGGCGGGATAGACGGGCGCCCCGAACTCGACCAACGTGCGCGGGGTCTGCGCCCCGGCCGGGCCCGGCGCCGCCAACAACGCAACCAGCGCAACTCCGGCAATCCATCCACCGGTCGAACTTATCGCCCGCATACGCGAATCCTCCTGATGTACGTCAGGCAACCCCTTGGTACGCCAGAGGAGCCGCCCCTTCCGGCAAGGAGCGGCCCCCGGGCGCCCTGACGGGCGCGTTGGGAGTTTCGCGGTCGCGAAACTCCTGAGTCCCAAACCCCTAGTTGTCGTTGTTCGTGAGCGCCTCGCGCTCGGCCAGGGCCGCTTCGAAGTCTTCGTCATCCAGGTAGGTGACGTTGACCCAGGCGTGGCCCATTTCGTCCACCGTCCGGTCGCCGTAGCCGACCCACTGGTTCGGATCGGGGTTGGCGCGGTTCCCCGACGTGTTGTCGTACCACGACTTCAGGTGCAGCACGGTCCCCTTCGGGAGCAGCGGCGCCGCGTGGTCCGCGTACACGTAGTTGAGGTGCCAGTTGAAGTTGAAGTCGCTGACGCGGCTCAGCACTTCCGTCGTGCCGTCCGGCAGAATGGCCGTCATCTGCATGCCCTTGCCGCGCAGATGCATGTGCGGCTGGTAGTTCTCCACGCGGCCGTTCTGCTTCAGCACGTGGAACCGTTCGGTAGTCGTGATCGCGTTGGGCGGAATCGACAGGTGATCGCTGCCGCCCTCGATGGTGCTGAACGCCGACAGGACCTGCCGGTGCTTCGGCTCCTCGCCCTTCGGATAGAGGTAGAGACCCAGCTCCACGGTGTCGGTGATCTCCTCGCCGACCGCGTGATAGTGAATGTCCCAGAGGATGCTCGATCCGGCCTTGATCAGCTTGCCGCTGTTCGGCCGCATGATCTCGCCCTGCTTGCCGACCGCCCACTCCATCAGGAGGCCGGGACCGACATCGGACGCGGCGCCGAGCGAATCTGGATCCTCCTCCTGCTGCAGCCGCGCCAGCGCGTGGTGCGTGATGCGGCGGCCGTCGACGCTCGACGGGCGGATCTCGATGGCGCGGATCCAGCGATCCTCGGTCAGACCGGTCGGCACTTCCGGCTTCCACCAGCGATCCTGCGCCACCGCCGGCACCGTGTAGGGCTCGGAGTAGATGACCAGGTCGGGCGGTCCGCCGAACAGGCCGGCGAAGTTCCAGACGTCGTCATCGACGAACTCGACCGGCGGCGGCATGTCCTCCGGATTGCCGCGCGGCGCGCCACCGTCCACCCAGCGGGCAATGGTGTCGATCTCATCGTCGGTCAGCGAGCGGTCGTTCTCGAACGCCTGAATCCCGACCGACTTGTCGATGTGCCACGGCGGCATCTGCCGGGTCTCCACGCGAGTCTTGATCGAGCGGGCCCACGGCCGCGATTCCTCGTAGGTGACGAGCGACATCGGTGCGATGTAGCCCGGCCGGTGGCACGCCTGGCATTTCGCCTGGAAGATCGGCGCGATGTCCTTGGTAAAGGTGGGAACCTCGTCCTCGGCAGCGGCCGCCGAGCCCGGAAGGGCCAGCGCCAGAACGCCCAGAATCAAGGCCAGCATGCTGATCTCGCGTCTCATGGAAGACTACCTCCTGCGTACGTGCGAAGTGGATATTGTACCTGCCCCCCTAATGGCGTTGCAACTCCCGGCGCCGGCCACCGCGGACCTACTCCGCGATCCGGTAGACCGCCTCGGCGGTGCGGACGATCAGGCTGTCGTCCAGGATGGCTGGCGTCGCCATCGTGAACTCGTCGAGCGGATTCTCCGCCAGCACCCGGAACTCGGGGCCCGCTTCGATGACGTACGTCGTCCCCTGCTCGCTCAACGCGAAAATTCGACCGTTGTACGCCCAGGGCGACGCGGTGAACGCCTGGCCGACGTCGACCCGCTGCCGGCCGTACACCTCCGCGCCGGTCCGCGCGTCATGGCACGTCATCAGGCCCCGGTCGAGCAGCGTGTAGTAGTAATCGCCATAGATGAGCGGTGAGGGATGGTAGCTGCCCCCCTGCTCCAGCGACCAGGCGACGAATGCGTTCGAGGTCTCGCCCTCCGCGAGCGAGATGTCGCCCGAAGCGCCCGGCCGGATGGCGTAGACGGGCCGGAAGAAGTCGCCGATGTAACCCGACTCCAGGTAGAGCAGGCCGTGTGCGGCGACCGGCGTGGGAATGACGATGCTCGACATCCCCGCCAGCTCCCAAAGCGGGTTGCCTTCCAGGTCGTAGGATCGGATGCGGTCCGTCCCCACCGTAACGAGCTCGGTCCGGTCGGAGTTTTCCCACACGAACGGCGTGGCCCAGTTGGTTCCCTCGTCACGGTCCGTGCGCCACACCTCCGCGCCGGTCTCGGCGCTGAGCGCCGTGACGTACGACTGGTCGTCAGTGTCGACCACCAGGTAAATCCGCCCGGCGTGCAGCACGGGGGATGCCGCCGTGCCCCACCCGTTGCGGGTCCGCGCCGGCTCCAGCTCGCGCGACCAGAGGAGCGCGCCGTCATCGACGTCGAGCGCATACAGGCCGACGTTGCCGAAGAGCACGTAGAGCCGCTCGCCGTCCGTGACCGGCGTCTCGGAAGCGAACGTGTTCTTCAGGTGGTGGGAGGACCGGGGAACCCCGGTGTGCAGCTCCACCTCCCAGCGGGCCGCCCCGGTCTCCAGATCAAGCGCGAGGACGCGCCAATGGTGGACATCTTGCGGCGTATCGCGCTCCCCGTTGCGGTACCACCCGCTCTCCGGCGCTTCCACGTCGCCGTCGCTCACCACCGTGGTGACGAAGACGGCGCCGCCCGCAACCACCGGCGAGCTCCATCCCAGCCCCGGAACCTCGGTCCGCCATGCGACATTCTCGGTCCGGCTCCACCGCTCCGGCAGGTTCGGGTTGTCGGCCACCACGCCGGTCCCGTCCGGTCCGCGGAACCGATTCCATTCCGCTTCCTGGGCCGTCACGAATGCCGGCGTGCACAGCGCGAGCCCCGACATGAACAGAACGAGCACGACCGCCAATCTCCTATCGCCGATAGATGACAATGTTCCCCTCCACCGCCACGAAAACGTGATCCTCGTCCACCGCCAGTGCGCCGCCCCGGCCACCCAGGGCCGCGGAGGCGACACGCGCCGGGGCCTCGGGATCGCCGACGTCGAACACCTCGAGCGTTTCGCCGCTCGCCACATACAGACGCTCGCCCCAGATCGCGGCCCCCGCGGCGCTCCCGCCGACCGGCACCGGCGCCGTAACGCGCGGAGCGGCGGGATCCGAGACATCCACGAGTTGCATGCCCGCCCGGCCGCTGACGATGGCGACGACAGCCGGGGCCGCGCCACCCAGCGAACGCCCGTCCGGCGCGACTACCCGGCCCACCGGATCGCGTCCGAGCGACAGGACGCCGACCGCTTCCGGCGCCGCCGCATCCGAAACATCGACCACGACCAGCCCCATCGGCTGATCGGCGACGAACACCAGCGAGCCGCCGGCCGCGATGCCGCGTGGGAATCCGTCGCCGAGGTACTCGCCGACGCGCGCGAGCTCGCCTGTACCGGCGCCGCCAACAATGTCGAACCCGAGCGAATTGTCACCCACGAACAGGTGCGGGCCCGCCGCGGCGACCCCGACCGCCTGCCCTCGCGTCGGCGATGTCGCGGTGACCGCCGGGGCCGACGGATCGGACAGGTCGAGTCGGCGGAGACCGTCGTGGCTGTTGGCAACGTACGCCGCGCCGCCATCCGGCGCGATCACCAGGTCGAACGCCGGCTCCTCGAAGTCGTGCCGGCCGAGCAGACGTGGCGTGGTCGGGTCGGCGAGATCGACGACCTGGACGCTCGAACCCTGGGCGGCGACGAGGCGGTCTGCCGAAACGCCAAGCGCCGCCGCCTCGACCGGCACCACGCCCACCCTTTCGAGGCTCGACGACTGGGCCGATCCGGCAGCCGTGATCAGCGCCAGAACGAACGTGATGGGCGGGGCACGTTTCAACGCAACGGCCGGCATCGCGCAGCAGTCTATTACGTCAGTTAGGATTTTCATCATGCACAGACGAACTGAATCCCACGCTCGCCGGTTCATGGTACCGCCGGATCGCGCATGGCTCGCGGCTTCCGCGTGCATCGTGCTTTGGCTTGCCGGAGGCGTCACCGACGCTGCCGCGCAAGGCGCCCAGGCCACCCTTGCCGGCGTGGTGACCGACGCGCAGGGAGGTGCGATCCCCGGCGTGACGGTGACTGCGGAGTCGCCGGCGCTGGCATCCCCCACCACCGCGGTGACCGACGCCGCCGGTCAATACAGTCTCACGGTGCCGGCCGGCGCCTACGCGATCACTTTCGGCGCGAACGGCTTTGATCCCGAACGGCGTGCCGGCGTGATGCTAACCGCCGGCGTTACACGCAACCTCGACGTGACGCTGCAGTTGGCGGCGCTCGCGGAGCAGGTGGACGTGGTTGGCGTCACGCCTCTCGCCGGCGTCGGGCTCGAACGTGACCGGGTGGCCGGAAGCGTGTCGGTGGTGGAGACGGACGAGGTGCTTGCCCGCGGCGCCGCGTCGTTCGCGGACATGCTCCACGAACGGCTCGGATCGGTAACGCTGGAGGGCACGACGACCAACCTGTTCCAGCCGACGCTCCGCTTCCGCGGCTTCACCGCGTCGCCCCTGCTCGGCCTGCCCCAGGGCATCGCCGTCTACCAGAACGGCGTCCGGATCAATGAGCCGTTCGGCGACACGGTGCAGTTCGACCTGATGCCGCAATTCGCCATCGATCAGGTGGAGTTGAGCGCCGGCGCCAACCCGACGTTCGGACTCAACGCACTCGGCGGCGCGCTCGCGCTGCGGCTCAAGAACGGGTTCGACAACCCGGGCTTCCGGGGAGAGTTCTCCGGCGGATCGTTCGGCCGCACCACCACGACCGCGGAGTACGGCGCGAACAACGGCCGCTGGGCCTTCTATGGCGGCGCCAGCCGCTTCGAGGAGACCGGCTGGCGGGTTGCGTCGCCGTCGGACGTGACGCAACTCTTCGCGGACATCGGCTACCGCAGCGAGCGGGCGAACGGCGGCATCAACGTCACCTACGCCGACACCAGCCTGACCGGCAACGCGGCCGCGCCGGTGGAACTTCTCGACGTAGACCGCAACGCCGTCTTCACGTATCCCGACGTCACCGACAACCGGCTCGGCTTCGTGCAGGCGCGCACGAATCTCACCCTCTCGCCCGTCTGGTCGATGCAGGTGACCGGCTACTACCGCGACCTCGACCGCCGAACCCTGAACGGCGACGAGGCGGAGTTCGAAGCGTGTGACGACGACCTCCTGCCTCCGGGCGCGCCCGCGGGAACGCTCTGCTTCGGCGAAGACGACGACGATGATGACGACAACGGCCACGATGACGATGGTCACGACGACGACGACGACCACGATCATGGGGACGACGACGGCGACGATGACGGCCACGATGACGACGACGACCATGACGACGACCACGACCACGATGACGACGACCATGATGATGACCACGACGATGATGACGAGTTCTTCGCCATCCCGCTCATCGATCAGGCAACGAGCCGCTTCATCACCGCGCTCGACGTAGCCGGAGACGGCGCGATCAACCGCACCTTCACGCGGACCCGGGGTTACGGCACGAGCTTCCAGGCGACCGCCCGGACGACGGTAGGCGGCACCGACAACGTCTTCGTGGCCGGCCTTTCCGCCGACCTGGCCGACACCGACTTCTCCACGAGCAGCGAGACAGGCTCGCTGACGCCTGACCGGGGCGTCACCGGCTCCGGCCTCTTCGCCAGCCTGCACGGACTGGGAGGCGACGACATCTTCAACACCGGACTCGAAAGCACGAATAATCTGGTCGGCCTGTATGTAAGCAACACGCTCTCGCCGACCGACCGGGTCCACCTGACGGTCTCGGGCCGCTACAACCGGGCACAGATCGACATCGTGGATCTCCTGGGCAGCTCGCTGGACGGCTCCCACACCTTCGACCGGTTCAATCCAGCCGCCGGCGTCGTGATCGACACGGGCGATGGAACCTCCCTCTTTGCGCGATACTCCGAATCGAGCCGCGCCCCGACGGCGGCCGAGTTGAGCTGCGCCGACCCGGCCGAACCCTGTCGCGTACCAAACGCGTTCGTCGCCGATCCACCGCTCGATCAGATCGTCGCGCGCTCGTTCGAAGCGGGAGTGCGGGGCCGTTGGGGAAGCGGTGAATGGTCCCTCACCTCCTACCGCACCCTCATCGACGACGATATCCTCTTCATCGCATCACCCGAGCTGATCGGGACCGGCTATTTCCAGAACGCCGGCAACACGGCGCGGCTCGGATTCGACATCGAGTTGAGCGGCCGGGTGGAGCGGACCTCCTGGTACGCCAGCGTCGGCGTGGTGGATGCGACCTTCGAGTCCCCGCTACTGCTGCCGGGTGACGAGGAAGTGAACGACGCCGCTGACGACGATGGCCTGCCGGTGGAGCCGGGCGACCGGCTCCCGGGCATCCCGCGCTACAGCCTGAAGGCGGGCATCCGTCAGGCGGTGACGGACGATTGGGATGTCGCGCTGGAAACCGTGACGGCATCGAGCCGCTACTTCGCCGGCGACGAGGGTAACGACCAGGTGACGCTCGACGGCTACGGGATCGTCACGTTCCTTTCCGCCTACCGGATCGGCGCGGGCGTAGAGCTGTTCGGCCGAGTCGAGAACCTGTTCGGCGCTCTCTACTCCACGGCAGGAATACTCGCCGAGCTCGAGGTGCACCTGCGCGAGGTGCCGAACGCGAGCGATCCGCGGTTCGTCGCACCCGGCCCGCCGCGCAGCGCGTTCGGAGGAATCCGCGTCCGGTTCTGACGCCGCGCCGGTTCAGCCCACCTGTAGGAGGTTGACGACCTCCCGGGTTTCGAACGCCTGGCGGGCGATCGACTCGATGAGCCGGCTCTCCACGTCGCTCCGGACGACACCGACCAGCGTCACCACGCCATTGTCCACGAGGATGCGAAAGGGCGGGACGGCCGCCAACTGCGTGTAGTGCGACAGGGTCGGGTGACGAAGCGCCCGAAAGGCGATGACCGACCGGAGCTCGTTGTCGCGGCGCGTGGAGGACTGTCTGGCGACCTGCATGTCGATCTCCTGCACGCCGCGGATCTTGGCGATCCGTTCGAACAGGTCGCCGATCTTGTCGCGCTCGGGCGAGACGCTGCCGACCAGCGTCACCACACCCGCATTCACGCGGCCGCCGATGTAGTCCCAGACCGTCATGTGGACGTAGCGACGGATCGCGCGCGCTACCTGCGCCGCCACCTCGTCGTCGTCCTCGACCTCGGGAACCGTCAGCTCGCTGGCCACCGTCTCGATGGCGTCGTGGTCGAGCGCCGCCTCTATCGCCCGCGTCTTCTCCCACAGGTTCTCCGCCCGGCCGGCGAGCGTCGCTTCCGCCCCCGCAACGGTCACAACGAGATCGTCCACGTCGGCGTCGTCGCGCACCGCCTCCGCCACCTCGCGTTCGACGGCGGCCTGCGCGGCCTCCGCATTCGCCGTGAACACGATCGCCAGCGCCAGGAGGGCTGGCAGGACGCCGGCCGAGACGGTTCCCGCCGCCGTTCTCATGGTCCCGTTCCTCCGGGATTTCAGTGGGTGGACTTCCCGTCGGTCGACACGACGTACCGGACTCCAAACCGGGTGACGGTCACGTGGACGGTGCCGGATGGCGCATCCGGCGGTCTGTCGTACCGGACCAGGTGCTGCCGGGCCAACTCGCGGTTGCGCTCCAGGATCCGGTCGGCGATCCCGCCAAGGGCATCGCGCAGGTCCGAACCGAGGGAGGCCCTCCGATACGACCCTTCGGTGTAGGTCTCGAGGTCGCGGCCGACCGCTTCCGGCAGCGTCACACCGCGCCGCAGCACGTTCGGGTTGAGCGGCTGCATCAGCAGCGTGTGGGCCCTCATGCCGGCGTCGCGCGCCTGCTCGACCATCTCCGTGAACCGCTGTGTCGATGCGCGGCTCCGGTCGACCCCCGCAGTGGAGATGACGACCAGCACGCCGCGAAACGGTCCGCTGTCCTCGGCAAGCCATTCGCCCGCCATGACGAGTCCGTCCAGCAGGCGCAGGGACCGGCCCCCCACACCGAGCCGCTCGATGCCCTCGCGTATGGGTACCGGCTCGATCTCGCCCTGCACCAGCCATCTCGGGTTCGGCGACAACGTCACGATCGACACCTCCTGGTAGGGAGGCAGGCGGTCGACGAAGTACTGCAAGCCCTCCTGCACGCGGTCGAGCCCGCGCCTCGCGCGACGGCTGTTGTCCACCAGAATCACCACCCGGGCCGGCAGGTTGGCCAGGCGGACATCGACCACCGGCCGGACGATGCCGTCCTCGCGGACTATCACCTCGGCCCGGTCCAGGTCGGTCACGAGCGCGCCGGACGCCTGTTCGAACGCGTGCACGTAAAGGCGGGACTGCGCGGCAACCGGCGCTGCGTCGAGCCCAAGGAGGAGGGCGGGTGCAAGCAACGCGCCGCCTGCGAGGCGGGCGACCGTACGCCGCGTCGACCGACGCGCCATCTTCATTGTGATCGGCCGTTCGTCCCGGCGGACCCCGCTAGCGCGCCCTTGCGGGCGCGTTGGAAGTTCCGCTCGCGCGAAACTTCTACGACCCAGGCTCCTACGGCGTGGCACCCGCCGACAGGTCCTGACTGTCGATGGAGTACTTGACCCAGCCCTCGAACATCTCATCCCAACTCTGCTCACCCCAGTAGACCTCGCGGTGCGGCGCCGGATTGAACCGGTTGCGGCGCGAGTTGTCGTAGTGCCCCTCGACGATGAGCCGGCTGCCGGCCGGGATGCGCAGCGGCTCCATCAGCTCGAACTCGGTCTGCCAGTTGAAGTCGTAGCGCGGCACGTCGAGCAGCAGCTCCTCGCGCCCGTCCGGCCAGACCAGCGTGAACCGCATGTCCTTCCCGCGCAGATGCATGTGGGGCGAGATCGCGTAGAAGGTGATCGGCTCCGCCACGTCGGTCTGCATCAGGATTTGCCAATCGTCGGCGTGCGGCGGAATCGGCGGCACCTCGCGCCCCGGCACCTCCTCCCCATTGACGATGACCGGCAGCCGGCGGTCGGGTGTCGTCGGCAGGGGGCTGCCGATGGTGCGGGACAACATCTCGTGCGTGACCTCACCCTTCGCCGTCCAGATGCCGATGCGCGAGTGGTCCGTCTCGGGACGGCCCGTCACGTTGTAGTGCAGGCTCCACCGGAGGTACTGGCCGCCCGGCACCCGCTTCGCCACGCCGTCGTGGAACATCTCGAACCCGCGCCCCGGCACGAAGCAGATCAGCTTGGCGGCGCCCGCGCCCAGCACGTTCGACTCGCGGGCGCCCGCCGCCCGGATCGCGTCGTCGGTGAGCGGTCTGCCGTCCAGATACGGCACCCCGTCGCGCAACTCGGTCCCCTCCGGCAGGGAGGTGACGTGCGCGCTCATGTGATGGACGACCGACCGGTTGCCCGGCAGCATTTCGACCGCTTCCGCGAACACGTCCTCCTCAAACGGGATCTTCGAGTAGATGTTGTAGTACGGCACTTCGCCGACGGCCGGTATCTCCATGACGACCGGCAGGTCGAGAATGATGTCCGGCGGGCGCCCGCTCGGATGATGCCACTCGTTAGTGGTGAACACGGGCAGCGGCGGCAGGTCCCCCGGGTTCCCCCGGGGTGCGCCGGCGTCCACCCAGGCCGCGACGGTGTCGATTGCCTCCCGGCTGAGCGCGCGGACGTTCCGGATGGCCACGCCGTCCGGACCCGCGTGCCACGGCGGCATCTCCCGCGACACCACCTTGTCCCGGATGGAGCGCGCCCAGGGCCGCACCTCCTCGTACGACAGCAACGCCATCGGCGCGATGTCGCCCGGCCGGTGGCAGCTCGCGCAGTGCTCGAACAGGATCGGCGCGACATCGCGCGCGAAGGTGGGCTCGGCCCCGGCAGACGCCGCCGGCAGGAGCGCCAGCGGTGCGACCAAGAAGACGGTGCAGCCGATGCGGTACATGGACATAGTCTGACTCTGCGCGGATCGAAAACGGGATCTGGCAGTTGCTAATGGCCATGCTACCGTACCCCTGCGATGGGCAAAAGGAGCCGCCGCCGGGCCGGGGGAGTCGATAAAACGCCCGGCCGGCCGGCACCGGTTCGGCCGCCGTCGCCAGGCCCGGTCGGGCCGCAAACGGTAGGCTCCGGCACGCTCGCCGCCATCTTTGCCACTGCGCTCGCCATCCGCCTGATCCATGTATGGCAGCTCGGTGCGTCACCTTTCGCGGACCTTCTGATGGGCGATTCAGCGGGCTACGACCGGTGGGCGCGCGACATCGCCGGAGGGAACTGGCTCGGCTCGGACATCTTCTATCAGGCGCCGCTCTACCCGTACCTGCTCGGGATCGTTTACTCGCTGTTCGGTCCCGACATAACGATGGTCCGGATCTGCCAGGCAGCGCTCGGCGCCGGCTCGTGCGTCCTGCTGGCGGCCGCCGCCGGACGGTTCTTCAACCGGCGCGTCGGCGTCGCCACGGGCTTGGTGCTCGCGTTCTACGCGCCGGCCATCTTCGTCGACGCGACCGTTCAGAAGTCAGTGGTCGACCTCTTCCTGCTCTCCGGCGCGCTCTGGCTCGTCAGCCGGACGCTGGACGGGCAAACGCCCGGACGGATCTGGATCGGGATCGGTCTCTGGCTCGGAGCGCTCTGCCTGACCCGGGAGAACGCGCTGGTCTTGATCGCGGCGCTCGTCCCGTGGCTATGGCTGCAAAGGAGCGAGCGGAGTGACTGGATCCGCTCCGCGGCGCTGATCGCCGCGGGGGTCGCGGCCATGCTGGCGCCGGTCGCGGCACGCAACGCCTACGTCGGCGGCGAATGGCACCTGACGACGTCGCAGCTTGGGCCCAACCTCTATATCGGGAACAACGCGGAATCGGACGGCACCTATCGGGCCCTGCGGTACGGCCGGGGAGATCCGCTCTTTGAACGGGACGACGCGACCGAACTGGCCGAAGCGGCGCTCGGCCGCAGTCTCACGCCGGGCGAGGTATCCGGCTATTGGGTCGGACGCGTGGTGGACGACGTGACGGCGGCGCCGGGGCGCTGGATCCGGCTCCTCGGCCGCAAGGCCGCCCTCACCGTGAACGCAGTCGAGGTAATCGACACCGAGAGCCAGTACGCCCATGCGGAATACTCGACGTCACTAGCCGCATTGGGCTGGCTGACGCACTTCGGCGTGCTCATTCCCCTGGCCGCGCTGGGCATGGCCGTCACCTGGCCGGCGCGGCGCCGGCTGCTGCCGCTCTACCTGATGGCGGTTTTCTACGCGGCCAGCGTCGTGGCGTTCTACGTTTTTGCGCGCTATCGCTTTCCCCTGGCGCCCTTCGCCATCCTGTTCGCGGTAGCCGGTGTGGACCAGGTGATCCAGGTCGCGCGGGGACGGACGACGATGCCGCGCGCGCCACTTGTCGCCGCCGCCGTCCTCGTCACCGCGGTCGCCGCCAACTGGCCGCTGCTCGCCACCGCCAGCATGCGCGCCACCAGCTACAACAACCTGGCGACGGCATACCGCGAACGAGGCGACCTGGCGACCGCCATCGATCTGTACCGGCGCGCGCTCTCGCTGGACCCGGCCTACGCCCAGGCGCACAGCAACCTCGGAAGCGCGCTCGCCGCCAGCGGTGATCCAGGCAGCGCCATCTCGCACTACGAAGAGGCGTTGGCCGGCGATGCGGGACGCGGAGACTTCCGCTTCAATTTCGGCAACGCGCTGCTCGCGCTCGGCCGGTACACGGAAGCCGAAGAGCAGTTTCGCCAGGCCCTCGCCTCCTGGCCGGAGGACGCCGAGGCGCTGAACAACCTCGGGATGGCGCTCGGCTCCATGGGCCGCATGACCGAGGCGGCTGACGCCTTTCGGGAGTCCGTCCGTCTCGACCCCGCCGGGGCGCTGGCGCACCGGAACCTGGCCGTCGCTCTCGAGGAACTGGGAGACGCGGCCGGCGCCCGACATCATCTGGCCGAGGCCGAACGGCTGGAAGGGGCTGGCGCCGGTACGCCGCAGCCGCGTTGACGCGATATCCACGCTGGCCGACAGGGAGATACGGGAAGCATGGCCGAGCTCAAGACGAAGAAAAACAAGGCGGACGTCGGGGCCTTCCTCGACGCGATCGAGAACGAGAAGCGCCGTCAGGACTGCCGCGCCGTCGTCGACCTGATGGCCGATGCCACGGGCGAGGCGCCGGCGATGTGGGGCGACAGCATCATCGGCTTCGGCAGCTACCACTACCAGTACGCCACCGGCCGCGAGGGCGACTGGATGGCGACCGGGGTGTCGCCACGCAAGCAGAACCTCACCGTCTACATCATGACCGGCTTCGACCGGCACGACGCGCTGATGAAGAGGCTCGGCCGCTACAGGACCGGCAGGTCATGCCTCTACATCAACAAGCTGGAGGACGTGGACCTGGCGGTACTCCGGGAACTCGTTCGAGAGTCGTTCGCGAAGGTCTCGAAGGGGCAGTACGGCTGGTAGCGCCCGGCAGTCCAACAACAGAAAAGCGGCTCCTCAGGCTGGACTCGAACTAACCCTGTAAGTATAACATTATAAACAGGTTACAGATACGAGCCCTCCAGTTATCCCACCCACACTACCACGCGACGCGCCGCGTTCTTCCGACAGTTGTGACGCCCGAGCGCCCCGTTCACCGGCTCGGTCCCGCGTCCCGTTCGTGTCCCGGTGTTCTCCACCGGAACGCCAAGTCCAGAAACTCGCGCGCCCGGTTCTTGATCTTCTCGTCCGGGAACAGGTCCCGGTAGATCCGGAGCGCCTCCTCCGGACGCTTCAGTCCCAAGTGCTTGCACAGCACAGCGATGTCCTCCCGGTCCTTGCCTCGCGCCGCCAGCAGCTTCATCGCCAACAGGTGCTTGGCCGACGCGCCGGTCACCGTCAGGTGCCGAGACTGGTACACCGTCTCCGCCCGTCCATCCGCCGCCCGCGGGGTTGCAGTCGTCGCCTCGTCGTTGAGCCACGTGTCGCCCAAGCCGTGCCGGCGGCCGACCTTGCGCACGGCTTCCACCAGCCGGGGGTGCCCCGCATCGATCCGGGCGTCAACGTCTCTCGTCGTCCGTTCCCGGTCGAACGCCAAGCTCATCGCGGCCCCGCCCACGATGTAGATCTGCGCGCGTGTCCGGCTGAACCGCAACTCGGCCGACAGTTCGTCGAACAGCTTGACGAGTCTCTCCCGGTCAAGGGGTCCACTCATACCGTTCTCCCCCTCGACTGTCGAGGTCCCGCGGGTCCGGGATCGCACCGTGCCGCAGGAACGCGGCCGGCGCGTACATCAGCGACTCCATCCGGCCCGACGGGATCGGGGAGAGAACCCAGGTAGTCTCGAGGAACCGTTCCGGCTCGTCCACCCACGCCGGCCGCTCGTGCCCGTGCAGCCACGCCACGTGTTCCACCATCGCGGCCAGCAGCGCATCCCACTTCGTGTTCGTCAGCGGCACCCGCTCCGTCAGCGCCGCCCGTTGCTGCGCCGCGTTCAGGACGTTGAAGTCCCGCGGCAGGCCGCACACGATCCACCGTTCGATGTCCGACTCCGGCCACCCTTCCCGTATGCCCTCGGTGTAGGCGACCACCGTGAACGGAGCGTCGTCGGTCCAGGTATTCGGCCGCTCGAACGGCGGTATCTCCATGTCCGCGGCTGCAGCCAGCTCGTGAACGCCCTTCTCGTCGAGCAGCTCGTTGACCAGACGTTCCAGCTCGGCCCACTGGTCGCTGGTGAAGTCGGCCGTCAGGTCATCGAACGTGACCCGCGGCGGGTTCTGCCGGTGGCCGACCATGCGCTCGGTCGCCTCCTCGTACGCCTCGTTCACCAAGCGGTCAATCTCCCGGCGGGTAGGTGCCAGATCGTCCAGCCGGCGGAGCTGCTCTGGGGTGAACGTCTCCTCGACCAGCTCTCCCCGCGGGCGGTGTCCGGTCATCGTGCGCCTTCTCGCCCCGCTATGCGACGCGCTTGCCAGTGATGGTTTCGCGGAGGCCTCCCAGTCCAGGCAGAATCCCACAACGGCCTATCGAAGTCCAGACGATGGCCTGAGCGGGACACGCGCAAGGGTGCGGGCCGTCGACGCTCCCGGTGGTGGTTGGCTCGCCACGGACCACCTGCATCGAGCCTCCGACGTCGACACGATGACTGCACGGCAGTTGTCGTTCAGCGCCGCAGAGCGCCAGTACAGGCCCCGGCAGGCATCGTTGGCGCGCCCGGTCGGTCCACTACAGACAAGGAGGTGCGGGTTGAAGCTGAAGTGGTTCGTCGGTGTCGACTGGGGTACGCAGAAGCACCAGGCGTGCGTAGTTGACGCCGACGGAGAGGTGATCGGCGAGCGGGCGTTCGAGCATGGCGGCGAGGGGCTGTCGGCGATGGCGGACTGGCTGTTGTCGGTGACGGACAGCGAGGCGGCCGCGGTCGGCGTGGCGATAAAGGTGCCGCGCGGTCCGGTGGTCGAGAGCCTTATGGAGCGGGGCTTCGCGGTCCACCCGATCAACCCGAAGCAGCTCGACCGCTTCCGGGATCGCATCTCGCCGTCTGGCGCGAAGGACGACCGGCAAGAATAATTGTCGTTGACCGGCCTTGGCGGTGAGACGCACTGCTTCGAGTGCTGCGGCCGGATCCCACTGAGCCGTTTCAGGAGTGTTCTGCGCACTCCGTACAGCGAAGGGGGAGACACGCATGACACGGTCAATCCGACACGGTGCAGCAGCGCTGCTCGTCGCAGGCGCGGCGGTTAGCCCGACCGCCGCGCAGCCGCGGAACGAGGTCGAGCTTGGCGGTGGCTTCCACGCCGCCATCGCCCTTGGCGACATGATCGAGCTGCCGTCGGTGCCGACGGTCGACGCGCGGGTGGTGCGTTGGCTAAGCGACCGGTGGGGCATCGCCGGACGCGTCCTCGTAGGCATCGGCTCGAACAGGCCGGACGAGTCCGCCGTTGTCGAACGGCGCTGGCCGACGTACGTCCAGGTCACTGTGCGTTACAGGGTCGCGAGCACGGAGAAGACGGCCTTGCACGTCGGATTCGGCGGCGGGATGGGCCGGGTAAGCGAGACCGTGCGCTACGGGCAGGGAATCACCGCAGAGAACTACCGCTCGGGACCGCACTACGTGGCTCTGGAGGCGCTCTCCTCGCGAGCCGTGACGGAGAGGTTTAGTTTCCGGTACGGGGCCACGATGGTCCTGCCGGTGCACATACATCCGGTCGTGCTGGCGGCGTACCAGTTCTGAGAGGCGACGAATTCGGCAACCGGGTTCCATCAGGTCCACCGGCCATGCCGACGTTTGCGGAAACCCTGACCGCCATCGAGCAACTCAGATTCAGCCGCGCCAGCGTGGGATTGGGAAGCGGCCCTTTCCGGTGCCAGCGCCGTTCGCCTGATGAACGTCGGCCTTGCCATCTTGACAGCCGGCAGCGACGGCAGAGCGCCGTCGATGGCGTCGCCGGCGAGGTTGTGCGTCGGCGAAACACCCAACATTTGCAGGTGTTTTCGGTACTTCAGGGGATCGGACGAGAAGGAGAGTTGGCTCCTCAGGCTGGACTCGAACCAGCAACCCTCCGGTTAACAGCCGGATGCTCTGCCAATTGAGCTACTGAGGAACACCCAGTGCCGGGCGCCGCGGGCGCCACAAGCAACGGATCATAGCACGAGCCGCCCTACGGCCCGGCGTGACGGCGTGACGGCGCGCCTAACGCCGCGTGGGAGCTGCCCACCCGCAAGGACGCTAACTCCTGGCAGCCTTGCGAGCCCGCACGCGGCTGCGCGTACGTAACTGCACGAGCGCGCCGCAGAGGCCCAGAACCAGCCAGCCGATGGCGAACGGAGCGTGGCCGTCAATCGGCACCATCGGAAAGAGCTGCGTCACATCACCGGTTGTGGCAGTGACCGCCGCCTCGTTCCCCGCGAGCGCCATGCCGCCCACGATGGCCGTCCAGCCACCGAGAAACGCGGTGGCGGCGATGAGTACATAGTGACGCACCAGCAACATCACGAGCGCTCCGCCGACGCTCGTGGCCAGGAGCACCCTGACGTCGGGATCTCCTTCCATCGCCAGGTTCAGGATGAACGCGGCGAGTCCGGCGCCCAACAGGGCGACGCCGGCCAGGTAGAAACCGATGGCGAGCCCCGCCCCCACCAGGCCGCCGGCAACCGTGGCGGCGATCAATTCCCACGCCGCAAGGTCTCCGGCGATCAGCGGCGTAATGATGATGCCGGCCACGAACCCGTACAGGGCGAGCAGCGCCCGCAGCAGCCGGTAGCCGGCGAGGGTCGCTACCAGCCCGCCGCCAAGTAGAATGACGGCCACGGGCAGCTGGAGCGACACGGACGGCATGATCGGCTGATTATGACAGCCACCACCCCAGGCGTTCTTCGCGGCTGACTGCCGATCCGCCACTGATGACGCCACCCGCACCCGCCGCAGCTCCACGCTACCGGATGGTCGTCGGCCTGCTCACCGCGGCAGGCGGCCTGGCGCTCTTCTGGTACTTCGTCCGCCAGGCCGGCGTCGCCGATATCGCGGCCGGGGTCCGCAACCTGGGCTGGGCGTTCGGCCTCGTGCTGCTGCTTTCGGGAATGCGGTTTGCCGTCCGCTCGATCGCCTGGATCCGCTGCATGCCGCCCGGTCACGGACTGCGGCTGCGCGACGTCCTGCCCGCCTTCATCGCCGGGGACGCGGTGGGCAACCTCGCGCCGTTCGGCGTCGTCGTCGGCGAGCCGGCCAAGTCCGCCTGCCTCGCGGACCGTGCGCCAATCAACCGTACGTTCCCGGCCCTCGCGGTGGAGACGCTCTTCTACACGCTGTCCATCGTCGTGCTGCTGATAGCCGGGGCGGCGGCGCTGCTGCTCATCGTGCGGCCCCCGGAATCCGACTGGCGCGCCGGCGTGGCGGTCGTGGGACTGCTGACCGCCGGCGTCGCGGCGGCGCACTGGATCCTCTGGCGGAGGATTCCCGTCGCGAGCGCCACGCTCAGCCTGCTCCGCCTCGACGCGGGGACCGGAGCCCTGGGGCGGCTCGCACGCCGCGTGAAGCGTCTGGAATCGCACCTGCACCGCGACTATCCCCGCGACTGGCGGCGCGTCCTGCTGCTGGGCGGCCTCGAGGTGACCTTCCCCCTGCTGTCGATGGTCGAGGTCTGGGTGGTCCTGTCGATCATCGGAGGGCGTCCGCCGACCCTCGTCGAGGCTTTCGTCTTCGAAGCCGCAAACCGCTTCGTCAACGTCGTCTTCAAGTTCGTGCCGCTGCGGTTCGGCGTCGATGAAGCCGGAACCGGCATGCTGGCGGAACTGCTGGCGTTCGGCACCGCGGCGGGCGTCACCCTCGCCATCGTGCGGAAGGGCCGGATGCTCGTCTGGGCCGCGGTCGGCGTCGCCTTCCTTGTGCGGCGCGGGTTGTCGATCGCGCAGTTGGGGGCCGTGGCGACACGGGGACGTGACAGCGTCGCTGTCGCGATCATGGCGCGCTCGCCGGAAGGCCCCCGTGCACCGAAAGGACGGTTGCGCGACGTGGTGCCGGACGAAGCGGACCGGCGCCGCCTGTACGCCGCGTTCCTGGCCGATACCGTCGCGGCGTGCCGCACGCTCGACGGGGTCAGCCTATGGGTGGCGTACGCGCCCGAGGGCGGACGCGACGGGTTTGCCGCGGCAGGCATCGATGACGCCGAGCTGATCGCGCAGCGGGGCGACGACCTCGGCGGACGCGAACGGGCCCTGTTCAACGATCTGTTCGCGGAGGGGTTCGGCTCCGTCGTCGTGATCGGATCCGACCTGCCGACGCTCCCCGCGTCGCATGTCGCCGACGCCGCGCGCATGCTGCGCGACACCCCCGCCGTGCTCGGCCGGGCCGAAGACGGTGGCTACTATCTGATCGGCCTGGCCGCCCCGCCGCCGGGCGGCGACTTGCCCGACCTCTTCACCGGAGTGCGTTGGGGCACCGCGGATGCCTTTGAAGACACCTTGCGCGCCGCCGAAACGGCGCGCGTGGCGATGGATCAGGTGGCGCCGTGGTACGACGTCGACGATGCCGCGGGGCTGGCCCGCCTCAAGCGCGACCTCGAAGGCGACGCCTCGGCCCCGGCCACCGCCGCGGCCCTATCCGCGCTGCGCCGCGCCGGCGGCTGATCCCGGCCGTCACAGGTCACGGCGGCCTTCCATCGCCTTGTGGATGGTGACGTCGTCGGCATACTCGAGGTCGCCGCCGACCGGAAGCCCCATGGCGATCCGCGTGACGCGCAGGCCGATCGGCTTGAGCAGTTTGGCCAGATAGATGGCGGTCGCCTCCCCTTCGACGTTCGGATTCGTGGCGATGATGACTTCCTCCACGCTACCGTTGCGGACACGGTCGAGCAGGCCCTTGATGCGGAGTTCGTCCGGCCCTACCCCCTGCAGCGGCGACAGTGCTCCCATCAACACGTGGTAGGCGCCGTTGAACTCCCTGGTCCGCTCCACGGCGCTGACGTTGTGCGGCTCCTCGACGACGCAGATGACCTTCCGGTCGCGCCCGTCGTGCGTGCAGTAGTAGCAGGGGTCGGCGTCAGTGATGTTGTTGCAGGTCGAGCAGTAGGTGATCTGCTCCTTGACGTTGCGGATCGCCTCGACCAGCTCCTCGACGTCGGACCGTGCCTGACGCAACAGATGAAACGCCAGCCGTTGCGCACCCTTGGCGCCAATGCCCGGCAACCGCTGCAGTTGGTCGATCAGCTCGCGCAGCGGACGGACCTCGGTCATCCGGTCAATCCCGGGATGCCGAGCCCCCCCATCATCCCGCGCATCCGGCCGCCGACTTCCTCGTCCACTTTCCGCTGCGCGTCACTGATCGCCGCGACAATGAGATCCTGCAGCATCTCGACGTCGTCCTTCGAGACCACCTCCGGATCGATCGTGATCGAGCGGACCTGCTTCATGCCGTTCATGACGACCGTCACCATGCCGCCGCCCGCGGTAGCCTCCACCTGGGCCTCGGCCAGTTCGCGCTGCAGGCGCTCCTGCATCTGCTGCGCCTGCTTCATCATCTGCTGTGCCTGTTGAATGTTCATGAGATCTTCTCAATACGGGTGATCTCCGCCGGAAACACCTCCAGCATCGCCTTCACCGCAGCGTTCTCCCTCACCCTGGCCCGCAGTTCCTCTGCGCCTTCGTCATCTTGGGCGCCGGCGTCCGCATCCGCTTCCCGGGCGCCGGCGTCCGCACCCGCCCTCGGCGCGTCGGAGCGTGCCTGCACGGAGGTCTCCGCGGCGGTCGTGCCGGATCCCGCCGCGCGCCCTGGCGAAGCCGGCGGTGGCGTTGCCGGCCGGTGCGATCCGCTCCCAGCCACCCGGCCCCCGGCCAACCGGCGCTCCGCCCCTCCGCCGTCCGGCGC
>VXRJ01000024.1 GCA_009838525.1 Acidobacteriota bacterium
TAAGCCGGCCAACGCAAGTCTTACCGAGCCGTGGCTTGGCCGTTTTGATCGCCGGGTAGATCAATGCTTCTTCCCGGAACTTAGGAATTCGCTCGATATGGACGAGGAAGAGGCTAGCCATGCCTGGGAAAAGACTTTAGCGGACATAGCCCGAAAGACGTTGGATGCGGCTGGCGAGGCTGCGCCCTACCTCGACGAGCGGCGCATCATAGCGCAAGCCCGGGCGAGAAATATACTGGAAGGTGCTCTTTACAGGCACCTGCCTAATCTACGCCGAAAAGAGGAGAATATAGAAGCTGATGACGAATCACAATAAAGAACCTGTCTGGAGACAGGAGGCAAGCTGGCTTGCCAAAATCGCTTCCCGCCTTGCGAGTGCTGGATTCCCAACGGGAGATCATGCCGCCTTGCGGCGCATGGACCCGCAGGCTCCGTCTAGCCACGCCGAAATAGCAGCAGAACGACTGCTTGCCTCCGCTGGCGCAGAGCCTACGGGAGCAGCAGACCGGAAACGCTGGTTACTGATTATCCACTGCTTGGCCCTGACGCGGGGGCAACACGCTTACAGTGTCTCCACAGGTGCCACTCTTGCGCAAGTGCAGTATTCAGAAGAACGCATCAACCGCTTGTTGTCTTCTGACTTTGAGGTGATAGCCGATGGGCTACCACGGCTCGCCCGATTCTTGGGGGCCAAGGGTGCGGCCATAGATTGGCTGCCCCTGGCTCGCATTGCCCGCTGGACTGGACGCGACGAAAGCCGCGCCGACCAATCTCGTAACCGAGTGGCACGGCAGTACGCCCGTGTCATCGCTAATTGAGGTGAACTCAGTATGACCCCAGCCCGATTTATTCAAATCCACTGGCTTGCCTCTTATCCTGGAGCCTTGTTAAACCGCGACGACGCAGGCTTGGCCAAGCGTCTGCCCTTCGGTGGGGCTACTCGTGGGAGGGTTTCCTCCCAGGCGCTAAAGCGCCATTGGCGCTTGGCAGGTGCTGATAGCTTAGAAAATGCTGCGGACAATTCATGGGCGCTGCAAAATCTCGAAGTCCCTATGGGGATCCGCACCAAGCGTGCCGTAGAGGATAAGATCATGCCACGGGCACTCGAAAAGCAGCCCGCCGACGATAATTTCGCCAAAGCCGTCGAGGAGGAACTGCTCAAGGGAGTGTACGCCAAAGATGCGGCTGATCCCAAAAAGCGCCAGGCCCTGTACTTCGGTGAGCCGGAGTTGGAGTTCCTCGCTGCACTCGCCGCGCAAGCACTCGCAGAAGGTACTCCCGAAGCTGCGGGTGAAAGACTGGCCACCCTGATCACGGAGCAGCGTACCAATATACGGGAGCTAAAAGACGGTGCTGGCCTTGGTGCGGCACTATTCGGGCGTATGGTCACTTCCGATCCGGCAGCCAATACTGACGCTGCCATCCACGTCGCTCACGGCCTTACCGTCCATAAGCTGCAGTGCGACCTCGATTACATGACCGTCGTTGATGACTTGAAAAGTCAGGCCGAGGGGGACGATTCGGGGTCGGCGGGCATCTTCGATATGGAACTGACGAGCGGTCTTTACTACGGCTATGTCGTCGTGGACATCGGCCTGCTGATTTCCAATCTCTCGCAAGATGGGCAGATCGCCGCCAAGGTGGTTGAGCACTTGGTACATCTCATTGCCCAAGTCTCTCCCGGCGCGAAGAAAGGCTCCACCGCACCCTATGCGTGGGCCGAGCTAATGCTGATAGAGGCCGGATCGCGCCAGCCGCGCACGCTTGCCAATGCCTTCCGCGATCCGGTAGACGTGAGGGCCAACGGGCTGCTCAAAGAGGCGGCTGGGAAGATGGACGCATACCTTGCCAGCCTAGATGCCGCCTACGGAGGTGACGAAGTCCGGTGTCAACTGGCTGTTGATGCAGATGCCGTACTGAGCGAGATCGACCAAAAGAACCTCGATGATCTCGCTCAGTGGACTGCTGATGTAGTGCGTGGCAGCGCGGGAACGACTGGATGAACAAGGACCACCTCATACTGCGTCTCGACGCACCGCTGATGAGTTTTGGCGGAGTCGTCATCGATAATTTCGGGGAGACGGACGATTGGCCTAGTGCTTCTTTATTGGTCGGCATAATCGGCAACTCCCTCGGATATCGGCGCACGGACAGGGAAGACTTACAGGCTCTGCAAGACCGTCTAGTGTTTGCCTGCCGGGCCGACTGCGAGGGAGAAAGGCTCAGAGACTTCCAGGCTGCGGACTTGAACAAGAACGACAAAGGATGGACAACACATGGGCAACCCGAAGGGCGCGCTGGCGGTGCTAATACCTATATAGGCAAACACCTACGCTATCGCTTCTATTGGACAGACCGGGTGATTACCGTGGCTCTGCGTCTGGAGCCGGCGGAGGGTGAGCTGTCCCTCGACCAAGTTGCCAAAGCATTGGACTATCCGGCACGACCTCTGTTTATAGGCCGAAAACCATGTCTGCCAACAGCGCCGCTTCTCGTTGGTCGAGGTCGAGGAGAGAGTGCCTTGGATGCTGTCTCGAAAGCTCCCTTGCTGGATGCCAAGGACCAAAGACAGGCCGCGCATACTGCGTTTGCACCAGTTCACGATGCCCCCCATCCCTTTGTTGAGGACCAGTACCGGGAAGTGCAAGTAAGCGGCAGACGCAATTGGGTAAGTGATGTGCATGGTGGGGAACAGCGCTGGTTGGAGGGACGCTTGGCCATCCCTGTGGAGGACACGCCATGACTGCTCCCTTGTCACTTGTTCGCCTGTGCCCCAACACGACAGCCCTCGTGCATTGGGCTGTCGAGAAGGGTTATCTTCCCCGACGCGGAGACGCTGACCTAGGCTATGCTCTCCATGCAGCACTAAAGGAGGCACTAGGCAATTTCGCGCCTAGGCCCTTTGTTTTTCAACAACCACGCGAAGGGGAAGGTGCCGTGCTCGGCTATGTTCAGGCCAAGCCCGAAGCCATAACAGAAGTTGCCTGCCTGCCGCTGACTCGTGCATCGGCGAACGCACTTTGCCTCCAGACGATTGAAGCCCACGCCATGCCAGAAAATTGGCGGACGGGTGCTTGTTTCAGTTTTGAGGTGCGTACACGTCCCATCGTGCGTTCTCGCAGTGCGGGGCGCGGCGGCCCCAATCACGAGGTTGATGTTGCAGCGTGGGCAGTTCACCGTGCTGGAGAACGCATCGAAGCTTTGCCCTCAAAAGAGGATGCTTATCGAAAGTGGCTGGCTGCACGCCTTGAGTTTCATGGCGCTTGCCTGATAGCTGCACAGCTTATCTCCATGCGACGGACACGCGTACTCAGGCGACCGATCATTGGAGGCCATCGGCGCGTACAGGAAATCGAGGGACCAGATGTTCTTTTTCGTGGAGATTTGGAGATAACCAACAGCGAACGCTTTGCCGAAGGTATTACGCGTGGCATTGGGCGGCACACGGCCTTTGGCTTTGGCTGCCTGCTTTTGGCACCTCTAGGTGCTTGGGGTTAAGTGTCATGTTATCCGGCCGCCTAGGTGTAACACGACGCATGTATGCTTGGCGTTCTCGGTGAAGTCTTGAGGGAGCATGATATTACTATCTATGAGTCGGATGGTGCTTTGCTCGTCCGACGTGAGTTGTAAGTATTTATATGCACTTACTTGTGTTAGAGGCTGCCCCGCCTGCGTGGGGATGGACCCGGCAGTCAGGGATTTTGGTTTTACATGCTTGAGGCTGCCCCGCCTGCGTGGGGATGGACCCTTGCAACCTTTGCAAGCTATATAGAGGCCAAAGGCTGCCCCGCCTGCGTGGGGATGGACCCCGAGGAATTCCCCCATGATCCGCTTGTTTTTGGTAGTGTTGTCGCTGGCCCTGTTCGCCGGTGGCGCGACCGAGGGGAGCGAGTCCGTTGAGGCGAGAGGAAGACAACGGCTGACACGACTTTTTTGCCGCTGCGGTCTATTTTTTATAACCCCTTGTTTTTATTGGTGCGCCCGCAGGGACTCGAACCCTGGACCCGCTGATTAAGAGTCAGCTGCTCTGCCAACTGAGCTACGG
>VXRJ01000025.1 GCA_009838525.1 Acidobacteriota bacterium
TTCCAGCACACGTTCGGTCTCCGCCTCTACTGGTTCAGTCTGTTCATCGTGTGGACTGTCAAAATAATCCTACTGCGCTACGGCGGGGCCAAGGCCTACATCGCCGGCAAACCCCTGTTTTACGGCCTAGCCATCGGTTATGTGGTTGGAGTAATTTTTTCTATGATAGTAGATCTGATCTGGTTCCCGGCGGAGGGACACAGCATGCACGGATGGTAATAGCTAACCACCGCAAACCAACTTGAGAGACGAGGCCCCATGCAACTGAATATTTCCATCAGCCTGTGGAACTACATTCACTATTTCCCCTTGCGAAAAGGCGGCACCAGCTTCGCCCTAGACAGCGGCTTGGACAGTCTGGCAAAAGTCGTCGACGAAGTGGCCGCCGCGGGTTATGGCGTTGAGTTGTGGCCCAAATGGGCTAGCTGGGAGTGGACGAGTCCCGCTCGGGAAGACATGGTGTCCCAACAATTCGATCTCTACGCCGAGGAGCACCGGCCTCGGCTGGCGCAAATCCTGCGCGGCGTGCGCTCGAGTTGGCACACGGGAGGCGACAATACCATTGAGAGCTACCACCGCCAAATCGACACGGTGGCGCAGGTGGGCAGTCAGGTGCTAGTAGTACACGCGGCCAATCTCTATCTCGACGGCCCCGATCCCAATTTCGATTTTGCCGCCCAAGTGCTGGAGTACGCGCACCAGAACAACGTCAAAATCGCGCTGGAAAACGCATCCGAAGGCGAGCAAGAAGAAGACCCTGAGCTGTGGAACCTGTCCATCTTGCAGCGGGCGCTGGCGCGCTTTGCCGACCTTGGGATCTGCCTCGACACGACTCACACACAAAAATTCAAACGCTTTCCCCTCAAAGAGTACGTCGATCGGCTGCAAGACCGCATTTGCCACTTGCACATCAGCGATGCTTTGGGCGATGACGTGGGCATCGGCCGTCTGCACACCATGCCAGGCACTGGCAAAATACCCGCAGCGGATTGGCGCTACCTGCTCGACGCCTTAGAGGAGGTCGATTTCCAGGGGGATGCGGTACTCGAAATCAAACCTCTAACCCCAGTGCGCATCGCACAGCAAACCGACGAATTCTTCGCCATCTGCGCCCAGTAGTGGGCTAACTCCCGATCAGCCTATATCCTCTTGCTTTCAATCATAAATGTTAGTATACTAACACTAACATGTTAGTATTTTAACATTTTTCGTGAGGTATACCTATGAGTGACCACGACTATCTCGAACTCGGTCGCCGGGAACGCCAGATCATGGACATCATCTTCCGGCGCAGCGAGGCTACAGCCAGTCAAGTGCAAGAGGACTTATCGCCGGCCTTAACCAACGCGACGGTGCGGACTTGGTTGAGGCATCTGGAAAACAAAGGCTATCTCAAACACCGGAAAGAGGGACCGCGCTTCGTCTACTCACCGACTTGGCCGCATCAACAGACCCAAACATCCGCGCTGCGCCAGGTGCTGCGCACGTTCTTCGGCGGTTCACCATCCAGGGCGATCGCCGCTCTCATCGCTCTGGAAGGGGATAAGCTGACCCCAGAGGAAATCGCCCGGCTGGATGCGCTACTGACCGAAGCGAAAGAGAAAGGACGCTGAAGATGGCCGGAGTCTCCTCCTTTGATGCCGCCAGCTTCCTGCTCGAAATGACGATCAAAAGCGCGGGCATTGTGTCGATTGTATGGCTCATGACGGCCCTGTGGCGCTCATCGGCGGCGCTGCGTCACGCCCTGTGGTTGGCCGCTTTTTTCGCCCTCCTGTTGCTTCCTGCCTTCTCTATCTTATTGCCACCTCTCTCCTTTGTGTCCGGTTTATCGGGGATATTCAAGGGAGCCGTTTCCCTATACGACGGCGAAGCAGCGGTGAAATCTCCTCCGGGACTTTCGCCGGTTCCATCGCAGATTACCAGCGATCCGCCGGGACTGGTCGGCAAGCTCGATGGCATTCTAACTTCCAGCCATTCCGGCACCGGATCATCCAGGCTGTATCCCTTCTTACTGGGTTTGTGGCTGGCCGGGCTCACCGCCTCCTTATCCGGGCTTGTGCTCGATTACCGATCGAGAAGACGCTGGTTGGCCAATGCCCGCGGTGTGACCAGCGGCCTATGGGCCGACATCGCCGCAGAGCTGGAACGCAACGGACTGGTCCGGCGACCGATCCGCATACTGGTCAGCCCGCGCATACCGGTACCGGTTACCTGGGGTTTCATACGGCCAACCGTGGCCATTCCTCTCTCGGCCCAGACCTGGCCCGCCGACCGGATCAGGATCGCCCTGCTACACGAGGTTGCCCATGCTCGTCGCGGCGACCAGACCACCCAGCTCTTCGCTCGCATCATCACCGCCTTCTACTGGTTCCATCCGATGGTCTGGCACGCCTTCAGATGTCTGCGCCTGGAGCAAGAGAAGGCGTGCGATGACTTCGTGCTCAACGCCGGCCAGCGATCCTCATCGTATGGCCGCCATCTACTGGAGATCGCCATGAACGTGCGCTCTTTCAACTCCACTGCCTCTCTGCCGGTAGTCCAGTCGTCAAGTCTCGTCGCACGTATCCGCGCTCTGGTCGACGAACAGTCTGACCGCAGACCTGTGCAGCAGCATCAGATGCTGCGTGTGGGGGTGCTGATCGGCTGCGTGAGTTGTCTGATCGCTACGCTCTCTCTGGCCGATGGAACCTGGGCCTCCCTGCGCCCTGCTGCCGAGCAGGCGGAGGCTATGACCGTGGACGACGACGGCTCGGTTCGCTTCACCCTGAACCGCTTCGAGGTGTCCCTGCGCCCCATGACGGCCGAAGAGCTCAACCGCCAGTTCCCGGCGCGGGGAGCCTTCTTGAGCAGCAGCACGGTGTTCCGCCTTGGGGTGAAGAACTACTACTACCCGAAGGTGTTCATCGACCCGGCAAGCATCGTGATGCGGTCCCCCGATGGCCGCAAGTGGTACAATCTGGCTCCTGCGTACTTCGCCCCAGTCCCCACCCCAGGCAGGGATCGCAATGAGCTGCTGCGCGAGGCGCTGTTCACGGCGGACGCGGTCTTCAGCGGCCAGGAGAAGTCCGGCTACGTCTTGTTTACGGGGCTGGACCCGGACGTCCGCGACATCCAGGTCACGGTGAAGGACGCGGTGCTGAGATACGACTACCGCGGCGAGCCGATCCAGACCGTGGACTTCACCTACAGATTCGAGCGCTAGAGAGACAGGTCCCGCCCGGACGTCCGCGCATTGTGTAAACCCAATCGGAGGATTAGGAGATGGCAGAGTACATGATTGTTTCTCACTTCTTTCATTCTTCTAGATAAGGGAGCTATAGCTATGAAGTTTTTGACCGTATGTCTGCTGGGGTTGCTGGTACCGATTGCTTGCCTCGGCAACAACTCGACGGGCGCTGAGAAGACATTTTCTTTGCCTAATGGTGCCAAGATGGTGTTTGTTTGGATTGAGCCTGGGACCTTTCAGATGGGATCGCCGGATTCGGAGGTGGGACGAAGTCAGGATGAAGGGCCGGTACGTGAGGTGGAGATCAGTCAAGGGTTCTACTTGGGTAAGTATGAGGTGACGCAG
>VXRJ01000026.1:0-2096 GCA_009838525.1 Acidobacteriota bacterium
CGGGAAACGCTGGCAGCTCATCCATGCTATTCATGGAAGTCTTTTGGTGTTACTAGTCATGGGCATTTAAGGCGTCTTGGGAGGAGACGATGTCAAGGTCTTAATATCGTACACAAGGGGCGAAATAAAAAACGGCAAGACTTCGCGGGAACGAAAGCACTCCTTCACCCATTTTGAAAGGTGAGTGAACTCACCAACGGTAGCGGGAAGGGCCATCTACAAGAGAGGATCACGCACAGAGAGGCTTGTCTTTGAATATTCCGGCGGACCACTGCACTACGATATCCGTTGCAAAACACAACGTGCGTTGCAAATTGCACCGCATGCTCTGCCTCCCCTATAAAATCCTTAATAAACAGGCAGTTGTAGACTGTCCTCCACAGAAAAAGAGGTCGCTGAGCGGTTGGCAGCCACATTCTGCAACGCCCCAAAAATCTACTGTGGTTTCCAAATATCCCCTAACTCCTTCATCCGCAGAGAGTTGGCCATTTGCTGTAAAAATTGGCACAGATTGTGCTTATTTCCAGCGGGGACCTAACGGATGGAGCATATCGACTGGCAGCTACGGCGTTTCCGGGAAGGTGGGGATCGTCCGGCCATCATCTGGCGCGACCGCGCCTGTACCTATTCCGAGCTGACTGACCGCTACGAGCAGTGGCTCAGCCACCTAGAGGCGGCGGGTATCCGCGCCGGGGACTCGGTGGGGGTACTCGCCGACTTCTCGCCGGGCGCGGTGTCCTGCTTGCTGGCATTGCTGAAGATGCGCTGCATCCTCGTGCCGCTTTCGTGGGAGTCGCAAGACCAGCATCAGGAGTTCTTCAAGATCGGCGAGCTAGACCATCGCGTAGAGATAGATAAGCAGGATCAAGGCACCGCGATCAAGCTCGAAAACCGGCGCAACCACCCCTTGATGGAGCAACTGCGGGCGGCAGACAAGGCAGGGCTGGTGCTCTTTAGCTCCGGCTCCACCGGCAAACCGAAGGCGATTCTACACAGCCTGCCGGAACTGCTCAACAAGTTCCGCAAACCCCGACACTGCTACAGGACGCTCACATTTCTCCTGTTCGATCACATCGGCGGATTCAACACGCTCTGCTACACCCTGGCCAACCTTGGCTGCGTGGTGGTGGCGGCTGACCACAGCGTTGCCAGCGTCTGCCGGGTCATCGAAAAACACCGAGTGGAACTGCTGCCGACATCGCCCTCGTTCCTGAACCTCATGCTGCTGTCCGAGGCACACAAATTACACGACCTTTCGTCCCTCCGCTTGATCACCTATGGCACCGAGGTCATGCCGGAGCGCACGCTCAGGATGGCCAACGAAGCGTTTCCGCAAGCGCGCTTCCTCCAGACCTACGGCCTCAGCGAACTCGGCATTCTGCGCTCCAAGTCTGCATCCAGCGATTCGCTGCTGGTGAAGATAGGCGGTGAGGACTACGAAACCCGAGTTGTGGACGGCAGGCTGCAGATCCGGGCCCAATCGTCGATGCTGGGATACCTGAACGCGCCCAGTCCGTTCGACGCGGACGGGTGGTTCGACACTGGAGATTCGGTGATCCGGGAAGGCGACTATTACCGCATCCTAGGGCGGCAGTCGGACATTATTAACGTCGGTGGCCAGAAGGTGTACCCCTCGGAGGTGGAACAGGTCATTGCCGAGATGAACGGGGTCCTCGACGTATCTGTGAAGGGCGAGGAACACCTGCTCATGGGCCACGTCGTCACTGCCACCGTACAGATGGAAGAACCAGTACCGGGAGTTCAGATGCGAAAGCGAATTGTCGAGTACTGCAAGGGACGCCTGCAGCCGTTCATGCTCCCGGTCAAGGTCAAAGTGGTCACCGAAGGACAAGTTAATTACCGCTTCAAGAAGGTCCGACGCTAGGAGGAGAGGATTAGCGATCATGTCAAATAACAAATGCCAGCGGGTCGTGATCGTCGGCGGTGGACCGGCTGGTAGCGTCGCCGCGCTCTGTCTGCGGAAGTTAGGACGCGATGTGGTCGTGTTCGAGCGGGAGAAGTTTCCCCGCTATCGAGTGGGAGAATCGCTGCTGCCCGGAACCATGGCGATCCTGACCCGGCTGGGGGTGATGGAC
>VXRJ01000026.1:2196-3452 GCA_009838525.1 Acidobacteriota bacterium
CCCGTGGCATCATCGCCAAGAAGCTGAAGATGCGGCAGTTCGACCAGTACTTCCAGAACATGGCGGTCTGGTCCTACTACAAGGGCGGCAAGCGGTTCCAAGGCGACCTAGACGGCAACATCTTCTCAGTTGCGTTCGAGGAAGGGTGGATCTGGATCATACCATTGAAGGACGACATCTACAGCGTGGGGGTAGTGACCGATAAGTCCGCCAGCGCCCGGATGCGCGACAGCGGGATCGAGACGTTCTACCAGCAGTGCTTGGAGATGTGTCCACTGGCGATGGAAATCCTAGAGAACGCCACGCGCTGCGAAGACGTGCGAGTGATACGCGAGTGGGCCTATGATGCCTCTTCGCTGTCGCTGGGTCGCGCCTTTCTCTGCGGCGACTCGGCCTGCTTCATCGACCCGCTGTTCTCACAGGGCGTACATCTGGCGACCTACTCGGCAATGCTGGCCGCCGCCGGTATTGATCACTTGTACCGCAATCCACAGGACGCCGACGAAATCCACCAGTGGTACGAACAGTCCTATCGAGATGCCTACAACCGCTATCACCAATTTCTAGCCGCGTTCTATTCTGCCAACTCCGCACTCGATTCGACGTTCTGGCGGCAGCGCAAGATCGCCGGGACAGAAGACAGTCGGTTCGCTGGCAAGGAGTGGTTCACCGCGCTCTCCGGCCAGCAGGTGGACGCTGGCGCACAGGGCGTCGAAGAGCTGGAGGCGCGCGCTGCAACCTTGGCCGACCTCTGGCAACACAATAAAAACGAGGTCACCGACCATTTCGACGAAACCGAACTCTCGCTGCGCCGGGTGCGCTGGGCCAGCCAACTGATGAAGGATTTCGGGCGGATGGCCCGGATCACCTGGGTTGCAGATGAGGTGCGGCTAGTGCCGTCCTTCAAGGTCCATCCGACTTCGTTCGCGCTCGAGCGTCAGCATTTCATCGCTGACGAGCGCGGTCGGACCATGACTACCTATGCCCTTACCGAAGACCACCGCCGGCTCTTCGCGAGCCTGAAGAGCCATCCTCTGAGCTATCGAGAGTTGGCCGGGAAGTTGAAGGAGTTAAAGGGTCAAGGCACGCCCGTGCAGATCATCGGCCGACTGATTGAGAGCGACTTCCTGCGGGGATCTGACCAGAACGGCGATCCGGTAAAAATTCGCGCGGCCTTGCGCTTCGGCGGGGTTGGTGCCGAGGACGACATCTCCTGAGACTAATTCGACGAAAGGAAGAAACATGCAGAAAGACGA
>VXRJ01000027.1:0-30943 GCA_009838525.1 Acidobacteriota bacterium
CGGCGCCCTCCCGGGCGGGCGGTGCGCTTTTGGCGTGGCGGGGCATTCGGTAGTGCCTCCCCCGGGCCTCGCCGGGGGTGTGGGGGCCGCCGCCGGGCGCGGGCGCCGGCGAGACGAGTCTGGCGCTGATCGCTCACCCGGTGCAGGGACCGGTGATTTCCGGTCCGCATGAGCAGCCATTCGTGTGCGAAACCGACGCGTTCGAGCTGCCGTCGGGTGAGACGCTCGGCGCCCCGCTCGACGAGCACTGCTCGATCGCGCGGCGTGTCGACTACGCCTACCGCGCCGCGGGTGATCCGGAGCTTCGGCCGCTCGCCGACCCGGCGACGGTGCCGTCCGACGCCGCCATGACCACGACGCTCACCGGCGACGAGGTGCCATACGTCGTCCGCATCGAGACCGGCACGATCAACCGGGCCGTCTACCAGATCGCCATGCTGCACGCGCCGGGGGCGGGCGATGCGGCGCCCGACGCCTGGACGCCGTCACCGGGATGGAACCGGCGGCTCATTTATACGTTCGGCGGCGGCTGCGTCCGGGGTTGGTACCGGCAGGGCGCGACGACCGGCGGCGTTACCGACGACGTGATGCTGCGCCAGGGCTACGCGGTGGCGTCGGCGTCCCTCAACGTCTACGGCAACAACTGCAACGACCTGCTGGCGGCCGAGACGATGATGATGGTGAAGGAGCGGTTCATCGAGGCGTACGGGCTACCGCGCTACACCATTGGGTGGGGCTGCTCCGGCGGGTCGTACCAGAACCACCAGATCGCCGACAACTACCCCGGTTTGCTCGATGGCATCATCCCGGGCTGCAGCTTTCCCGACGTCACCTCCGGCACGGTGCCGATGGTGACCGACGCGCGGCTCCTGAACCGGTACTTCAGTGAGACGGCGGCGGTGGAGTTCACGGAGGAGGAGCAGCAGGCGGTGGCCGGGTTCCTGAATCTCGCGACGATGCCCAACGTCTCGCTCAACGCCGGGCGGATCACGGTGGGCGAGTTCTGCCCCGACGTGCTGCCGGAGGAACTGCGGTACCACCCGACCGACAATCCGGACGGGGCGCGGTGCGACATGTTCAGTCACTACGCGAACGTTTTCGGGCGGGATCCGGAGACCGGATTCGTCCGGCGGCCGCTCGACAACACGGGCGTGCAGTACGGCTTGGGCGCACTGAACGACGGTGCGATCACGGTGGAGCAGTTCCTCGACCTGAACCGGCGGGTCGGCGGTTTCGATCAGGACGGAGCCTTCAGCCCGGAACGGTCGGTCGCCGATCCCGAGGCGGTGCGGGCCGCCTACGAGACAGGTCGCCTCGCGAACGGAGGCGGCGGTCTGGCCGGCACGCCAATCATCGACTACCGCGCCTACAGCGATGACCGCGAGGGGGGCGACGTTCATGTCCGCTACCACTCGTTTTCCATGCGCGAGCGGCTGCGGCGGGCGAACGGCCGGGCGGACAATCACATCATGCTGGTGGAGGACGCGCGCCACGGCCTCTACAGCAGCCAGAGCCCGGTGCTTCAGGGTGCGCTGGCCCAGATGGACGAGTGGTTGGCGAACCTGACCGCCGACGAGTCGGCCGAGCGGGGGATTGACGACGTGGTGGGCGCCAAGCCGGTTGAGCTGGCTGACGCCTGCTGGACGCGTGATGAGAGCCCGGAGCGGATCCTCGAGGAACAGGTGCGCGGACGCGGCCGGTGCGAGGAGCTCTATCCGTCTTCGCCGGGACCGCGCGAAGTGGCGGGCGCGCCGCTCGCGAGCGACGTCATCAAGTGCGTCCTCCGGCCCATCGACATGACCGACTACGAGGCGACGTTCACCGACGAGCAGGAGGCGGAGTTGCGCCAGGTCTTTGAGGGCGGGGTCTGCGACTGGACGGAGCCAGGGATCGGCCAGACTGATCTCGCGGGGACCTGGCAGTCGTTCTGATGGTGGCGAGGGGCGACAGCGACGGTGGGGAACGACCGCCGCGGCGGGGCATCCTCCCGCCGCTGGCTCCGGAATAGAAGGAGGCAGAGGTGAGGAGACAGCAGATGGCGGGCATCAGACGGACGGCGCGCATCGCGACCGCGGCAGTCGTAGTCGTCTTGTGCGGCACGATCGGCCTGGAGACGTACCAGGCCGAGAAGGCAGTCGACGAGATGGCCGAGGCGGCCCGGGAGTTGCTCGCGTCGCTTTCCGACGCTCAACGGTCGGCGGCGACGTTTCCGTTCGACTCCGACGAACGCTCGCGGCACCACTTCATTCCGACCGAGGTGTTCGAACGTCACGGGATGGTCTATAGCCAGATGGACTCGGAGCAGAAGGTGCGCGCGCTCGACCTGCTCCGCTCCGGCCTGAGCCAGCAGGGCTACCTGACCGCGCAGCAGATCATGGAGGTCGAGGGCATCCTCGGTGTGCTGGAAGGTGAAGGCCGCCGCTTCTCACGGGACCAGGAGGACTACTGGGTGTCAGTGTTCGGCACACCGGAGCCGAGCAGCACATGGGGCTGGCGGTGGGAGGGCCACCACCTGTCGCTCCACTTCACGGTCGTTGACGGCGACCTGACCATGAGTACGCCGACGTTCCTTGGCGCGAATCCGGCGAACGTGCCGTCCGGGCCGCGGCGGGGCATGCGGGCGATGAAGGCGCAGGAGGATTCGGCGCGCGAGCTGCTCGGGTCGCTCGATGCGAGTCAGCGCGAGCGGGCGATTTTCGACGACGTCGCGCCCGAGAACATTGTCACGGGGGCGGATCTGGTGGTCGACCCGCTCGAGCCGATCGGGATTCCCGGTTCGGCGTTGTCATCCCGGCAGCGCGATCTGCTGATGGAGGTGATCGACTCGTACGTCGGAATCATGGCGGACGACATCGCGGCCTTGCGGCGGGCAGCGGTGGAGCGCGGCGGGCTCGACGACACCTGGTTCGCCTGGGCCGGACCGACGGAACGGGGCGAGGTGGCCTACTACCGCGTGCAGGGTCCCGAGTTCCTGATCGAGTTCGACAACACGCAGGAGGACCCGAACCACATCCACGCCGCGTACCGGGACTTCGACGGCGACCTCGGACGGGACGTGCTGCGGGAGCACGTCGCTCTGGCGCACTAGCTCCAAGGTGCGCCGGCGTCCACGCCGGCTGCAGTTGCCGGTCTGGAAACCGGCGGACCAAATCGGCGACCGGACCGGCGCACCCGGTCAGCCGCCGCCCTGGAGGCGGCGCAGTACATCCGTTCCCGCGAGCGCCTCGTTGTTGCTGGCGATGTCGGCGGCGCTACTTCCCGCCATGGTCGTGGCGTCGGGGTCGGCGCCCTGATCCAGGAGTGCCTCGACCACGGCGGGGTTCTTGCTCGTGCGGGCCGCCGCGTGCAGCGGTGTCGAGCCGCGCGCGCTCCGGGCCTCCAGATCGGCGCCCGCCCGCACCAGAGCCTCTATCATTGCCGGGTTGGGATTGTTGCCGGCCGCCCAGTGCAGGGGTGTCCAGTAACGCGGGTCAAGCGTGTCCACGTCGGCTCCCCCCGCAATAAGCGCCTCGGCGATGGCGGGGTTGGAGTTGGCGCCGGCCGCCCAGTGGATCGGCGCCCAGCCGCTTTGGTCTCGCACGTCGACAATGGCCCCGGCGGCGACCAGCGCGTCGACGATGGCGGGCTCCGTGTTGTAACTGGCGGCGGAGTGCAGCGGCGTCCAGCCGCTACTCATCTGGACGTCGAGACTGGCCCCGGCTTCGACCAGCAGCATGATGACGTTCGGGTCGGCGCTGTTGTTCGCGGCGGCGTGCAGCGGCGTCCCGCCGTTCGTAGCGGCTTCGTCGATATTCGCACCGGCCGCGATCAGGACGCCCGCGATCTCGAAGTTCGCAACTGCGGCGGCGACATGGAGCGGCGTCCAGCCGTTGCCGTCCCGCGCATTGACGAGGGCGTCTCCGTCGAGGAGCGCTTCGACTACGGTGGCATCGGAGGTTACGGCGGCCGCGGTGTGCAGCGGCGTCCCGCCGCTCGCGGTTCGGACATCGACGCTCGCTCCCGCCGCCAGGCACGCGGCGACGTCGCCGGCTGACGCCGCTGCGAAAAATCCTTCCGTGTTCCACCGGTCGCACGCTTGGGCGGCGTGCGTGGCAGGAGCCCAAGTGGTGCCCCAGGCGGCTACCACGACCACTGCGAGGCCTATCGCCCGCATCGGCATCGTCTCCGCCCGGGCGGCTATGGCAACGCGAGGGCGATCCACTCGCCAGGGTGTTCGAGCGATCCGATCGGCATGACGATGTACTGCTTGCCGTCGTGCAGATAGGTGATCGGCGAGCCGTTCGTCCCGGCCGGGAACGTCGTCTCCCAGACCATGTCGCCGGTCACCTTGTCGAACGCGCGGAAGCCCCTGCCGGCATCCGGACCGGCCCCGGGCGGCGTGCGGACCATGATCGGATCGCCCTCGCTGACGAACAGCAGCGTCTTCGTCAGCAACGGCATCGAACGGCCCGGCTGCCCGAGCGGCGGCAGGTTGAGATGCGCGAGGTCCGGGTGGTTCCGCGGACCGTCGCCGTTCGGGACCATCCAGACATGATCGCCGGTTGTCATGTCGATCGCCGTAATCCGACCGTAGGGCGGCTTCGTCAGTGGCAGGCCGCGCGGGCCGTCGGGGAAGGCGCGCGTACCTCGCGTGTACCGGACGTTCATCCGGTCCGGGTTACCGGGGGTGAGGTCTGCCGCGAACGCGCCGGTCACCGAGGGCACATAGAGCATGCCGGTCTCGGGATCGAACCCGGCGCCACCCCATTCCGCCCCGCCGACGGAACCGGGCAGCTGCAGCGTCCCCTTGGTGTCGGTCGCCGCGTCGCCCCGGATGGACGGCGGCGTATAGATCTCGCCCAGTATGTACGGCTCGACGATTTCGAGCGCCTCGGCCTTCAGTTCCGGCGTGAAGTCGATCAGGTCATCCTCGGTGATGCCGTGCCGGTCGAAGGGCAGCGGCTTGGTGGGGAAGGGCTGGGTCGGCGAGATCCACTCGCCCGGCGTATCCGAGCCGGGCACCGGACGCTCCTCGATCGGCCAGATCGGCTCGCCCGTCACCCGGTCGAACGTGTAGGCCATCGCCTGCTTCGTGAGTTGAACGACCGCCTTCGTGACGCCCGGACGTCCCTCGACTTCCAGGTCCATGAGGATCGGCGCAACATTGTTGTCGTAGTCCCACAGGTCGTGGTGCACGGTCTGAAAGTACCAGACCATCTCACCCGTCTCGGCGTCGACGCAGACCAGGCTGTTGGCGTACAGGTTGTTGCCGGGGCGGTGGCCGCCGTACATGTCGTTGGTCGGCGCTCCGGTCGGCAGGTAGACGTAGCCGAGTTCCAGGTCGGCGCTGAACATCGTCCAGACGTTCGCCATGCCGGAGTAGGTCCATGAATCGTCGAGCCACGTCTCGACCCCCGGCTCGCCCGCCTTCGGGATCGGGCTCCAGGTCCAGCGCAGCTCGCCGGTCCGGACGTCATAGGCGCGCACGTCGCCCGGGTGTTGCTCCTTCGTAAACGGGTGATCCGCCATCGCGCTTCCGAGAATCACCACGTCCTTGACGACGACCGGCGGCGACGTGCCGGAGTAGCCGGTGGCCTCGTCGTAGGTGAGATCGACCAGTCCGGCGTCGCCGAAGCTCTCGATCATCCGGCCCGTGTCGGCGTCGATCGCCATCAGGTGCGGCGGCCGGATGGCGAAGATGCGACGGTCTTCCCCGTCCTCCCACCAGCCGACGCCACGGTTCGGGGCGCCGCGCGGGCGCTCGTCCCCGAGAAACGTCGCGTCCTGCACCCAGATGGTCTCGCCGGTCCCGGGATCGAACGCTTCCACGAGGCCGATGCCGTTCGAGGCGTACAGGACGCCTTCCACCATGATCGGCGTCGCGCGAAGCTGGTTCGAATACTGCAGGTCCGGCCAGCGGTCGATCAGCGACTGATCGACCGCGGCGCGCCGCCAGGCTATCTGCAGGTCGCCGACGTTGCTCGCGTCGATCTGATCGAGGGCCGAGTAGCGCGTGTAGCCGGCGTCGCCTCCGTGAACGCGCCAGTCGCCGCTCACGCCCTGCTGGGCGGCCGCCGTCGCGGCGCCGGTGAGCGCGGCAACCAGGACGAGGGCGCCAACGTCCTGCCGGCGGGACATGCCCATCGTCGTACGCACTGTCATTCCTCAGCCTCCGCGATCGTTGCCAGCCTGCCGCTACTTGAGCGCGGAGTACGACGTCGGTTCCATCATGCGCGCGTCGATGGTGTCGACGAGCTTCCGCTGCTCGTCGCGTTCGACCGCGATGATCAGCTCCTGGAAATCCTCGTAGGTGCCCAGCTCGCGCCACATCTCGTCGCGGGCCTCGTGCGAGGGGTAGCCCAGGACATAGATGAACGTGTCGTCCACATCGTCCCCCGTCGTCGCGTTGAAGTAGCCGACGTTCGTCATCCCGGCCCGCTCGAACATCGCGGCGGTGTGATCGCGGAACCGGTCGGCGAGCGCCTGCCGCTTGCCCGGCATCGTCTTGTAGACGCGCAGCTCGAATACCTGTGACGCGGACCGCTGCTGCTCCGCCACCGCCCAGCCGGCGCCGGCGATTCCGACCACGAAACCGACCAGCGCGAGAATCTTCCACTTCAACATTCTGGTGTCCTCCGGTCTGGGGCCACTCCCCAAGCATGGGTAAGCGAGAGGATTATAGTCAGCAATTGACCACGTCGTGCGCGCCATCGTTCATGGCAAGCCACAGCTACACTGAAGGCGTAGCGATATCGAGTTGGACCACGGCGCAGTCCGAGGCCGTCGAGGCGACAGGGTGTAGCGCCGTACGAGGACATCAATCGCAGGAGGGCGCGTGACAGAGCTAGAGCGATACCGGGAGCAGTTCAAGGCGCTGGGGTTAAAACTCAGCGAGGACGGCGTGGGTATCGAAAACTACGAGACCTACCTGTTCGAGGCGCAACATCAGCTACAGCGCGCCGTCGACCAAGGGCACGAGGACGCCGATCGCTATCGGCGGGCGGCTGAGCTGGTGAGAGCCGCCCGCGAGACCGTGGGCGGTGCGACCACGAGTTCTGACCCTAGACCGGCGTTCGGTATCGTCTGTCAGGCCATCGCAGACTGGCGCCATGAAGCGCTAAACGACGATGACGAATTCGCCCGCCGTGACAAGAAGCTCCTTGAAGTCGAGGACCTGTTCGCGCAGATGTTCGGTCCTTTCGGCGACCACTGGCCAAGAGAGTGAGCGACCAGCCGGATCCCGCTAGTGGTGACAGACGGGCGCGAGGATGGGTCGAATCGACTCTACTGCTGACCATCAGCGCCATCTCGACCACCTCGCGCGGATGGTTTCTTGCTCGGGGGCTGCCGGGTAGTGCGACGCCCGGAAACCAACCTGCTACGGGAGCTTTCCCACGGTAGTCTCGAGGCAGATCGGGGAGAACGAGCCATACATGGCAGAGAACCACCTGGAGTCGCTAGTCGCAGAATGGTACGAATTCCGCGGGTACTTCGTCCGTCGGAACGTCCAAGTTGGCAAGCGACCTGCAGGAGGCTACGAGGCCGAGCTTGACATTGTCGCGTTCCATCCCGAGGAACGCTCGTTGGTCCAGATCGAGCCATCGCTTGACGCGCACACGTGGGCAAAGCGTGAGGAGCGGTACGCGAGGAAGTTCGAGGCGGGCCGCGTGTACATTCCCGGGTTGTTTCCAGGCATGGCGATTCCCGGCGAAGTCGCTCAGATCGCGCTATTCGTCTTCGGCGGCAGGACGCGAGAGAGTATCGCTGGAGGTCGAGTGGTCTTCATTGAAGATTTCATGAGGGAAATCCGGGACGGTATCCGGCACCGAAAGGTCGAACGCGCGGCGATTCCACAGCGGTTTCCGCTCCTTCGCACGCTGCAATTCGCAGCGCAGTACTGGGAATAGGAAGAAGTTGGCTACATGTCCGCTCGCCAACCAACGCGTCAGATGCTGAGCGGCGCGGCAAGATCGCGATGACACACGCTCGACGTGAGTCTATAGTGTGAGTCACAATGAGTCGAATATGAATCATGGAGGGCGGGGTGCAACAATTGACGGTACGGGGATTCGATCAAGCACTAATCAACCGCATCAGGCGCCTGGCGAATCAGGACGGCATCTCGCTGAACCAAGCCGTCCTCAAGCTGCTGCGGCGCGGCGCCGGCATCGGCGCGCCGCAGGGTGGCCGATCCGTGGTCGGAACGTCGCTGGATCACCTGATCGGCACCTGGACGCGTGACGAAGCGGAAGCCATGGATCGGGCGCTGGCGGACCTCGCGGAGATTGACGAGTCGATGTGGCAATGAGAATCCTGCTGGACTCGAACGCCTATTCGCATCTGAAGCGCGGCCATCCCCGCGCCGCGGAAATCGTCCGCGCGTCCGAGGAGGTCCTGCTGTCGACGGTTGTCATCGGCGAGCTGCTGTACGGCTTTCGCCGGGGCTCGCGCCTGGACCGCAACCTCCGGGAACTGCAGGCCTTTATTGACAGCCCCTACGTCACTGTCGCGCCGGTCAGCTACACGACGGCCGACCGCTACGCACGGATCGCGGCCAAGCTGCGCGCAAGAGGCCGTCCGATTCCTTCGAACGACATCTGGATAGCAGCGCACGCGCTGGAGACCGGCGCCGATCTCCTGTCAGCGGACCGGCACTTCGCGGATGTGGACGGTGTGGCCTGGATGCCGCTCGACGGCCTAGTGCCATGAACACGCCGCGAACCACCCGTGGAGGCCACCACCGCCCAAGGCCGGGGGGAGCGGCCGCTTCATTGGTATCGACCGCCCTACCCGAAATCACCGCCGGGGAATCCCCTGCACTAGTTGGGCCTTCGAGAGTCTCGCCAACGTCTCTTGGATCAGGCCGACAGCCTCATCAACGTCTTCATCGCTCGTGCTGAAGCCGAGGCTAAAGCGGACAGACGATTCTGCTTCCTCCTGGTCCAGACCGATAGCCCTCAGGACGTGTGACGGTTCCGGGATTCCCGACGTGCAGGCGGAGCCCGTGGAGGCTGCGAGTCGCGGCTGGAGTGCACTCAGAATGTCGTGCGCCTCGAAGCCGACGAAGCGAATGCTGGCGTTGCCCGGATGACGGGCACTTCCCATCGGACCGTTTACCGCAATCGGCCACGACAACCCTTTCAGGCCGTCAACGAACATATCCGTACGGCGACGTAGTTCGGCGCGGCGTTCATCGGCATCGCCGCCGGCTAGTAGGTTCGCTGCTGCGCCCATGCCGACGCAAAGCGGTACGGGTACGGTGCCCGAGCGAAGACCGTTCTGCTGACCTCCGCCGTACACGACGGGCTCGATCTTGTCTTGCAGTTGACGGGAAACACAGACGGCGCCGATGCCCTTCGGCCCGTACATCTTGTGCGCCGAGAGACTGACGATGTCACTGTACAGCGCAATCTCTTCGATGCTCATCGCCACAGGCGCTTGCGCCGCATCGCAATGGAATACGGCTCCGCAACTCCGAATGAGCCCCGAGAGTCGCGCGATGTCCTGAATCGTTCCGATTTCGTTATTCACCGCCAGGACCGACACAACTAGCACATCGTCATCCAGCACTGCATCGAGAGCTGAGAGTTCCACAAAGCCCTCACTACCGACGGGAATAGACTCGACGGTGAATCCACACTGCTCACTCAGGACCCTGCCAACAAAGAGCACGCTCTTATGCTCAACGGCACTCATCAAGATCCGGCGGCGCTTGCCGCCGGCAAGGCGGCGTCCGAGCCCGAGCAGGGCGAGGTTGTTTGACTCGGTTGCACCAGAGGTGAAAACGACCTCGTCCGCGTCTGCACCGACCAACCGGGCGACTCGTGCGGCGGCCTCATCGATGGCGCACGCAGATTCCCACCCGAGGCTGTGATCCGACGAGTGCGGATTGCCAAACGAATCGCAAAAAAGCGGCATCATTTCGGCTAAGACACGATAGTCGACCGGCGTCGTCGCCTGATGGTCGAAGTATATGGTGCTACCGATCTTCATTGTTTTCAATGAGTTATAGGCAAACCACGTGTCCGTTGCCGCGATTCTCAGATGAACGCTTGCTTCTGGATGTAGCCTCCAGTGCCGCGTTGACTATAGCACGCCTCGTGGGCTACAGTCGGACTGGAGGCATCGTCCAGGAGCCGGGAGGGGATGGGACGCGGACCACTCTATCACGAGGTCTATAAACCGCAGTTTTCGGGCCACGAGACCTTCCCACTACGCTATGGGTGGCTGAAAAAGGCCTTCGACCGCGTCGCGGAAACCGAGGGTCAACCCGACAACAGGGCCGCCTGTTGGGGTGATGCCGCAATCGCGCGATTCGGCGTCGGCAAGAACATGGTCGCGTCCATGCGTCATTGGGCCAAGGCCGCCCGTGTGATCGAGGAGCCCGCGATCAATTCCGTCCGGACGACGGAGCTTGGCCGTCTGCTGTTCGGCCCGAAGGGCCTCGACTTGTATATGGAGCACCCGGCGACGCTCTGGCTGATCCATTGGCAGTTGGCGGCGAGCGCAGACAAGACGACATGGTTCTGGGCGTTCAGCCATTACCCGGCGATCACTTTTGAACGCGACGGTATGGTCAAGAGGCTCGGCCGGCTCGCGAAGGACCGCAACTGGTCGAGAGTCGCTAATACGACCGTCAAGAACGACGTCGCCTGTTTCATCCGCACCTACGTCGCACGGCGGCCTTCCGGTAACGCAGGACACGACGACGCGCTTGAGTCGCCCCTGACGGAGCTTGGGCTGATCAAGGCCATCGGCAAGAAGGATGGCTTTCGCTTCGTGCGCGGCTCGAAGACGACCTTGGGCGACGGCGTCTTCACTTGCGCTCTGATCGAGTTCTGGTCGCGCTACGCGCCGAACGCGGCGACGCTGTCCTTTGAGGCCGTCGCACACGCGCCAGGCGGACCGGGCCGCGTGTTCCAATTCGACGAGAACGATGTCGTCGACCGGCTTGCCGCGCTCGACGAAGTCACGGGCGGCGCGCTGCGCTGGTCCGAGACTGCCGGGTTGAAACAGGTCGTGCGCAACATCGCAGTCAATGAGAGCGACGCACTGTCCTGGATTCCGGGCGACTACGGCGCACCTGCCGAAAGGGAGGTCGCCTAGTGACTTTGAACGAGCGCGTCCGCATAGCCCGGCGTTTTCTGAAATCGATTCGCATCGATACAGATCTCGGCGATACCGCCGCCCTTGAGGGCTTTGTCTGCCCGCAGTCCGCTGCCGACATCCTTGAGACGATGGCGCGCCACGTCTCCGAAGCGGGACAGGGTGCGTTCACTTGGACGGGTCCCTACGGCAGCGGCAAGTCGAGTCTCGTCGTGGCCCTCAGTGCCTTGCTGAACGGTAACGGCGGGTTGCAGAAGGATGCAGAGAGGGTCTTCGGCGAGAGACTCGCAAGAACGATCCACGGAGCATTGCCAACGGGAACGAAAGGATGGCGCATCCTTCCAGTCGTTGCGCGACGCGAGGATCCCGTAGCTGTCATCGGCGAAGCTGCGAAGCGGACCGGCCTCGTGTCGCGGCGACCGCGCGGCGGCTGGACCGAGAGCAATCTGACAACGGCTCTGACGGAGGCTGCCGCCGAAAAGCCCAGAACGCACGGCGGGCTGATCTTGTTCATCGACGAGATGGGCAAATTCCTCGAGGGCGCTTCCCAGGACGGCTCTGATATTTACTTGCTCCAGCAACTCGCCGAGGCGGCGTCGCGCAGCAAAGGGCGTTTCCTTGTCGTCGGCGTGCTGCACCAGGCGTTTGAGGAATACGCACACCGGCTGTCGCGCGAGATCCGTGACGAGTGGGCGAAGATTCAGGGACGGTTCATCGATCTCGTCGTTACCACGGCGGGCGAGGAACAGATCGATTTGATCTCGCACGCTATCGAAAGCGACCACCGTCCACAGAAACCCGGTCCGCTAGCATCTGCCGTCGCGGCTATCGCGCGGCGCGACCGCGGCGGTGACGCGAAGCGGTTGGCAGATATGCTCGAAGCATGCTGGCCGCTGCATCCGGTTGTCGCATGTGTGCTTGGTCCGATTTCGCGACGGCGCTTCGGACAGAACCAGCGGAGCATATTCGGCTTCCTGAATTCTTCTGAACCGCACGGATTCCAGGACTTCCTGAACTATGTCGGCGACGGCGAGCTGTACGGTCCCGACCGGCTTTGGGATTACTTGCGCGCCAATCTGGAACCGTCCATCCTCGCTTCCCCCGACGGCCACCGGTGGGCGTTGGCAGTCGAAGCGCTCGAACGCTGCGAGGCCAATGGCGGCGATGCGCTCCATATCAGGTTGCTCAAGACAATCGCCGTGATTGACCTGTTCAAGGAGCGCTCTGGGCTTGTCGCGAGTTTAGACCTGCTCGGTGCCTGTTTTCCCGACACTTCCGCCAAGGCGCTCGAGACAGCGCTGTCCCGACTGGACGAGGGGTCGTTCACCATCTTCAAGAAATTCCTAGATGCCCGCGCTATCTTTGCGGGCAGCGATTTCGATATCGACCAAGCAGTCCGCGCTGCGCTCGACGAGATCGACGAGATCGATCTCAAGGAACTGAAGACACTCGCCGGACTTCAACCGATCCTTGCCAAGCGGCACTATCACGAAACCGGCGTGCTCAGATGGTTCGACGTAAACGTCGTTCCGGTCAGCGACATTGTTGCATTCGCCGCCGGATTCGTGCCGGAGAACGGTGCGATCGGGCAGTTCCTACTAGCTATTCCCGCAGAGGGAGAAAGCGAGGAGCACGCCGAAGACCTGTGCCGCAAGGCGGCACGGCACAGCGGCGCGTGGGATATCGTCGTCGGGGTCTCGAAGAGATCATGGGCCGTCGTGCCGCTGGTGCGCGAGCTGTTCGCGCTCCAAGGCGTCAGTAGCGATCACCCGGAACTCGCCGGGGATGCCGTGGCGCGGCGGGAGGTTTCCGCACGCCTTGCGGAGTTGCAGGCGTGGCTCGAAACGGAATTGCTCAAGGCGTTCGACAATGCCCTGTGGTTCCGCAAGAACCATCAACCAAAACGCCTGCGGCAGGCCGATTTGAACGCTATCGCCTCCGAACTAGCCGATCGCCGCTTCGCGGAATCGCCCCGACTGCACAACGAGTTGCTGAACCGCCAGAAACCATCGAGCAACGCCATCGCGGCGCAGAACAACCTGTTGCGACGGATGGTCCTGAACGATGGCGAACCCCGCCTCGGCATCGACGCTTTCCCAGCCGAGGGCGGTTTGTTTGTATCCATGCTGGAGGCGACCGGCCTCTACTCGCAGCAAGGAAAGATATGGCGTTTCGTTTCACCAGTCGCAAGCGAGGACGATCCATGTCACCTAGCCCGTATATGGCAGAAGGCACTCGAACATATAAAGGTGCATGCCGACCGTACAGTCGCCATCTCCGAGTTGTTCGACGAATGGCGCAAGCCGCCTTTCGGTGTAAAGGACGGCATGATGCCGATCCTCGCCGTCGCCTTCGTGATGTCGCAGCGCGACAAGATAGCCGTCTACCGTGACGGCATATTCAGGGCAAAGTTCGACGACGTGGACGTGGACCATCTTGCGAAGGACCCGAGCTTCATCCAGTTGCGCTGGATGGACCTTGGTGAGGTTGCGCGGCGCCTGCTGTCGGGCATGGCGGAAGTCGTTCGCAATCTCGACAAGACGAACGAGCTTGTGCATCTGGAGCCCATCGATGTCGGGCGCGGCCTTGTCGCGATCTACGACCATCTCCCGAACTGGACCAAGCGGACAATGCGCTTGTCCGCGAATGCCGCGAGAACCCGCGACCTGTTCAAGCGAGCGCACGACCCGAACCAGTTCCTGTTCGACGACATTCCAGCAACGCTGGGCGAGGAAGTTTCGTTGACGAACAACGAGGATTTGCGCCGTGTCATCGCAAGTGTTGGCGAGGGGCTCGAGGAATTGGTGCAAGCGTACCCGTCCATGCTGCGCCGCTTGCGCGACATCATGCTGGACGAGTTGCAGGTCCCGAACATCTCCCCGCAGTCACTCGCAGAGCTGCGCGCACGAGCCGAGAACATCAGGCAGCTTGCCGGCGACTTCCGACTCGAAGCCTTCGTCGGCCGGTTGGCGCAATTCAACGGCTCCGATGAGAGTTTTGAAGGCATCGCCAGCCTTGCGACGAACAAGCCGCCGCGTGACTGGGTCGATACCGACATCGACCACGCGGCCGTCGAGCTCGCGGACATGGCCCAGAAGTTCCTGCGTGCCGAAACCTACGCACGCGTCAAGGGCCGTCCAGACAAACGGCAGGCGATAGCCGTCGTCATCGGAGTCGACAGTCGCCCAACACCGTTGCTGGCGGAATTCCACATCGCGGATTCCGACCGCGCCGCAGTAAACGGCCTCACCGAGCGTATCGCCGCGGCCCTGGAACAAGCCGACACCAGCCACCGCAGCATCGTTCTTGCGGCGTTGTCCGAACTCAGCACGCACTACATGCAGGAGTCCGTGCCCCCACACACACGTGGGAGAGGAAGAGCCGCCTCTTGACGGTCAACTCCGCGAAGCACGTGCTTGGCCTGTCCGGCGGGCGAGACAGCGCAGCGCTCGCCGTCTACATGCGGCAGCATCGCCCGGAACTGGACATCGAGTACTTCTTCACGGACACAGGCAAGGAATTGCCCGAGGTGTACGAGTATCTCGGTCGGCTTGAAGGCTTCCTCGGGAAACCGATCCTGCGTTTGAATCCCGACCGGGATTTCGATTTTTGGCTCAAGCAGTACAACGATTTCCTACCGTCGCCACAGACGCGCTGGTGCACGCGGCAACTCAAGCTGCGTCCGTTCGAGCACTGGCTTCGGCCACTCCTGGCCGACGGAGCCACCATCTACAGCTATGTCGCGATCCGCAGCGACGAGGAATACCGCGAAGGCTATTCGTCCAAGCACGACAGGCTCGTGGTCAAGCTGCCCTTCAAAGAAGCCGGCATCGACAAGGTCGGTGTGCTAGAACTTCTTGACGGGACCGGGCTCGGTCTGCCGACGTACTATTCGTGGCGCACCCGCAGCGGCTGCACCTTCTGCTTCTTCCAGCAGAAGATCGAATGGGTGCGCCTCAAGGAGCAGCATCCCGAGGCGTTCGAGGAAGCCAAAGCATACGAGAAAGATGCCGTGGCACACGGCTCGCCGTTCACCTGGAGTCAGGGGGAATCACTAGAAGAACTGGAACGCCCCGAACGCATTGCGCAGATCAGGCAGGATCACGAGTTACGGCTTGCTCGCGCACGCTCGAAGGTCCGGCCCAACCCGCTACGACCGAACCGCGAGCCGCTCGACATCGACGACTTGTACGGCAAAGCGAAAGTCTGCCTAGCGTGTCACAAGTAATGTGAAAGGACCTGAACGCTTGGCCATCGACCCTCTCGGAGACTTCGCGAACCGCGCCAACACCGCCATCGGCGACTTCAGAGTCACTGTCACACTGTCTCCTGACGCTCTGATGGCCGGCGAGCACGCCATTCCGACCCTTGCATGGGACTTTGTCAGCTATGGCGACGGCGACCAGGTGGACAGGGTTCCCGCCGACAAGCGAGGGATCTATGCCTTCGCTGTCTGCCAGGCTAACGACGTGCTGCCACCTCACGGATACATCCTCTATATCGGGATCGCAGGCCGGAAATCCAATCGTCCCCTGAGAGATCGGTATAAGGATTATCTCAACGAAAAGAAGGTACTGAAGCGTGCGAGCATTGCATATATGATCGGGACTTGGCGTCAAGTGTTACGATTCTACTTCGCGCCGGTTGGCGACGATGTTTCGTCCGAGGACCTAGAGACACTGGAGCAACAGCTCAATACCGCGCTTATGCCGCCGTTTTCGAAACGCGACCTGAAGGCCGAGATAAGGCACATGCAGGGGGCTTTTGGCTGATGCCTAACGAATTGAAAGAAATCGTTTTGCCCGCGCTACGCGGCGTCATGGGAGACTGGATTTATTACTCCTGCCTGATGGATCTCGGACAATTGAGTGCACGAGTTCGTTACGCCGAGGAGATCCACAAGAACCACGCGCTCTCAGATATGATCCAACGAGAGCTCGAGAGAGGTAGGGGCGCACAGATCGCCGAGTACCTCAAGGGGCAGTCGGAACGATTCTTCAATTCACTCGTTCTCGCCACATACAGTGGACAGCCTAACTGGCATGCGCTTTCCGATGTTCAGAGCAGAGGCAACACCCCGTGGCTCAAAGACCTGCGCGAGGAAACTGTCGCTTCGGTGGGATTCCTCACGCTCCGTGGAGACGAAAAACTGTTCGCCCTGGACGGACAGCACCGTCTTGCCGGTATCAAACAGGCGGTCAAGGACGGCCTCGATAACGATCCCTACGATGAAGTGTCAGTGATCGTCGTTGGACATCGGGACACCCGGCAGGGACTGGAGCGGACCCGCAGGCTGTTCACGACGCTGAACAAGACCGCGAGGCCGGTCTCCAAGGGCGACATTATTGCGCTGGATGAAGATGATGTCATGGCCATCTGTGTGCGTCGCCTGATTGAGGAAACCGATCTGTTTTCCGGACAGCGCATCGCCTTTGTTGCAAACAACAACATGCCCGTCACCAACACCACGAGCCTGACGACGATCGGCAACCTGTACGACATATTGGCCATACTGTTCACTCAGGCTAAGTTCGAGTTGCGAGCAAAGAAGTCCGACCTGCAGAGAGTCCGGCCGGGCGACGAGAAACTCGACGGCTACTTCGAATATGCACAGGAGCTATTCGTTCAGCTTGGCAAGCACTTTAAGGAACTCGACAGTTTCTTTTCGGCCGAGAATACGGAACCAGTTGTGAAGAAACACCGCGGGAACCACGGCGGGAATGCGTTGTTTCGACCTATCGGCTTGGAGATCTTCGCTCTCGTTATCTCCCGTCTGACAGTCGATATGAGCCTCTCGCAAGCGGTCACGACTGCGGCCCGGCTGCCGCGGCGACTCGACGAGGCGCCGTTTGAGGGGCTCATGTGGGATTCGAACAAGAAGACGATCCTGAATGGACACAAAGTCACCTTGCGCGAGGTGTTGTCATACATGATCGGGAGGAACACCGAGCGCTACTCGAAGGAGACGTTGTTGGATAGGTACAGGCGGGACACCGGCAACGAGTGGGCGGAGTTGCCAAAGAAACTTATCTAATTCCAGAGCTGTACGTTCTGGGCGTTCACGCCCTTTGGCGTACGGCCACGCTATGCCGCCTCTCGCTTCCTCAGGATTCCGTCAATAGCGTCAGACAGGTTCCAGATCGGCTCCGCGTCGCTGTCCTTCAATATCTCGATGACCTGCGCAGTGGTCACCGTCACGGCTGATCCGCCGGGCCGAGAAGGTCGGACCGGTGACCGGAGAGCTGGTGCGCCGGATCCTGCGGAGCCGCCCACGCCCGGAGCAGGGTTATCGCGCCTGCCTGGGGATCATGCGATTGGGGCGGCGCCACGGAAACCGCCGCCTCGAAGCGGCCTGCGCCTGCGCGCTTTCGCTCGACTCCTGCCGCTATCAGACCGTCAAGAATATCCTCGACCCCGGCCAGGGCCGCCTGGCCCTCGAACCGCCCGCCGAGACCAGCCCTACACCGACGCACGCCAACATCCGCGTCGCCGACTACTACGCCACGACCCACGAGGAGGGAGACCGATGCTGACCGAACACACGCTCGACAAGCTCAACGCCATGAAGCTCGGCGCGATGGCCGACGCCTTCCAGCAACAACTGCAGACCGGCGAAGCCGCCACGCTCGGCTTCGAGGAGCGTTTCGGCCTGCTCGTCGACGCCGGCCCCGTCCGGCAGGACCGCCTCGACCTGCTCCGCCGCGGTGATCAACGTTTCGACCATCGTCTGCGTGTCGCCGGCATCGGCATCCTGCACCGCGTGACGCCGACGACCACGCCGGTCTCGATGTCGACCGCGTGCTCGGCCTTGTGGGCCAGACGCGTCCGGCCGTCCTTTATACGGGTGATCTTCGCGTCCGGGTCCCGCGGATGCGTCCAATCGTCGTTCGAGCCCTTCTTCGGGCGCTTCCGGTCGAAACGGGCCAGCTCGGCGCGCGTCGGCGTCGCAATGCCGGACGCCTCGGCCAGCCCGCGCAGGAATGTCTTGTAGTCTTCACCCGTATCCCGGCGCACGATGCTCCGCAACGCGGCGTTGGCTTCCAGCGTCGTCGCGTCGATGCCCACCGTCTTGCCACTGACCAGGCCCGCGTCGGCTAGGCGCTGCAGCACCCATGTGAAGACCGCCTGGTGCGTCTCCAGGTCGATCCGACGCCGCGTCCGCGATACCGTCGATGGTCCGGCGACGCCTCGTGCAGCGCGACGTCCAGAAACTGCCGCAGGCTCAACGAATCGGCCGCGCGCCACGCAATCGCCCGCTCCGAGTCCAGCCCCTCGAAGTAGCCGAGCAACAGCATCCGGAAGTAGCGCCCCGGCGCCAGACTCGGACGGCCCACCCCGTCGGCGTAGAACTTCGCGCACGCGCTCTCGACGAAGGCGTCGAAACCCGCCTCGTCGAGAACGCGATTCAATCGCTCGTAGAACGGGTGACCTCCGCCTCGCGGCAGGTCGGCGCTGGCCACCCACATCGACGGCTGCCGCGCTCGGCGGCGGCGTTTGCCCATTGCCATGGGCGGAAGTGTAGTACGCGGGATCGGTCTTGTCGATCCCTAACCGGGACTTTCACCACGGGCTGCTAGCTTGTTTCAACCAAGGCGGGCTTCAAATCCAGTTGCCGAGGGTGAAATCCCCTTTCAGGTGTAGCTTCGCCGAATAACCAATCGTGCAATTGTCTAGAAAACGATCGAATTCTTCGCCGTGGGCATTCTCGATACTCTTGTAGTCATGCGAGCGAAACTCCTTGCAGTATTGTCCGAGCAGTCCTTGCATGCAAACCGTAGCTAGGCGACAGGCATGGAACAGAAGGTTTTGAAACATTACGAGGGGAGGGCCTGATGAGTAGTCAAAGTTGTCAACCAGCGGGAAAATGCCGTGTGCGATGTGATTCCGTAGATTTCTCGCCAAATGAAGAGCGTAACTGGCGTCGCTCTTCGAAACGCTGTCCAGCCCACTGAGCCGCGGCGACGATGTTCTTTGGTAATCCTCGAATGCTACAACGAGGTTGGCCGCGATATGCTGGAAATTGGCCGGCAACTCAGACTCGCTTATCTGATCCACAAGATAGGCTGCTTTCATAGCTGGAGTATAGACTAGACTCCCTTTGGCGATACCCTTCTGCTGTGCAAGTTGGTCATAGTGGTGAGCTACAAACCGATACGCTTCTTCAAGAGCGTTACACACAAAAATATAGCGTGTTAGAGAGGTCGCGTAGGTTGTAAAGTGCTTGGCGTCGGAATCATAGCGCTCCGCGATAGGATCGCAATACAGAGCGTCATCCCCCGCGTACTTCCAGGTATTGATCTCGACTGTCTCAAGCTGGCCCGCGAGCCGAAGCCAGTCGCCGATCACTTGTGTCCGTACGTCGCGGATGGCGCCTTCTTCTTCGAATGGTGACGTGTTATCAAGGTAAGAGCAGAATTCAGCCATCTCAAAAAGATGGTCCTGCAACGGCCGGAAATGACTGCAAATGGTGCATTCGCGCGACGGTCGAGCCATCTTCTACTTTTGCGCCTCTCGGTCAACGGTATCCTTAGTCATGCATTCTATCGTAGTGTCTGGCCCGCGCTTGATCAATTTGGCCAATCTCGACGATTGTCGATGTAGCGGACGTCGCTCATTGCAGTCAAGCCCCGTCAAGCGACTTTCTTGCACAAGAGAGTGTCGATCGCATCCGAGAGATTCCAGATCGGCTCCGCGGCACCGTCCTTGAGCATATCAATGACCTTCGGTAACCCGGCGACGGCGAGCCCATTCGCGAGCGCCATCATCTTGCGCGGCTCGGCGACAATCTGAATGTCGCCCGTCTTTCCGATAGCGATCAGCATCAGTGTATGCACGCGCCACGGGTCGCTTCCGAATATCGCGCCGTCGATGATCTTCCGCGTGTCGAATTTCGCGATGTCAGCGGGTTCTAAACCCAGGCGCGCCGCGACGCAAACGGACAGGAACCATAGATCGACCATACGAGGAAACGGGCTCTGGTCAATCACTGCGTCGGAACTGCGCTGAGAGTAGCGCGTGAACGCCTCGTGGAACTCGACCGGCACGTTGATGTCAATCGCTTGGAAAGGATTGAAATATCGTTCCGCCATGGTCGCCTCCTATAACGCCTCTTCCAGCTCGACCCGGGCGTCGGCGTGACGCACGCAGAGCTGGCACTCGCCCCGATGATCGCAGCCGCACCGCAAGACCCTACGATCGTTGATACCTGGATCGTTGACGAGCATCCTCGGGTAGTGCGCGGGATTGGTCAGCGTGAAGGCGCGGTCCGCCGCGTCGTCGATGATTTCCTCGCAGCCGGCGATCTCGTCGTGCGTTAGAAAGAGGATCAGTTGCGCGCTCTCGCGCACTGCCGTGCGCAGGATCGAGCGTTTGACGAAGCCACTCGTCATGCCGAGCGGAGTGTCAATGACATTTGGCGCTTCGACCTCGCTCACCTTCGTCAACGCTAGAATGAAAGCTAGCGTCAGCGCCCGACGTGACGCGCCGTTCAGGTCGCGGTCCGGATTGAGCGTCCGGTCGTTCGGCCCGTATACGATGATGTCGAAGTCGTAGCTGATCTCCGCGCGCCGGATGATCGCCCCAAGTTCAGGGTCGGCGCCGATCATCTCAAGGAATACGCTGTTCATGAGGTCGCTGACTTTCTGCAACTCCTCGTTCGTGATCCGCCTATAGGCGCTTTGCAAGACTTTTGTCACGTCCTGCGTGACTTCGAGCTCGGCCAGAATGCGGGCCCCCTTCTTCTGTTCACGAAGCAGACGGTCACGCTCGAATTCGAGCTTCTCGCGCTCGCGCCGAAGCCCGGTGAGCTGCGTGTCGAGCGCGGACTGTTTCGACAGGTGGCGGTCACGCTGGTCCTTGTACTGACGGCGGGTTTCGCGCAAACCCTGTATGTCCGTGTCTGGAAGTGCGTCGAGTTGTATTTCCAGCGCCCGGAGACTCCGGCCAGCTTCGTCACGCAACTCTTGGATGCCGTCGCGCCGCTCGACGACCTTCCTGTAGTCCTCAAGCCATGCACTCGATCTCGCGTCGCCGCCGCTCTGTAACGGCTTCGCGCCGTAGTACAGGTCTGTGATGATCTTCTGGATTTCGTCGGCGCGTTGGCTGTCGTCGATCAGCTTCTTGATGTGCGCACGGCGTTTCTCGCCGCCCGGATCCCTAGCTTCCAGCGTCTCGCCGCAAATGCAGATTTCAGCCGCGAGCCGATCCTGCAGAATCGGTATCGTCGTGTTTGGAATCTTGCCCTGGTCGTGTAACTCTTCGAGCTTATCGAAGGCGCGACCCAGAACCGGATCGAGCAGGTCGGTCGCGATCGACCGGCTGCGGAACAGCGCGGAGTGTTCCTTGGTCGCCGCGGCAAGCTGATTGTCCAGTTGCCCGATATCCGCCTTGGCGCGTTCGAGGTCCATGCGCAGCTTGTCCTTGTCGCCTTTCTGGAGCGCCGCTGCGATCTTGCGGTCGATCTCATCGACCTTTTCGTCGAAGGCCCCGAACTGTTGTTTGGCGTCTTCCCATTCGCCTTCGAGCTTCTCCCGGTACTCTTCCATCGCCTCGAGGCGTGAGGCGATCCTCGTCAGCTCGCTGCCTGTGCCGACCCGCTTAGCCTTCCTGTTCACATCCGCCGCGGACTTGCGAACATGCTTGATGGCGTCGTCGATGACCCCGAGCCCGAGAAGCGAGCGAATGGCACGCTGCACTCGCTCACGCTTCGTGGACTGGGCAACATCCGCTTCGATGAAGCTCAATGCCCGGTCGCCGTCCGTGAAGAAGACGTCGCGCAGCTCGGGTGGCAGCTCGTCGTTGATCAGTGCTTCCGGCGCTTCAATGGGAGTCGCGCCTGTGTCGTTCAGCGCGAACAGCTTCACGGTCGAAGCCAAGCGGCGGGACTGGCTGTCCACCTCCTCGAGCGCCGAGCGTACGAGGCGAAAGCGTCGGCGAGTCTCGCGGAGTTGCCCGCCAGCCCGCCGGTGCGTCGTCAGTTCGAATTCGACCGTGGCCGTGATCGGTACGCGCCTGCCTTCGCCCGCATCCCAGTCAATGGGATGCAGACGGAAGCCCTCGCCCTTGCCGGGTAGGGCCGCGTCGCCGTAGAGCGCCCATTGCAATGCGTGCAGGATCGTCGTCTTGCCTGACTCGTTCGCGGCGCGAATCACCGTCAGCTTCCTGACGGAATCGCTCGAGAATTCAAGCTCAAGGTCGCGGAGCAGCCGGAAGTTTTGAAATTCGGCACGGAGCAGCTTCATGAGTCCAGTTCCTCCGTCCCTGCGTCCTGCCCGCGCTGCGTCGCGAGGAAACGCGCGGCGGCACTGCATTTGTCGTTGATCTTCTTTTGGATATTGGTCGCCGAAACACGATGGCCCCGCTCATACTCGAGAATCTCGGAGATCACCTCAAGAAGCTCCTCCCTGTAGCCCTTGCACCGTTCCTCGATTCCGGCACATTGCTCAAGAATGATCGTGATTATCTTCCTTTCGTTTAGTGGCATGATGGTTCCTCGGTCGTTACAGATACGCTGCGTCTACCATTGCTGTGATCGTCGCAAGCGGCCCGTCCGGTCTGCCTGCGTTTCTGGCCAGTCTTGCGAATTCCTGCGCTCGGCGCAGTTCTGAACGCACGAGCAGCCGCGCGTCAGGATCGAGCCCTTCCTCTAAGCCGGGCGGCAGCGCAAGCAGGTCGTGAATAACGCTGTGCGTCTTGCCGATGGTGCTGCATGTGCGCAGTAGCCGCCCGCGCCGCTGCACCCATTGCCGCTCCACCGTCGTGCTCGCGAGGATGAACGCTTTGCGAATCTGTGGGATGTTCACGCCTTCGTCGAGCACGCGCTTGGCGGTCAGCACTTCAATTTCACGCTCCTGGAACGACCTGATGATCCGCTTCGTCTGGTCGCGACTTGCCGTTTCATGAGCGGTGAGCTGGTGAAACAGGATGTTCCGGCTGCGCAGCAGACGATTGACATTCTCGAGTTGCTTCGGTCCCTTGTCGGAGGTGTAGACCAGTGTGTGATGCAGGCTGCCCGTATCCTCACTATCGAGCAGTTTGCACAGCACCGCCTCCTTCCCCGACGCCGTTTCCAGGAGCGCGCGCCGGTCGCGCAGCAGCTTGGCGAGGTATTCGTCCGGCTTGTCGTCCTCGCTACGCCATGCGTTGCGCTTGATCTTGCCCGTCAGGTCGAACCACTCGCCCATCTCGGTCTCCGTCAGGTAGACCGGATGGACATAGTAGTCGTACTCGACGAGGCAGCCCCCGATGGCTTCTTCAAGCCCGAAACGAAACGCGACGGGACCGAAGAATCCAAACAACGCCTCCGTTCCTTCCTCGTCGTACTGCCGTATCGGGGTCGCAGACAGGCCGAGGCGGTACTCGAAGAACTCCGGCAGGTCGTTGATGAAGGACGGCCGTCCGAGATTGTGTACCTCGTCCGCGATAAGCAGGCGCGCGCAGTCGAAGGCGTCGAGAGAGGCGAGGAACTCTGGCGTGCACAACGTGTCGTGGCTGACAACGGCGATCTCGACATCCGATAGTCCGGTATGCAGCCTCCGTTTCAGTCTCTGCAGCGCGGTCGCTCGCTTCGTCGCGCTCCCGGTTGTCGTCAGGTTGACGGGTCTCAGCCTGAACGGCGCGATTTCATCGCACCACTGTTCGATCAGCGGCACGTAGGGCGCGGCGACAATGACCAGTAACGGCCTGTGCACCTGATGGAGGCGGTGCGCGCCGATCATCGATGTGATCGTCTTGCCCGAGCCTGTCGCCATTTCCAGCACGCCGCGAAATCCGGCCTCGCACCACGCCGCGACCGCCTTGCCTTGGTGTTCGAAGGGACCGTCTTCGAATCGCAACCAGTCGGGTACTGCGAAATGCGCCGACGGAACAGCAGCGGGTTCAAGCTGCTCGCGTGCCTCGACGAATCCGGTTGCGCGCCAGTACAGAGCCCGAAGCTCGTCCTCCGTTGGAGGCGATTCGGACGTATATGTCCGCACCAGCCGCTTCTGGAGTGCCTCCGACATTGCAATGACGGTGCAGTTCTCGTCCTTGTTCTCCCATAGGCGGACGAACTCGTAGTTCAGCTTGTTGGCGATGTAGCGCTGGTTCGGGTCCTGCCACGACCTCGATACGGCGATTTGTTCGACGTTCTTCCGAATACCCGCGAGGGTCACGTTGCTCGATCCGTGCGCCGCGACGACGTCTCCGTCGTTCGCGAACAGCCAGACCTTTGGATGGAAGAGCGCATCCTTCATCAGGGCGACCTTGATTTCGATTCTGCCTTGGCGGAGCAGCCATGAGAGGCATTTCAGGGTGTGTCGCTGGAGCAGGTCTTCCGTAACCGTCAGTTCTTCCAGAATCCTGTCCGCGATCTCTGTCGGCGACTTCAACCCGTGCTCTATGGCGGTCCGGTCTTCGGCGCGGAGTAGGGGGCTCACGATAAGTCGAAAGCCGTTCTCGGAACCGGCGATATAGGTCGCGAGGCCCGGGGCCAGCGAGGCGAGAACCTCACTTGAGAAGAACCCCACCATGCAATCGACCCTGGCGGCCGCTCGGAATCCAGGGATCAGGACTTCCTCGGCGAGCGGGTCCGCAGGCAGCATGTAGAGGGGCCGAGCCTCGTCCAGCCGCCGGAGCGCCGGTTCATTCATTGCGCGCAAGGGTTTAGGGTCGGCGTCGGCATTGGTTCATCGAAGCACTACATCACGCGGCGCGCCCACGGCTTCCACGCGCCCGGGCCGCCCATCTTGAATTAGCTCCGCCTCTACCGATACGACCTTGAGGAGATGCAGAACAGATCGAGCACACGCGGTCCTCGACCTGACGCGATGTGGCCAATCTGCCGCCCGATGGCCAGCGACATCAGATCTCTGGCCAGCCGTCTCGCTCCAGCGTTGTCGGTGCAGTACTCGACAGACTCACGACCCTCTATGGCATCCTGCTATTGCGCGAGCGGGTTCGGACGAATCTGGAACTTCACGAGGTTGCCCGGCTCCACCGGCCCGCCTTCGACATGCCACGCCGCGTCGGCGCCGTAGGTGGCGTAGACGCCGCGTCCCTTCCACCCGGCGTTCGGATCGTCGATCCGCCCGTCGAGGCCGCGGCTGTGGAAGCCCTGCGGGTACGGAACGCGCAGGATGGTCCACTCGCCCGTTTCCGGATCGAGCGCGAGCAGCGAATCGGAACTCGACCCGTTCGCGATCGGGATGTTCTCGCCCAGGCCGAGCGTGTTGAACTGATCGACCCAGTTGTAATAGTGGAAGTCGGTCCCGATGTCGGTACCGCGGAAGTCCGGGCCGGGGGCCTTGTAGAACGTCCAGGCGTCATCGCACTGCCGCCCGTCGCGCACCTCGGGACCGCCGAAGACGTCGCACTTGGTGCGGTCGAACGCGGCGAAGTGACTGCTGCCCGCAAGCGCCGTCCACAGCACGCCGTTCCGGTCGACGTCGAGACCGCGGGTCCGGTAGCCCTTTTCCACCGGGACCGTGTACAGCTCGCTGATGCACGTCTCGGGCGGGTTGTCACCCCGCTCCAGGCGCAGCATGCGGCCCGGGAAGTCGTCCGAGACGATCCAGGCCGCGTCGTCGATGGGACTCGCGATGACGCCGTAGGCGCCCACCCGGACGCGCGTGTCGAGCGACGGGTCGAACGCCGCCGCCTCGCCGCCGCCGCGGGCCGGCGGCTCGTTCCATGGCTTGGTGATCCGGCCGTCGCCGTTCGTATCGATTACGGTCGGGCACCACCCCTGGGCGAAACGCTCGTCGCCCGTCTCGTCGTAGACCTTCGTATCGAGCCAGCCGATGACGTCCCCGCCGCCGCTGAAGTAGAGCGTGTCGTTCGCATCCTCCGCGAACTGCAGGTGGTGGGTTCCATAGCAGGTGTCGATAAGGACGAATTTCTCCGCTTCCGGATCGTAGTAACCGGTATGCCGGCCGGCCCGGTTGATCGGGTAGTACTCCGCGTACGGGTTGTCCGATCCCTCGCGGCACCAGTCCGGGTTGTCGGGATGCCGGATGCGGGTCGTCAGCCAGACCCTGCCTTCGGCGTCGAGCATCGGGTTGTGCGGGTTGGCCGGGTCGTTCCACACCGCCCGCTCGCCGAAGTCGCGCCAGGGCCGGAATCCCTGCGTCGCGAACATCGACGGCACCTGATCGCGTGGGACGCGGAGCGGGATCTTGATCATCGTCGAGTGGTGTTCGTTCGGGTCGGTGACGAGAAGGTAGTCGTTGCCGATGTCGACCCCGTAGATCGGTCCGTTGGCGTTGACCCGCGGGTTCCGCTTGTCGGTCGCAATCTCGTCATGGACAAAGGCGACGTTGTCGCCCCAGTTCCACATCGTGATGACGACGTTCCGCTCGATCCCCTGGGGACGGGGCGGCGCTTCGGGTGCTTCGCCGCCGGCTATCCGGTCGGTCCAGTCGACCAGCATGTCGAGCGCGCGCTCCTGCCCGAACCGTGTGATGAAGCTGTACATCAGCGACCCGCGCTGTCCGCGCTGGGTCCGGTCGTCCCAGGCGGCGCGCGCCGAATCGAAATCGGTGAGGTCGGGAATCTCGCGGGTCCGGTCGTTGCCCACCTGGTGGCAGCGTTGGCAACCCTTCAGGTTGTTGATCCAATGGGCCTGCGTTTCCATCGTCTCGCCGATGCCGTTGCCCTCCGCTCCCGTGCCGGGGAATTCGTGCGCCTCGGGCAGGTTGATGAGCGACAGCCAGTAGTTGGACGGATAGACCTGCGCTGCCTCGGCCGGCGTCGATGCGACCACCGCGGTCAGGTCGAGCTGGTCGCCGGGCCGTCCCTCGACGGGTTCGGAGTCGACCAGGCCGTAGCCGCGCACCCAGACGTCGAAAGTCGCTTCCGGCAGTTCCGGCAGGAGGTAGCGGCCGTCGTCGTTCGTGACGACGATCTTCCGGTAGACCGTCTCCAGATCGTCGGTTTCGGCGATCACCCAGACGCCCGCTTCCGGCCCCGTCGTGCTCGTGACCCGCCCCTGGATCACGCCGTCGTTGGCCTGCGCTTCAGCGCCCACCGTGGTGGCCCCCGGCGCGAGCAGGAAAACGAGCAGCGCCGCTCCGGCGAACGCCAACGTCAGGCTGGTCAGTCGTCTCATGGTCGTCATCGTGTCTCCTCTACCGTCTCACCGCCCAGTTCGTGCAGCAGGGCCACCGTTTCGGGCCACGCCTTCTCGGTGTTCGCGACGAAGACGCCCCCCGCGATCATCAGCGGCGTCCACCCGAGCTCGTTGCGTGCGTTGACGTCGGCGCCCTGATCGACCAGGAACTGGACGATCAGGTTCGATCCCATCATCGCCGCGCCATGGAGCGCCGTGCATCCGTCCCAACGCATGTCGCCCCGGTCGCGCTGGGCGTCGAGGTCGAGCAGGTTGTGCGGGTGGCGGAGCAGCAGCTCGACGCCGTCGCCCACCAGCTCGGTCTCGCCGAAATCGCTCACCGCGTGCAGGTCGTTGCCCAGTTCCAGGGCCAGCTTCACCGCTTCCAGCCGGACCGCCTCCGGCGTGCCGTTCAGCGGGCCGGGGCTCTCGCCGTCCCAGAAGCCGAGGCCGGCCGCCGCCATCAGGGGCGTCACGCCCTGGTCCGTCGGGGTCAGGGGGTCCGCGCCGTGATCCACCAGCAGGCGCATCAGCTCGAGGTCGGCATGCTTGGCGGCGAGATAGAAGGGTGTGGCGCCTACGAAGCTGATGAAGTTGCGCCCGACCGAGATGTTGGGTGGGGGTTTGACGATCCCCAGGTCGACTTCGAACGGGATCTCGTTCCAGTAGACCTGCGCGTTCGGATCGGCGCCCCGATCGAGCAGCGCCCGCACAAGGTCCAGGCTGTCGAGAGTGCCGGTCTGGATCGGCGGACGGCCCGATCCGGGCCGGCGGATCCATGCGAGGGCATGTAGCGCCGATCCGCGCGCGTCGGGCGCGTTCGCGTCGGCGCCGGACTCCAGCAGGAGGCGCGCGAGCTCGTAGTGCGCATTGATGATGGCGAGGACCAGGGGTGATGTGTGTCCGCTGGCGGCCGGGGTATAGGAGCCGGTGCTGGCGGTTCGGTTGTTGATTCCCGCGTTCACGTCAGCGCCCGCGGCCAGCAGGGCGCGCGCCGCCTCGATCTGCCCTTCGCGGACCGCGAACAGCAAGGGCGTCAGACCGCTGCTGGAGCGCGCCTCGATATCCGCCCCGGCCTCGATCAAAGCCGTGACGGCGTCCGCGTTGTCCTCCGCGGCGGCCCACATCAGGGCGGTCTGGGTCCGCCAGCCTTCGGTCGCCTTGACGTCGGCGCCGGCCCGAAGCAGTTGCTCAATCGCGGGAACCCGTCCGGTGCGGGCCGCCACCATAAGGACGGTCTCGCCCTCCGGGGTGGCTCGGTTCGGGTCGGCGCCGGCATCGAGGAGCGCGGCGATGATCGCCTCGTCCCCCGTCTCGGCCGCCAGCGCGAGCGGTGTGACTCCATAGCGGTTGGTTACCGTCGCATCGGCGCCGGCCGCGAGCAGCCTCTCGACGATCGCCTGGTGCGCGCCGCGAGCCGCCCAATGGAGCGGCGTCGTGCCGTCCGGTCCGGACTCCCGCGCGTCGGCGTCCTGTTCGAGCAGTTCCGCGACACCGGTCACGTCGCCGGCCCGCACCGCTTCGATGAGAGGAGTGTCGGCGGCTGCGGCCGACGGGGGGGCCGTGGCCGCAAGAAGCAGCGCGACGGCAACCGACAAGGCCAGACCGCCCGGATTTTCGCGCGTGGGACGCATTGCCATGCCCTCCGTGGGTGCACCGACGACGTACGCGGATGCTAGCGCGTGGGCTCGTCGTTGACAACACCCCGAAAGAAGCGTAGTACACACGTCATGAGCATGGCGAAGTGCGCCCAGCGTCCCGCGCGGCAACAAACCGGCCTCGCCCTGTTGGCGCTGGCCGCGTGCGCCCTCGCCGTGCCGCCGGGAGCCGCCGCGGCGGAAGCCACGGCCGCCGAAGTCGCGGAGACGCTCGATCGCTACTGCGCCGCCTGCCACAACGATCGCATCGTGAACGGCCGGGACACCGCGCCGTCGATGCTGGTTTCGCAGCTGCGGACCACCGGCCTTGCGGTTGACACACTGGACGTCGAGCGGGTCGGGCCCGACTCGGACGCGTGGGAGCGGGTCATCCGGAAACTGGAGTCGCGCACGATGCCGCCGCCGGGCCGCCCGCGGCCGGACGACGCCACTTACGACGGTGTGGTTGCCTGGTTGGAGACGGAACTGGACCGCGCCGCCGCCGAAGCGCCCAACCCGGGCCGGCGCCCGGCGCTTCATCGGCTGAGCCGGACCGAGTACCAGAACGCGGTCCGCGATCTGCTCGCCCTCGATCACCTGCCCAAGGAATTCGACGTCACGACGCTGCTTCCGGCCGACAACGCCACGAGCGGTTTCGACAACCTGGCTGAGCTGCTCTTCGTATCGCCGGCGACGCTGGAACGCTATCTGGCCGCGGCGCGGAAGATCAGCCGGCTCGCGGTAGGCGACACGAACATGCCGCCGATCGTCGACCGCTACCAGTTGGATCGCGACCTGATCCAGGACGCTCACCTCGCTGGCTTGCCCCTTGGTACGCGCGGCGGCGCCATCATCCGTAGCCACTTGCCGGCGGACGGCGAGTACGTCGTGACGGTCGAGTTCGCAGCGGCGGCGCGTGACGAGCATGAGGTCGAAGTAAGCGTTGACGGCGAGCGGGTCGAGCTCTTCACCATCGGCGGGCGGCCGCTGGTCCGGGGCGCGAGCGGCGTCTTCGTGTTCGAGGCCGAGCCGCCCGTCGACGTCCGGGTGCCGCTGCGCGCCGGGCCCCGCGAGGTCGCGGTTGCGTTTCTCGAGAAGACCGGCGCGAACCACGAGAGCCTGGTTCGTGCGTCACGGCGCGCTCAGCGGCGGGAACCGGCGATAGCCACGGTGACCATCAGTGGTCCGTACGGGGTCGACGGATCCGGCGATACCCCGAGCCGCCGCCGCATCTTCACCTGCACGCCGGACGGAGGCGTGAACGCCGAGCCGTGCGCCCGCGAGATTCTCTCGACGCTGGCGCGCCGCGCCTATCGCCGCCCGGTCACCGACGGCGATCTCGACGTCCTGATGCCGTTCTACGCGGACGGCGTCGCGGCCGGCGGCTTCGAACGCGGGATTCAGCAGGGTCTCGAGCGGTTGCTGGTCAGCCCGGAGTTCCTCTTCCGGATCGAGCGCGACCCCGCAGATGTGGCCCCGGGCGATTCGTACCGGGTGAACGGCCTGGAGCTGGCGTCCCGACTGTCGTTCTTCCTCTGGAGCAGCGTGCCGGACGAGCAGTTGCTCGACCGCGCCATCGCCGGCGAGTTGGGCGATCCGGCCGTGCTCGAATCCGAGGTGCGGCGGATGCTGGCCGACGACCGGGCCCGCGCCCTGACCGAGAACTTCGCGGAGCAGTGGCTGTATCTGCGCGACGTCCAGGCGAAGGAGCCGGATCCCGCCTTCTTCCCGGAGTTCGACGAGAACCTGCGCCAGGCGTTCAGCCGCGAGACGGAGCTGTTCATCGACAGCGTCCTGCGCGGCGGCGGGCCGGTGACGGATCTTCTCACCGCCGACTACACGTTCGTCAACGAGCGGCTGGCGAAGCACTACGGAATACCGCACGTCTACGGCAGCCACTTCCGCCGCGTCTCGCTTACCGGCACTGAGCGTCGCGGCCTGCTGGGGCAGGGGGGAATCCTGACCCTGACGTCCTATGCAACGCGCACTTCGCCGGTACTGCGCGGCAAGTGGATCCTGGAGAACCTGCTGGCCGCGCCCCCCCCCCCCCCCCCGCCCCCCCCGCGCGCCCCGGCCCCCCCCGCCCCCGGCCGCGGGGGCGGGGGGGGGGGCGGCGCGGGGGGGGGGGCCGCCGCGG
>VXRJ01000027.1:30953-90968 GCA_009838525.1 Acidobacteriota bacterium
CGCCCCCTTCCCCGTTACTCCGCTGAATGTGGTTCCTGGTCAACCTCCTGGCCGCGCACCGGCCCCCGCCCCCGCCGGACATGCCGGGGCTGCCCGAGACGGCCGACGACGGCGCGGCGCTTTCGATGCGCGCCGCGATGGAGCAGCACCGGGCGAACCCGGCGTGCGCAAGCTGTCACGCGCAGATGGACCCGCTCGGCTTTGCCCTCGAGAATTTCGACGCCATTGGCCGCTGGCGTGACCGGGGCGAGTCGAACGAACCTATCGACGCGTCCGGCATCCTGCCGGATGGCAGCGCGTTCGAGGGCCCCACCGGCATGCGGGAGGCGCTGTTGCGCGACGAGCGGCGATTCGTCACCACCATCGCCGAAAAGCTGCTCACCTATGCGCTCGGTCGCAACGTCGAGTCGTTCGACATGCCGGCCGTGCGGGCCATAGTCCGCGACGCCGAGGCGAACGATTACAGTTTCGAGTCGATAGTTGTCGGGATTGCCGAGAGCATTCCGTTCCAGATGAGGCTGGCACCATCATGATCATCACCCAGAAAGCGCTTCCCCGTCGGACGTTCCTGCGCGGCGTTGGCGCGACCCTCGCGCTGCCGTTCCTCGATGCGATGACACCGGCCGCCTCCGCCCTCGCGCGGCAGGTGACGGCGCCCGTCCGCCGGCTCGGGTTCATCTACGTCCCGAACGGCGTGATTCAGGAGCAGTGGGTGCCGGAGCAGGTCGGACGGGGTTTCGAGTTCTCGCCGATCCTGAGCCCGCTCGAGCCGTTCCGCGATCAGTTGCTGGTTCTGAGCGGCCTCGCGCACCGGCAGGCCGACTCGTTCGGCGACGGCAACGGCGACCATCCGCGCGCCACTGCCGTCTGGCTGAGCGGTGTCCATGCCTGGGAGCGCCGCGGGCGGCAAGGGCCCACCGAGATCAAGCTGGGAGTGACGGCGGATCAGATCGCGGCGCGCGAGTTCGGCAAGGAAACGCCGCTCCCGTCGCTGGAGCTGGCCCTGGAGCAGCCGTCCGCGATCGCCTGCGACACCGGTGACTGCTTCTATTCCAACACCATCACCTGGCGCAACGAGACGACTCCGCTCGACATGGAGGCGCATCCGCGCGTCGTCTTCGAGCGGTTGTTCGGGGAGGGCGGAAGCGCTGCCGACCGGTTGGCGGTGATGCGCCAGACGGGCAGCATCCTCGATTCGGTCACCGCCGAGGTGGCGCGGCTGGAGCGGACGCTCGGCCCGTCCGACCGGAACAAGCTCGATGAGTATCTGGATGCGGTTCGCGATGTCGAGCAGCGGATTCAGCGCTCCGAGGCGCGCGGTCCCGACGCGTTCGTCGAGCTGCCGGAGCGCCCGGTGGACATCCCGGAGCAGTTCGAGGATCACGCGAAGCTGATGTTCGATCTGCAGGTGCTGGCGTTTCAGGCGGACGTCACGCGGGTCTTCACGCTGATGATGGCGCGCGAGGCGAGCCCGCGGCCGTACCCGCAGATTGGCGTTCCGGATCAGCACCACACCGTGTCACACCACCGGAACGACCCGGAGTACATCGCCAAGAAGGCGAAGATCGACACGTACCACATCACGCTGCTGGCCGACCTCCTCGGCAAGCTGCGCGAGACGCCGGACGGCGACGGCACCCTGCTCGATCAGTCGATGATCGTCTACGGTGGCGGCATCGGGAACGGCAACCTGCACGAGCACACCAACCTGCCGTGCCTCGTGGCGGGCGGTGGGGGCGGACGCCTCAACGGCGGGCGTCACCGCGCCTACGCGGCCGATACGCCGATGTCGAACCTGCTGCTGACGGTGCTCGACAAGGCGGGAGTGCCGGCGGACAAGCTGGGCGACAGCACGGGCCTGCTGAACACGGCGCCGCTCAGTCTCTAATCGTCAGTTGGCGCCGAGCCGGCGGAGCAGGTCCGCGATCTCCGGACGGCTGGCGCGGAGACCGTTCGATCCGGGAATGGGAAGTTGGCTTTCCGCCAGCGCGAGCGCCGTCTCACCCCGTTCGTTCGTCGCGTCGAGGCGGGCGCCGTTCGACGCGAGCAGGTCCACTACCGACGCGAAGCCGATCCGAACCGCGTGATGCAGGGCAGTATCTCCACGCTCGTCCGACAGATTCACGTCCACGCCCATCTCGAGGACTCTCCTGACGATGTCGAGGGTGAGCTGCTCCAGCTGGTCCGGGTCGATTTCCGGCGCGTCGACCTGGTTGCGGCGGTTCTCGGCGGCGTTCCGCGTGATGCCCATCGCGGCCTGTAGCGCGGACATCCGGTTGGCCGGCATGACGTGCGGGTCGGCGCCATGCTCCGCGAGAATGTGCAGGATCTCGGGCTCGCCATAGCGTGCCGCGAGCCAGAACGCGTTCGCGCCGATCCACTGGTGGCGGATGCTGAAATCTGCGCTGAAACGCCGGCCCGGCGTCCCATGCTCGACCAGCGCGTCCACTTCGGCGCCGTGGTCCAGGAGCGCCTCGGCCAACGCCGCCTGGCTGCGGAGAACTGCCGCGTGGAGCGCCGTATAGCCCGCCGCGGCCGCGTTCGGGTCTGCGCCCTCCTCCAGCAGGAAGATGCCGAGGGGACCGTGGCCGCTGTGCGCCGCGATCACGAGCGCGCTGGTGCCGGCCGCGGCGGTCTCATTAGGGTCCGCTCCCGCCTCGATGAGGACGCGCGCGGTTTCGACATCTCCGCCGCGCGCCGCGAACAGCAGCGGCGTCGAACCACCGTGGGACATCCGGAAATTGCCGCTGGTGTTGGTATTCCCCGCCGTGTTCTCCAACTGATCCCAGACACGGCTCCGGGCGGTCAGGTCGGCGCCCGCGTCGAGCAGCAGTTGCGCTACGTCGGCGTGCCCCTGCGCGGCGGCCCACATAAGCGCCGTCTGCTCGCGTTCGCGCTCGGCGGTGTTCGGGCTGGCCCCCGCGTCGAGCAGCAGGGCGACGGTCTCCGCCGCGCCCGAGCGGGCGGCAATCATCAGCGGCGTCTCACCCATCGCCAGCGTCAGGTCGGGATTCGCGCCGGCGTCGAGGAGCAGTTCGGTGATGGGGGCGCTACCGTTCTCGGCGGCCAGCCAGAGCGGCGTCGCGTCCAGGTCATTGGCGGCGTTGGGGTCGGCGCCCGCGTCAATGAGCAAACGCGCAATGGCGAGATTGTCGCGATGCGTCGCCCAGTGCAACGCACCGGCCCCGTCGCCCTGGCGGGCGTTGACGTCGGCGCCGGCGTCGATGAGGGCCTTCACGCCCTGCGCGTCGTCCGCACGCGCCGCCTCTACGAGCGCCGGGGCGCCGGGCGTCGGCGCCCCCGACTGCGCCGCCGCGGCGAGTGGCAGCGCGAGGGGCACGGCGAGCGCCAACATGTAAACAGTCAAGCTGCCGGCTTGTCGCATCTGTTCCTCACAGGGCTTCCCGCCCAGCGGTCCTTCCCGCCCGGCGGCGAGAGCCCAATCGTACCGCAGGACGCCATCCGAATCTACCCGCCTTATGCGGCGGGTGGAGCAGCCGCGCTGGCTGCAGTTGCTGCAAGAGCAATTCCGCTTGCAGATTCTCAGACAAATACTATGATGTATTTGTAATGGTAGATGTCCCGAGGCCGCTGAGAGAGCTCTATCCCCACCTGCGGTTCTGCCGGCATTGGGAGATCGGTCCGGACGTCCATTATCAACTCGGCCAGTGCAACACCATCATCCGTGCGATCCAGGAAACTCCGCTCAGCCCGGATCGCTACCGTGAACTCAAGCAGGTGGCCCTGATCAAGGGTGCGCAGGCGACTACCGCGATCGAGGGCAACACGCTGACCGACCTCGAGGTGCAGCAGGTGGCAGCGGGTAAATCGTTGCCGCCCAGCAAGGAATACCAGGAAAGGGAGGTTCGCAACGTCCTCGACGCCATGAACAAGATCGTGCAGGACATTGCTGGCCGGCGGGAGATCCCACGGGTCTCTCCGGCGCTCCTCCGGAACTTCCACCGCCAGATCGGAACCGAGTTGGGCGAGCACTTCGACGCGGTGCCCGGACAATTCCGAACGGACGAACGGGTTGTCGGTCCGTACCGGTGCCCCCGTGCGGCCGACGTTCCGCAGCTTGTCAACCTACTGTGTCGATGGCTAAGCGAGGACTTCCCCGCGAACGGGAATGCGCCAGCTTTCTCGGATGCGGTGATTCAGGCGGTCGTAACTCACGTCTACATCGAGTGGATCCATCCCTTCGGAGACGGAAACGGCCGGACCGGCCGGATGCTGGAGTTCTACCTGCTCCTGCGGGCCGGCAATCCAGACATCGCGTCGCACATCTTGTCCAACTTCTACAACCTGACGCGGCCCGAGTACTACCGGCAGATCCACCAGGCATGCATTAGCCGAGACCTCGGGGCGTTCATCGCCTACGCGGTAGAGGGCTATCGCGACGGTCTGTTGGAGAGGCTGCACACTATTCAGCAGCATCAGTTCGAGATCGCCTGGCGGACACTCATCCATGATCGCTTCGCCGGGCAGAGTTACCGCAAGAAGCCCGTGTTCAGACGTCGGCGGGAGCTGATGCTGAACTTTCCGCTGAACAAGACAGTCACGCTCGACGGGCTGCCGATGCTGACTCTCGGCTTGGCGCGGGAATACGCCAGGCTGACGGAAACTACTCTGCTCCGGGATCTGAGAGTGTTGATCGACATGGATCTGGTCGTCCGGGACGAACCCGGCGGCGGCTATCGGGCCAACATGGAGTTGTTGCGCCGCCACCTGCCCGCGCGACGGGGGTGAAGCCGCCGAACGAGCACGAACGTGGTATAAGGTGGGGTTGACCCGCAATCCGGCATCCGAGGAGGCCGACGGACCATGTTTCACGGCGTTCGTGTCCGGTTGATGCCATGCGGCGTGTTGGCGCTTGCCCTCGCCGCGGGGCCGTTCCTCGCCTCGCCGCCCGCCGCGCTTGCCCAGGAGGCGCCGCCCGAGGCGCAGCTGTTGCAGCAGACGGTCGGACGCTACTGCGTCACGTGCCACAACGACCGGCTTCGGACGGCGGAGCTTTCGCTGGACGGTGTTGATCTCGCCCAGGTAGGCGCCCACGCGGAGACCTGGGAGAAGGTCATCTCGAAGCTTCGGACCCGGACGATGCCGCCGGTCGGCCGGCCGCGCCCCGACATCGAGACATACGACACCCTGGCGGCCTGGCTCGAGTCGGAGGTGGACGCGTACGCCGCGTCCCGCCCCAGCCCGGGACGGACAGAGGCGTTCCACCGGTTGAACCGGGCCGAGTATGCCAACGCCATCCGCGACCTGCTCGCACTCGACGTGGACGTCGCCGCGCTCCTTCCCGCCGACAACATCGATCAGTACGGCTTCGACAACATGGCGGATGTGCTGACCGTATCGCCCGCGCTGATGGAACGCTACCTGTCGGCCGCCCGGAAGATCGGAAGAACCGCCGTCGGCGAAGTGCCGCTCGGGCCGGCCGTCGAGACCTACAAGGTGCCCATCCTCCTGACCCAGGACGACCGGATGGGAGACGACCTGCCGTTCGGATCGCGCGGCGGAATCGGCGTTCGGCACCACTTCCCGGCCGATGGCGAGTACGACCTGGAGATTGTCCTGCACCGGAACTATGTCAACTACGTCCGCGGCATGGGATCACGTCATCAGCTACAGGTGCGCCTGGACGGTGAACTGGTTCGCACCTTCACGTTCGGGGGCGAGGAACCGGACGTCACGCAGGCGCCCGCCAGCTACGCCGGCAACCAGTTCGGCGACCCGGAGTGGGAAGAGTACATGCTCTACGCCGACGCCAACATGCGGGTGCGGTTCGAGGCGACGGCGGGTCCACACGTGGTGAGCGTCTCGTTCGTCCGGCGGTTCACGGAGCCGGAAGGGGTGCTGCAGCCGCGCCAGAGCATATTCGCGGTCGCGGTGAACGAGATGCGCGACGGCGACGCCGCGGTGGAGTACATGGCGGTCGGCGGGCCGTACGTCAGCACGGGTCCGGGCGATACGCCCAGCCGGCGCGCAATCTTCATCTGCCGGCCGGACGAGGAGGCGGCGGTGGACGAGGAGGACGCGTGCGCGGAGGAGATCCTCGCGTCCCTGGCGCGGCGCGCGTACCGCCGGCCGATTGACACGGCCGACCTGTCCACGCTGATGGACTTCTACCGCTCCGGGCGCGACGACGGCAGCTTCGACGCCGGCATTCAGCTTGCCCTCGAGCGGCTGCTCATTTCTCCCGACTTCCTCTTCCGCGTCGAGCGCGATCCGGTGGACGCCGAGCCCGGGACGGTTTACGCGCTGAACGATCTGGAGATTGCTTCGCGCCTGTCGTACTTCCTCTGGTCGAGCGGCCCGGACGATGTCCTGCTCGACCTGGCCGCGCAGGGTGGACTGAACGATCCGGAGGTGTTGGCCGACCAGGCTCGCCGCATGCTGGCCGACCCGAAGGCGGCGGCCTTCGTGCGCAACTTCGCCGGGCAGTGGCTCTATCTCCGCAACCTGCGGGGCGTCGTACCGGACGCGAAGATATTCCCGGAGTTCGACGAGAACCTGCGCGACGCATTCCTTCAGGAGACCGAGCTGTTCGTCGAGAGCCTGGTGCGCGAGGACACCAGCGTGCTCGATCTACTCGGCGCCGACTACACCTTTGTCAACGAGCGGCTTGCTCGGCACTACGGCATACCGGGGATCTACGGCAGCCACTTCCGGCGGGTCGCGCTCGCCCCGGAGGTGGCCGAGCTGCGTGGCGGTATCTTCGGTCACGGCAGCCTGCTGACCGTGACCTCGTATCCGAACCGCACCTCGCCAGTGCTGCGCGGCAAATGGGTGCTCACCAACATTCTCGGAACGCCGCCGCCGCCACCACCCGCCGATGTGCCGGACCTTCCGGACCGGGGCGAGGACGGCCGCGCCGCGACCGTGCGGGATCGGCTGGCCGTCCACCGTGAGAGCCCCGCCTGCTCGGTCTGCCACGCGCCGATGGATCCACTCGGGCTGGCGCTGGAGAACTACGACGCGGTCGGCACGTGGCGGACGACTGGAGAGGCGGAACTACCGATAGATGCATCGGGCCAGCTGCCGGACGGTACCGCCTTCGACGGGCCGATCGGGCTGCGGTCGCTGCTGCTGGAGCGGAGGGAGCAGTTCGTCGGGACGCTGACGGAGAAGTTGCTGGCGTATGCGCTGGGGCGGGCCCCGGAGTACTACGACCGGCCGACGATTCGGGCGATCGGCCGGGCGGCGGCTTCCAGTGGCTACCGGTGGTCGGATATCATTGTCGGCATCGTACAGAGCACGCCGTTCCGGATGCGGAGGGCAGAGTCATGATGATCACCAGGAAGGCGATTCCACGCCGCACCGTCCTGCGCGGCCTTGGCGCGTCGGTCGCGTTGCCGTTGCTCGACGGCATGGTTCCCGCATTTGCGGCGATCCGCCGAACCGCGGCGGCGCCGGTCAAGCGCTACGGCGTCGTCTACGTTCCGAACGGCATGATGATGCCCCACTGGACGCCCAAGACCGAGGGAGCCGGGTTCGAGTTCCCGACCATCATGCAGCCGCTTGAGCCGTTCCGCCGGTACGTGCAGGTGCTTTCCGGCATGCATGGTGTCGAGAGCGAAGGGCCGCACGCCCGCTCGTCGACGCGCTTCCTGACCGGGGTGCCGTCCAAGCAGGACGATGGGTCGAACCTGTTGGCGGCGGTTTCCGCCGATCAGCTCGCGGGCCGCGTGCTCGGGCAGGAAACGCAGCTCGCCACGCTGGAGCTGGCGATCGACGGCCGCGACTTCGCCGGTTCGTGCGACGACGGCTTTTCGTGCGCCTACACCAATACCGTCGCCTGGGCGAACGAGACGACACCGCTCCCGATGGAGAACAACCCGCGGGTCGTCTTCGAGCGTCTCTTCGGCGACACCGGCACCACCAACCCGGAGATCCGCAGGGCCCGGCTGAAGAAGGACGCCAGCCTGCTTGATTCAGTCACCGAGCGGGCCGCCGATCTGTCGCGCGAACTCGGAGCTGGCGACCGGGCGAAGCTGGGGCAGTACCTCGATGCGGTCCGCGATATCGAGCGCCGGATCCAGATGGCCGAGGCACAGAGCGATCGCGAGCTTCCCGTGGTCGATCAGCCGTCGGGAATTCCGTCGACGTTCGGCGAGCACGTGGAGCTGATGTTCGACCTGCAGGCGCTCGCGTGGGAAACCGACCTGACGCGCGTGACCACCTTCATGCTGGGCCGCGAGATCACCGGCCGCACCTACGCCGAGATTGGCGTGCCGGATGCACACCATCCGATCTCGCACCATCAGAAGGACCCGGCGAAGTTGGCGAAGCTGACGAAGATCAACCAGTACCACGTGCAGCTCTTCGCGCACTTCCTGGAGCGGTTGGCGGCAACGCCGGATGGCGACGGGACGCTGCTGGACAACTCGATGATCGTCTACGGCGCCGGGATGGCCGACAGCAACGCTCACGCTTCCCAGAACCTGCCGATCCTGCTGGCGGGCGGCGGTGCGGGGACGGGCGGTCACCACATCCGCTATCCGGAGGACACGCCGCTGGCGAACCTGCACGTCAGTCTGCTGGACAAACTGGGCGTGCCGGTTGATTCGCTCGGCCACGCCACCGGCAAGCTGCCGCTGGATCCGCTGCTGGCGTAAGTGGCGCGCCGGCGTCCACGCCGGCAGGATTCGCGAGCCCGCCCCGCGGGCGGCAGGCCGTCGTTCTGCTACCGCAGGGTCGCCAGTTCGCTTGCGCTGACCGGCTCCGCCGGCCCGTGGAAGATCGCGTTGAATAGCAGCTTGAACGTCCCGCGCGTCTGCGTGCGGAACGCGATCTGGCTTCCCATCGTCACCGCGGCGCCCCGCCCGACCCGGAACGCGACGACGTTCGCCTGGTTGCGGAGGAACTCGTCGCCGAGCAGCCAACCGCTCGCCACCATGTCATCGTCGTCCGGATAGCGCGAGATCACTTCGGCGTCGACATCGAAGCTGGGCAGCAGGCGATACGCCTGATCGAAACGGAAGAAGACCGGCCAGTCGTCCGGCATCCCGTAGCCGACCGGATGCCGCGGATTGTGCTCCTGCTTGAGCAGCGTGCCGGGCGAATAGAAGAGTGAGGTCGGATCGACGATCCGGTCGCGCAGCGCGGTGGCGAGCGACGCGGGGCTGCGGAAGACGTCGCGCAATCGTTCGTCCGCTTCTTGCGCCGTGACCCGCGGCGGGCGCCGAACGTTCGAACGGATCGGGGCGCGGCGCGTGCTCCCCATCGGCAGCACCGGCTCGATCGGCAGGTCGAGCAATTCACGCGCCGTCTCTACGGACGACCCCAGCGCGACGAGTGTGCCGCCGTCCTCGACCCACTGCCGGAGCCGGCGCCAGCCGTCGCGCCCGATGCCGTACGCCCAGCGCCATCTCTCATCGTGACGCCGCGGATTGAGGCCGTTCACGATCCGGGCGCGGCTCGTGCCGGCCGGGAGAACGATGACGTCGTACTTCTCCTCGAGGTCGCCGTCGAAGTCGACCGACGAAACGACCGCATGGTCGAGTTCGTACTTCTCGAAGAGCCACATCATCCAACCGCCCGGCATGTTGTTCGCGGCGCGCCAGAGGCCGACGCGGGTGGGCTCGCGCAGCCGGTGGCCGTCGACCGGCGGCGCCACGTCGAGTCCTGCCACCACGAGGCCCGTCTCCTCCGCCGTCCGTTCCAGTACCGATGCCGCTTCCCGCGTAGGCGGCACCAGCCACGTGCCGGGAGGATGATCGCGACCGGCCACCTCGAACCATTCGGCGGCGCGGTAGATGGGAACCCCTGCCGCCTGCAGCCGCGCCGCCGCCAGGAACCCGGCGTTCGAACCGGGCGGCATCGCGTAGCCCCACGCCGGCGTCGGAGGCATCGGCATCCGGCGCGGCTCGATGGTCTCCAGACGTTCAAGGTCGGCCCGGACCGGCTCGTCGATCCGGTCGACATCGACACCCATCAACAGGCCGAGCGTGTGCGCCGTGACATCGTACGGCGGGATCGGCGGACCGCCGTCGTAATAACGCAGATCGGGGTAGACCTGCCGCTCCAACATGGTCTTCGCGAACGCCCCGTACGGCTGCGCCAGGTCGATCACCCAGGAGCCGGCCGGGTAGCGCTCGCCGCCGGCGCTGAACGGCGCCCGCGCGCGATCGATCTCGACTTCGCCAAAGTGCAGGATCTCGAGCAGCTCGTAGGCCGCGAACGGGTCGCGCTGATCGGCCGGGACGACGAAGGCGTACGGCGCTTCGTCGCGGTTCACCCAGTCGACATGGACGCGGTGGAAGTTCTCCATCCAGCGCGTGCGGTACTTCGCCATGTGTTCCAGCGCGGCGTAGACAACGATCTCGCTGTACTCGACGATGTCACCCAGGCGCCACACCGCCGAGTCGTACGGCGTGGGGAAATTGGTCCTGACCTGCTGTGGTCCGAGCGGCCGGTTCGGGCCCGCCGGGTTGACGTAGGGATCGGCCAGGTTGGCGCTCGCGATCTCGGTCAGGATGCGCGGCTGCCCGTGGTACACCATGTACTGTCGCGCTGGCGTCCAGAGGTCGTACTGGTCGCTGTTGATGACCCCTTTCTTGCCGGCCGCGGTGAGCGCCGCGGTCATCGCGCGGCCGATCTGCGCCTGCCCCTCCAGGAGGAGCGGGTGGATGTTCGGATCGTGCGGGTCGCGGAACGGCGGAACGAAGATCCTCGCGCCGCGGCTGCTCATCTGGTGCATGTCGTGCGTGATCTGCGGCTTGAAGTCGCGGTGAATGTCGATGGCGAGCCGCGTTTCCTTCTGCGTGAACATGAACCAGTCACGGTTGTCGTCATGACCCGTGTAGCGGTGATACAGGTCCGGATAGACCCGGTTGTAGCCAGTGCCCTTGGTGTCGTACCAGTGGTCGATCACCAGCAACTGGCCGTCCGGGTTCTGCGACGGCACCAGCAGCACCACGGCGTTGTCGAGAATCTCCCGTATTTCCGGTGATTCCTCGGTAGCCAGACGGTGCGCAATGTTGATAATCACCTGCCCGGTCCCCACCTCGGTGGAGTGAATCGTGGCGAAGAGGAAATAGAAGGGAACTCCCTCGCGGGTTAGGGCGCGGGCCTCCTCCTCCGTCAGACCGCGCGGGTCGGCGAGCTGGTGGTTGATCGCGATGAGCCGGTCGAGCCGGTCCAGATTCTCTCTGGCGCTGATGGTGACGAGGACGTACGGGTTGCCGTTGGTTGTCGTGCCGCGCGGTGTGTAGGTGACGCGGTCGGAGCGACCGGCCAGGTGTTGCAGGTACTCGAGAACCCGCGGATACCGCGCCAGCTCACCGTCCGTCCCAATCTCGAAGCCGAAGAACTCCGCCGGCGGCGTGATGCCGTAGCCGGACGCCGGCGCCTGCGCAGACGCCAGCCCCGTGGCGGCAACGAGCAGCCATGTGGCGGCGGCGAGCGTGACGCTGGCCCGGAAGTTGCGCGTGTGGTGCACGAACGGCCTCCCGTGGTTTCGGAGCCTCGACACAGGCCTAAAAGGCGCAGAATATCACGCGCCACGCCCTCCTATATGCTTGAGGCGGAGACGCCATGACGAGACGCCCCATGTTCACCTCATTGTGCCTCGCGGCAGTATTCCACTTGCTCGCCCCGGCCGCGGAAGCGCAGGACGCGTCCGACGTGCGGCACCGGGTCCCTGCCGAGTTCATGAGCTACCTCGGCGCCGACTGGCTGGAACGGGCCGAGCGCGTTGACGAGGAACAGCCTGAACGCGTGCTCGACGCCATGGAGCTCCGCGCGGGCGACGTGGTGGCGGACGTCGGTTGCGGCTCCGGCTACTACGCTCGCCGGATTGCACGGCGCGTACAGCCGGGGGGCAGGGTCTACTGCGAGGACATTCAACCGGAGATGCTCGAGATAATGCGCGAGCGGGCGGCCGACGAGGGCGTTACCGGCATTGAGCCGGTGCTCGGTACGCCCACCGATCCGCGGCTGCCGGCCGGTGCGATCGACTGGGCGGTTATCGCCGACGTCTACCATGAGATGTCCGAGCCGGAGCCGATGCTCGCCGGCATCCGCGATGCGCTTGCCCCCGGCGGACGCGTGGCCCTGCTGGAGTACCGCGTCGAGGACGGCAGCGGCGACAATATAAAGGCCGACCACACGATGTCGGTTCGACAGGTTCTCGCCGAATGGCAGGCGGCGGGCTTCGAGCTGGTGGAGCTGCACGACTTCCTGCCGAGCCAGCATCTCTTCTTCTTCCGGGCGGCGGCGGGCGCGGCCGGGAGTTGCGCCGGCGTCTCCGCCAGCGACGTGACGGCGGCGGCAGGGTCCGCTGTCGTCGACTGCGACCTGTTCGACGCGATCGACGCCGGGCTGGTCGAGGTGGATCCGCGAGGCGCAGGCCGCGAGGCGGTCAACCTGCGCATCCGCCGGACGGGCGGCGGGCGACTCGTCGTCACGTCGCCCGTGGCCACGTTGCTGGAGGCGGACGGAGCCCGCGACATGATCACCCGCCGTGACGGCTGGATCGTCCTGCGCGACGACGGCTGGCACGACTGGACATTGCGCGCCGTCGGCCGACAGCGCGACCGCGAGCCGCCCGGCCCGGACGAGCCCCTTCGCCTCCAACCGCCGTCGGCGATTCCCCGCCTCGCCTCGGTACTCGGCGAGGTGCAGGTCGGCACGTACACGGTCGCCAATTCGCCGACGCTCTATCCGCCCCGGACCCACGTCGTGGAACAGGCGGCGGTCTGGATCGCGGACGGCGACGCCGACTACGGCTCGATGGAAGAGGCTATTGCCGGCCCGCGCATTCCGCCGCAGTACGCAGCGGCGTTCGCGCTTGTCTTTCTGGACCGGGCCGGGATCGACGTCACGCGACGGCGGGTCTGGTCCGACCGGGCGCGGATCTTCGACCGGTTGCGCGATCAGGGCCTGAACGTCTGGTACCAGTTGAAAACGCGATGAGCACGAGGGCGCTGGCGGCGTGGCTGACGGCGGGGTGCCTCACGGTCGTACCGGCGGTCGCGCAGCAGGGAGCCGAAGACGGCGAGTGGCGTTCGTACGCCGCCGATGCCTGGGGAACCAAGTACGCGCCCGTCGATCAGGTCACGGCGGAGAACTTCGACGACCTGCAGCTCGCCTGGCGGTGGCGAAGTGCCGACACGCACCTGCCGCACGAAGACGAACACGGCATCTCGCTGGTTCCCGCGGCGACGCTGTTCGATCGACTGGAGGCCGCCAATCCCGATCTGTGGCAGACGCGCCCCACGATCTCGCGCCTTTCCGCTACGCCCCTGATGGTGTATGGTGTCCTCTATCTCGCCACGCCGCTGTATCAGGCCGCTGCGATAGACGCGCGGACCGGCGAAACGCTCTGGATCCACAATCCGCGGGTCTACGAAGCGGGCAGCCCGCCGCTGCCGATGCCTTGGAATCACCGGGGCGTCGCGTACTGGACGGATCCGGCGACCGGCGCGGCGCGGATCATCTGGGGGACAGGCGACGGCTATCTGACGGCCGTGGATGCCCGGACCGGCATTCTGGCGTCCGATTTCGGTGACGGCGGCCGAGTCAGCCTCGAGGCGGGGATTCCGCGGGCGCGCGAGAACCCGAGCCGTCTGCCGCCGCCATCGCGGTCGCCGCCGCTGGTGGTGGGCGACACCATCATCGTCGGATCGTCCGTCCACGACTACCTGACGATGAAGGAGAACGCGCCCGGCTTCGCGCGCGCCTACGACGCGCGGACGGGCCGGCATCTCTGGGACTTCCACACCGTCCCGCAGAGCACGGACGAGTACGGCGCGGACACCTGGGCCGACGAGGCGTGGCGCTACTCGGGCAACACGAACATCTGGGGAAACATCACCGCGGACCCGGAGTTGGGATATGTCTACCTCGCGAGCAGCACGCCCACATCCGACTATTACGGTGGCCACCGCGTCGGCGACAACCTGTTCGCCGAGAGCATCATCTGCGTCGACATCGCGACCGGACAGCGCATCTGGCACTACCAGCTCGTGCATCACGGGGTCTGGGACTACGACAATCCGACCGGGCCGAACCTGATTGACGTGACGGTGGATGGCCGCGCGATAAGGGGAGTGGCGCAGGTGACGAAGCAAGGCTTCGTCTACGCCTTCGACCGCGTGACGGGCGAGCCGATCTGGCCGATCGAGGAACGTCCGGTGGCTACCGATACCGATCTGGATGGTGAAGTGCTGGCGCCGACCCAGCCGTTTCCGTCGAAGCCGCCGCCCTTCGAGTACCAGGGGGTTGCGATTGACGACCTGATCGACTTCACGCCGGAAGTGCGAGAGATGGCGGTGGAGGCGGTGGCGGGGTTCCGGCTCGGACCGCTCTACACGCCCCTTTCGCTCCGCGGGACGATCTTCCGGCCCCCCGCCGGGGGCGGCGCGAGCTGGTCGGGCGCGGCAGTCGATCCGGAGACCGGCGTCCTGTACGTCCCGTCGACCAACGGCCACTCGGTAATGCGCTTCCGCGAGCCGGCCCCTGGCGAGAACTCGACGCTCCGGTACATCCTGAGCCGCGGCGATGCGCCTTTTCTGGACGGCGGTAATCCGCAGCGAACGCCGCGGATGCCGCAAGGCCTGCCGCTCTGGAAGCCGCCGTATTCCCGCATGACGGCAGTCGACATGAACGCGGGCGAGCATCTGTGGATGGCCCCGCTGGGAGATGGCGACCGCTACCGAAACCATCCACTGCTGCGCCACCTTGATCTTCCGCCGCTCGGCGGAGACCACAGCCGAAGCGGGCCGTTGCTGACCCGGACGCTATTGGTGCACGCGCTGACGGCCGGTGGCACCCGCGACGGCCCGCGCCTCGTGGCCTATGACAAGGCGACTGGGGCGGCGCTCGCCTGGGTGGATCTGCCGGGCGGCGCCATCGGAACACCGATGACCTACCTGCTCGACGGGCGGCAGTATATTGCACTCACCGTGGGTGGCGAGTCGCCCTCGCTAGTCGCCTATCGCCTTCCCTGAGTCAGGGCCGCCGTGTCGCATGTAGACTGGGCAGGCACACCGTCGCCGAGGGAAGTCATCATGACGCTACAGAGGCCACGCCTGTTGATGCCGTTCGCGATTGTCGCCGTTGCCCTGATGGCGGGGAGCTTCTCCGCGTGCGCCGCCGGGACCGAGTCGGCGGGAGCGGCGCAGGAAGGCGACGTCGTTCCGGCGCAGCCCGTCGACCGGCTCGCCGCCTCGCCCTATATGCGCACGCTGGCGGACTCGCCGATCTACGACGAGATCTGGGAGCGTCCGCAACTCTCGAAGCGCGACCGGAGCATGATTACGATCGCCGTGTTGCAGGCGCTGGGCCGTGACACGGCGCTCCGGATCCACCTCGGGCGCGGCCTCGACCATGGCCTGACGCCGGAGGAACTCTCCGAGATCATCCTGCACGTCAGCTTCTACACGGGCTGGCCGTCCGGCGTGGACGCGTCGCTTGCGGCCATCGATGTGTTCGCGGAGAGGGGCATCACCCTGGGCGAGCTAACCGGTGCGCCGCCGATGCCGGAGGTCGAAACCCCGGCCGGGCTGAGCGACGCTTACGCCGCGGTGCCTCGCCTGGGCGCTCTCCGAAACAGCCTCCTCTACGGCGACGTCTGGGAGCGGCCGTTGCTTTCGAAGCGCGACCGGAGCCTGATCACAGTAGCCGTCAATCAGTCGCGGTACTTCACGAACGAACTCCGCCTGCACATCGACCGTGCGCTGGATCAGAACGGCGTTACGCCGCAGGAGCTCTCGGAGGTTGTCCTCCACATCACGTTCTACGCCGGTTGGCCTCCCGCCGTGAACGCGGGGCGCCTGCTGACCGAAGCGCTCAGGAGCCGTGGAATCGACCTCGCCGAGCTGGAATAGGCCACCGCGTCGACGCGCAGGCCGTGCCGCAACTATCGTGCCGCGCGTGTATGCTTCGCGCGACACCCGGGTGAGCTTCGAGGAGGACGAGAAGTGAGACGTCATTGGCAGACACCCCGCTCCGGCGCGGGAATCGCAACGTTCGGACTAATCGTGCTTGGAGCCGTCGCGCTGTCGGCGGCGGAGAACTGGCCCGCGTTTCGGGGCGGGGACGCGTTGTCGGTGGCGGACGACGACCCGCGGCTGCCCATTACCTGGAGCACGACGGAGAACGTTGTCTGGAAGACGCCCATCGACGGGCTCGGGTGGTCTTCGCCCGTTGTGTGGGGCGACCTCATCTTCCTGACGACGGTGGTCAGCGATGGCGACGAAGAGGAGCCGCGCATGGGCCTCTACTTTCCCTACGGCTCGCCCCAGCACATGCCAGGTGGCCGCTTTCCCGATCCGCAACCGGGCGATCTGTTGGAGCGCTCGCCGGCGGCGCATCACTGGCTCGTGGTGGCGGTCGACTTCGAGAGCGGGGACGTCGTCTGGACGACGGAGGTGCACGCCGGACCGCCGTTGTTCGACCGGCACCTGAAGAACACCTACGCGTCATCGACGCCGGTGACCGACGGCGAACGGGTCTACGTCTACTTCGGCAACGTCGGCGTCTATGCCCTCGACATGGACGGCCGCGTCGTCTGGGAGCGGCCGTTCGAGCCGGCGGAGACCCGGCTCGGCTGGGGACCGGCCGCCTCGCCGGTGCTGTACGACGACACGCTCTTCGTCGTGAACGACAACGACGAGGAGTCGTTCGTCGTGGCGCTTAATTCCGCGACCGGTGAGGAACGGTGGTACGTCGCGCGCGACGAGGGAACCAACTGGTCGACGCCGTACATCTGGGAGCACGACGGGCGGACGGAGTTGATCACGACCGGCAGCGACCAGGTCCGGTCGTACGACCTCGACGGCAACGAGTTGTGGCGCTTCCGCGGCATGAACTCCATCACGATCCCGCAGCCGTTCAGTGCGCACGGATTGCTGTACGTCACGTCGGGCTACGTCGGCGACCAGGTGCGGCCGGTCTACGCCATCCGACCCGGCGCCACGGGGGACATCACGCTGGCGGACGGCGAGAACAGCAGCGATGCGGTGGCCTGGTACGACGACAGCGCCGGACCGTATCACCCGACACCCCTCGTCTACGGCGACCACTACATCACGCTGCACGACCGCGGATTCTTCACCGTGCACGATGCCCTCACCGGGGAAGAGCGTTACTTCACCGAGCAGCAGGTCCAGACCCAGGAAGTGCGGCGCCGTATTGCGCCGGGCGCCACCGGCTTCACCGCGTCGCCCTGGGCCTACAACGGGATGGTCTTCGCGCTGAGCGAGGATGGCGACACCTTCGTGATGGATGCGAATGACCAGTTCCGCGTCGTCGCCACGAATGCGCTCGAGGAAGTGGCGATGTCGACACCCGCCATCGTTCGGGGCAGCCTCTTGATCCGCACCCGATCCCACCTCTGGCGGTTCACGGACCAGTCCCGCTCGCAGTAGAGCGAAACCCCGCCACGGTGCGGGCGCACCCGCCGGCGCCGGCAGATCAGCGGTTTGCGGCGAGGGTTCGGCTACGAACCGTCAGGTTGTCGATCCGGTCGACGTTGACGGCCACTCCCAGGCCCGTAGCGTCGAGCGGCACCGTCACGCGGCCCGCCGCGTCCATAGTCCACTCGGGCGTGACGATGTCCTCCGTCCAGTAGCGCGCGCTCGGGCTCAGGTCGCCCGGCATGAGGAAGTGGGGAAGCGAGGCGAGCGCGACGTTGTGCGCCCGCCCGATCCCGCTTTCCAGCATGCCGCCGCACCATACGGGAACGCCCTGTCGCCGGCAGAGATCATGAATCGCCTTCGCCTGGGAGAAGCCGCCGACGCGGCCCGGCTTGATGTTGACGATTCGTCCGGCGGCGAGGGCGAGCATGTCTTCGGCGGCCGCGGCGTGGGGTATCGATTCGTCCAGACAGATTGGCGTGGAGAGGCGATCCTGCAACTGTGCGTGACGCCGGAGATCGTCCTGCGCGAGGGGCTGTTCGATCATCAACAGACCGAAGGCGTCGAGGTCGGCCAAGTGGTCCGCATGGGCCAGCGTGTACGCGCTGTTGGCATCCGCCATCAGCGGTGCGGCCGCACCGAGCTCTTCGCGGACGGCGCCGATGTACTCGATGTCCGCGCCCGGCCGGATCTTGACCTTGATGCGGCGGTAACCCTCCTCGAGGGCGGCGCGTGCCCGGTCGACCAGAGCCGCCGGCGATTCCTGAATCCCGATCGAGATGCCGGTGGCGATGGTCGACTGCGTGCCGCCCAGGAGGCGCGCGAGACTGACGCCCTCGCGTTCCGCCCACAGTGCCCAGACGCCCATCTCTATTGCCGCCTTTGCCATCGGGTGGCCGCGGAACGCCCGCCGCAACGTTTCGTCGAGCATTCTCGGGTGGGCGATCCCGGTCCCGAGAACGCGCGGGGCGATCCAGTCGCGGATCGCGAGCCACGCGGTGTCGATCGTCTCCGCGGAGTAGTTGGGACGTTCGCCCGCGACGCACTCGCTCCAGGCGGTCGTTCCGTCACGGTCTTCCAGCGTCAGCAGAAGGATGCGCCGCTCGATGGTCCGTCCGGACGAGATCTCGAACGGTTCGCGTAGCGGCATCCGGATCTCGCGGAGCGTGATCCGCGACAGGCTGATACTCATCGTTCGGAGGTGACGAGGTACCAGGAATCTCCCGGCGCGGGACGATAGGTCAGGCCGGCGACCCGATAGCCGTGCGTGAGGTACCAGCCGAACGCCCGGCGGTGCGTTCCTTGCCACGCTCGGGCACGCTCGGGATCGGTCGACTTGAGCGCGTCGATATCGGCCGGGACGGCGATGCGCACCGTTGGATCGTCGGGGAGTCCCGCGCCGTCGTCGAACGTGACGTCGACGACGGGATTCTCGTCGCCGGTCCCGCCACCGGCCCGACCGGACGTCGTCTTCTCGTCGAGCTCCCATTCGACGACGAAGCGGTCGGTTTCCAGGCCGGCATGGAGCGTGCTGCGCGTATCGCCGTACATGTTGGGAACGTACTCCACGGCACGCGCGCCGAGGCCGTTCAGATTCAGGTTGGCGTTCCGGGCGACGAGCGGATCGTACGTCCAGTGCATGCGCCGGACGCCCTGTGCAAGCAACAGGTCGCGTTGGAACAGCTTGAGCCGCTTTCCGATGCCGCGGCCCCGCGCTTCCGGACGAACCGCCAGCATGTCGGACCAGTGGACGGGTCCGCCGCCGTCGAAACCGGTAATGCCGAAGACGAAGCCGACGAGGCGCCCGTCCGGATCGAATGCACCCGCCGAGACGCCGCCCACCCGCTGCGACACCATCAGGATGGTTGCCGGCACCACGTCGACGAAGTCGTCTCCCCACACGTCGCGCTGCAGCGCAACGCACGCCGCGTAGTCCTCCCGGGACTCGAACCGGCGGAACGTCAGGCTGTCAACCATCTCTCGATCGTGCAGAATGGCGCGTTTCGGCTACATGCTACGATGCCCGGCCATGCGGATGACCCGATTCACCGCCGGTCTGGCGGGTGGCGCGGCGGCGCTGGCGGTCGGGACGGCGACACTCCTGAGCCAGGCGGAAGACGACCTGCCGCTGAAACCAACGCGCGTCTTCTCACTGGACACCGACGAGGGCACCTGGATCTCGGTCGATGTGAGTCCCGATGGGGAGACGATTGTCTTCGATCTGCTGGGCGACCTGTACACGCTTCCCTTCGCGGGAGGCGATGCCACCCCGCTGACGAGCGGCCTGGCGTGGGATAGCCAGCCCCGCTACAGCCCGGATGGCGAGCGCGTCGTCTTCGTTTCCGACCGGGATGGGGCGGAGAACCTCTGGCTGATCGAGGTGGCGACGAGGCGGACGAGGCAGGTGACCAACGCGGACGCCAACAGTTACGAGTCGCCAGACTGGTTGCCGGACGGAGACTACGTCATCGCCGCCACCGCATCGCATGCGGCGGCGCGCGGCGATGCGCGCAATCCGAAGCTCTGGATGTGGCACGTCGACGGCGGTACCGGCGTGCAGTTGATTAGGGAACCGGGTTCGCGGCGGATAACCGGGCCGGTCGCCGAGCCGGACGGCCGGCGCATCTGGTACGCGCAACGCACCCGCCTCTGGCAGTACAACGCGATACTCCCGCAGTACCAGCTTGCCTACTACGACCGGGTGACTGGCGAGCAGTACACGCGGAGTGCGCGCTACGGTTCGGCGTTTCGCCCGACGATCTCGCCCGATGGCGAATGGCTCGTCTACGGGACGCGGCACGAGGATGCGACCGGGCTCCGGCTTCGCCATCTGGCGACCGGCGACGAACGGTGGCTCGCCTATCCCGTAACCCGCGACGATCAGGAGTCGGTGGCGAGCAGTGATGTTCTGCCCGGCATGTCGTTCACGCCGGATTCCTCGGAGCTGGTCGTCTCGTACGGCGGCGGGATCTGGCGCGTGCCGATCGCGAAGGGGGCCGAGCCGGTACCGGTCCCGTTCCGCGTCCGGGCCGACCTGGAGCTCGGTCCGGAGCTTGCGTTCCGGTACGACGTGGACGACAGCCCGACCTTGATGGCGCGGCAGATCCGCGACGCCGTGCCGTCGCCCGACGGTTCGCGGCTGGCGTTCGCCGCGTTCGACCGGCTCTGGATCCGTCCGCTGCCGGAAGGCGAGGCGCGGCGCCTGACCGACCTCGAGCTCGTCGAAGCGCAGCCGGCCTGGTCGCCCGACGGCGCCTGGGTGGCATTCGTTACCTGGTCGCCCGATGGCGGCCACGTCTACAAGGTACGCGCCGACGGCAGCTCGCCGGCCGTGCGGCTGACGACGGTGCCCGCCATCTTCCAGCAGCCGGCCTGGTCGCCCGACGGCGAGCGCCTCGTCGCCATCCACGGACCGGCTCGCGTCTTCCGTGAGTCGGCGCGTTCGTTCGCGGCCGGGGCCAACCAGAACATCATTGCCCTGCCTGCGGACGGCGGCGAGTGGACGCTGGTCTCTCCGGCGGACGGCCGGCGGGCGCCGCATGTCGTGCCGTCCGACCCCGATCGGATCTATCTCCACCATAGCGATGAAGGCCTGGTGTCAATCCGGTGGGACGGCACCGACGAAGAGGCGCACCTGAAAGTAACCGGCCCGACGCCCCCCGGACTGTCGGAGCCCTCCGAGGCATCCGTGATTCTGATGTCGCCGGCCGGCGACCGGGCGCTCGCGCAGGTCAATCACGATCTATATGTCGTCGCCGTGCCGATGGTGGGAGGCGACGCTCCGACGGTTTCCGTCGCCAATCCCCGGCGGGCGAGCGTGCCGGCGCGGAAGCTGACGGACGTAGGGGGGCAGTTCCCGGCCTGGGACGCCACCGGCGCGCGCGTCCACTGGTCGATAGGTCCGGCGCACTTCATATACGACCTGGGTGCGGCGGAGGCGGCCGAGCGCGCCACGCCGGCCGCGACCGCCAATGAAACGAATGCCGACGGTGATGCTGACGGCGCGGAAACCGATGCCGATGACGTCGACGCGGACGTCGACGAGGACGCCGAAGCTGAAGCGGCCGCCACGCCGGGCTACGAACCGGTGGAGATCCGCGTCGACGTCGAGGCGGCCCGCGACCTGCCGGATGGCTACGGCGTTCTCCGCGGCGCCCGCGTGATCACGATGGAAGGAAACGAGGTAGTCGAGAACGCCGACCTGGTGGTGCAGGGCCACCGCATCCTGGCCCTCGGCCGGCGCGGCACCGTCGAGTTTCCCGACTTCGCTCGGATCTTCGACCTCTCCGGGACGACGATCGTGCCCGGCTTCGTCGATACGCACGCTCACCTTCGCCCCAGTTTCGGTGTCCACAAGGTGCAGCCGTGGGCGTACCTTGCCAGCCTCGCGTACGGCGTCACGACGACGAGGGATCCGCAGACCGGCACGACCGACGTCCTTACCTACGGCGATCTGGTGGAGACGGGGGACATCGTCGGGCCGCGGATCTACTCGACCGGCCCCGGCGTTTTCAGTGCGGAGGACATCGAGGACCTCGATCACGCGCGCAACGTCCTGCGCCGCTACAGCGACTACTACGACACGAAGACGATCAAGATGTACATGTCGGGCAACCGCCAGCAGCGGCAGTGGATAGTCATGGCGGCAAGGGAGCAGGAGCTGCTGCCGACCACGGAAGGCGCCCTCGACATGAAGTACGACCTTGAGATGATCGTGGACGGCTACCCGGGGCTGGAACACTCGTTCCCCATCTTCCCGCTCTACCGCGACGTCGTGCAGCTCACCGCCCACACTCGCGTCGCGTACACGCCGACGCTCCTGGTTTCGTACGGCGGCCCGTTCGGTGAGAACTGGTTCTTTACGCGTGAGAACCCGCACGACGATCCGAAGCTGCAGCGCTTCACTCCCCACAGCGAGCTCGACCGCCTGACACGCCGCCGCGGTCAGGGTGTAGACGCCGGGCCGGGCGGCTGGTTCCGCGACGAGGAGTACGTCTTCCGCCAGCATGCCGAGGGACTGAAGGCGATCGTCGAGGCGGGTGGCCTCGCCGGTGTCGGCAGCCATGGCCAGCTTCAGGGGCTCGGCTACCACTGGGAGCTGTGGGCGGTGCAGTCCGGCGGGCTCTCGGAGCACGACGCGCTTCGCGTCGCAACGATTCTGGGGGCGGAGTCGATTGGGCTGGGTGACGATCTCGGGTCCATCGCGCCGGGGAAGCTCGCCGACCTCGTCGTGCTCGAAGGAAATCCGCTCGACGACATCCGGGAGTCGTCGCGCATCCGCTACGTCATGAAGAACGGCCGCCTCTACGACGGGGATACGCTCGACGAACGCTGGCCACGCGAGCGTCCTCTGCCGAAGCCGACATGGGTAGAGGAAGCCCCAGTAGATCTCCCTGCCGGTATCCGCTGAGCCGGTTTTCCCTTTCTCCGCGCACTTCCGGGTAGCGCTGGCAATCGGCGCCGACTGGTGCGGGCGTTCGCGCCGACCGGTGTCGGCGTTCGCGGGGAAATATGACACCATGGAAGTCATGGCCGTGACGGCACATGGAGGGCCTGTCCGCTGGTGGGGCGCGTTGATATTCCTGCTCGCCCTGGCCGGCGTAGCGCCTACCGGCTGGTCCCGCGCCGCGGCGATGGAGGCGGACCTGCACACGGAGACGATCGTCGCCTGGGAACACTACATCGCTCTGACCGAAGCGCGCATTGATGCCGAGCTGGCGCTGGAGGGGGACGAGCGGTTCCTGGCGCAGGACTTCCGCGACGACGCGGCCGAGGCGCGCCGTGCCCTGCTGACGGGCGCGGTACGCATCGACCGTCTGCAGACACGCGATGCGGACGGCGATCAGCCTGATGTTCCGAAAGGGGCAATCCACCATTGGCTCGGCCGAGTGCTGGTTCCCGGCGTCACCCTCGATCAGTTGATGCACGCGGTCATGGGCGCCGTCCCGCCGCACGAGCTGCAGCCGGACGTGCTCGAGTCGCGCATCCTCGAGCAGGAAGGGAACAGCCGGCGCGTGTTTCTGCGGCTCCGGCGCGAGGCGATGTTCACGGTCCACTACCACACCGAGCACGATGTCCTCTTCACCCGTCGTGGTGACGGCAGGTGGTCGAGCCTCAGCGTCGCGACGCGCATCGCGGAACTGGAGGACGCCGAGACGGCCGACGAGCGGGAGAAGCCAATCGGCAACGATCGGGGCTTCCTCTGGCGACTCAATTCGTACTGGCGCTATCAGCAGGTGGACGAGGGCGTGATCGTCGAGTGCGAGTCGGTCAGCCTGAGCCGATCGGTTCCCGCGATGCTCCGATGGATGATCGGTCCCATCATCAACCGGACGGCGCGTGAAACATTGACGGCGACCCTCACTTCGATGTCGGACGTGCTGCAGGAGCGCGCGCCGCTGGAACTGCCGGCCGCCGAATAGCCGCGGCCCGACCGGCGACCAGACGCCGGATCAATCGGAGGGGAACGCGGCGCGCTCCGTCGTCGGTTCGATCACGCGCGAACTCAACACACTGGAGATCGCGAGCGCGATCAGCAGCGCCGCCCAGCGCGGATACCCTGGCGCGATGCCCGCTGCGGTGCCGAGCGTGAGCAGAGCGAACGCGCTGTCCGCCAGCCGCTTCCATACTGCCGACCGCCGGCGCTGCTCGGCCAGTTGAGCTGGGTAGACCCGTGAGGTGAACCAGAGGTGCAGGCGGAGATTGATGGCGACGAACACTATCGCGACGGCCGCCATGAAGACGAGCAGTCCCCATCCGTCCGGCACCCATTCGCGTGCGCGCCACATCGGGTAGAGAGCCAAACCGTACACGGCGGTTACCGCCACCTGGTGAAATTGCCACCACCACCGGGCTGACCGGAGGGTGGGCTTGGGGTCGGGCGCGGGTAGCTTCGGCGCCTGGGCCTGCGCCTCCGCCTGGGCCTGCGCGGGCGACACCGCGCCCTCCAGGGCGGCTACCAGATCGTCCGTCGCGGCGTAGCGGTCGCCCGGCGTCTTCGCCAGGCAGGTCATGACGATACGCGCCAGCGCCCTCGGGCAATCGGGCCGCTCCGGGTCGATGGCCGGGGGCTCGTGCTCCAGAATGCGTGCGATGGTCGAACTTCCGTCCGACCCCAGAAACGGGTGGTTTCCTGTCAACAGTTCGTATAACACGACGCCGAACGAAAACTGGTCGGCCCGGGGACTGGCCGGTTCGCCCCGCAGGATCTCGGGCGCGACGTAACCCGGTGTGCCGGGCGGTTCGCCGGGGCGGGTGAGCCGTTCGCCCTCGTTCGTCTCGACCCAGGCGATGCCGAAGTCGACCACTTTCGTTTGGCCGTCCGGCAGATGCATGACGTTCTCCGGCTTCAGGTCGCGGTGAACTACCCCTCCCGCGTGCGCCGCCGCCAGCGCGCGGGCAATCGCGCGCGCGATCGCGAGGACGTCATCGATCGACAGTAGCGCGTCTCGGTCGCGCAGCGTGTCGCGCAACGTCCGGCCCGGGACGTACTCGTACACGAGATACAGGTGGCGTTCGAACTCCTCCAGCGCGTAGACGGTGGCAATCCCGGGATGCGACAGCGCCGCGGCGGACGTCGCCTCCCGGCGGAGCCGCGCGCGCAGGACCGCATCGTCGCCGAATGCCGGCGGCAGGGCCTTGATGGCGACGAGGCGTCCAAGGCGGGTGTCGAAGCCGCGATAGACGACGCCCATGCCGCCGCGACCGAGCAGGCCGGTCACTTCGTATGGTCCGAGGCTCTGACCGATCAGCGGGTCGTCGGCGCCGGCCACATCCTGCATGCCCGGCGCGTCATGCGCACTCCCCTCGTCGTGCCGCAACAGGCCGGGGTCCGCCTCCAGGGCGGGGCGGTCGACGACGCTGGGCTTGGCGTGGGCGTCGAGCAGCGACTGCACTTCTTCGCGTAGCGCTCCGTCGCCGCCGCACGCCTCGTCGAGGTAGGCGTCGCGTGCCTGCGGCTCCTGATCCAACGCGGCGTGGAACAGGTTGTTGATTCTCCGCCAGCGCTCAACATCCATCGGCCTGGTCTCGGCTGATCTCGCGCTGCAGCCACGCCCGAGCAACGGTCCAGTGCCGCTTGACCGTTGCCGGCGAAATACTCAGCGCCTCGGCGCATTCTTCGATCGTCAGGCCGCCGAAGAACCGGAGTTCCACCAGCTTTGCCTGCTCCGAGTCCAGATGCGCGAGGCGCTGGAGCGCGTCGTCCACTGCCAGCAGATCGACGGTCCGGGCATTCCCGGCGAGGAGCCCCTCGTCCAGCGTCACCTGCGCCGCCCCGCCACCCCGCTTCATCGCCCCGCGCGCCCGCGCCGCCTCGATCAGAATCTGCCGCATCGCCCGCGCGGCGATGCCCACTACCTGCGCGCGGGACTGCCATTCCTGCTTCCGGTCCTTCTGCAATCTGAGGTACGCCTCGTTTACCAGCGCGGTCGGCTGCAACGTGACGGCGCGCCGCTCCTGGCGCAGGTAGCCCCGCGCCAGCCGGCGCAACTCGTCGTAAACCAGCGGAACCAGTTCATCCAGCCCCGAGCCGTCACCCCGGCCCTCTCGGGCGGTGATTCCGTCGATCCGGCGGGTTGGTGAATCGCTGTGGGAAGGCATGGAAACCGTGGGATTCTACTATCGGCGCTACGCAGTCGATGCGCTATCATGCCGGCAGGAGGGGACAGACCATGCGCAAGCAGACCCGATTCGGACTAACGCTCGTCGCCGCCGGACTCGTCGCCGTTGTCGCGTTCGCCAGCCTTCCGGCCGCCCAGTCGGGCGACACCTATGTCCCAAAGCGCATCAACAAGGTGATCGAGCTGTTCGAACAGGATCAGCCCGTCTACTACACGCAGGTAAACGGGGGAGGTTACGAAGAGGGCAAGGAGCTGGCCCATACCTGGGCTGACTACATCACCTACAACATGGAGCACAGTCCCTTCAACATGGACAACCTCCGCGCCTTCATGCAGGGGCTCGTCGATGGTGGCCCGACGAAGAGCGGCCACCGGACACCGACGGTTGTCGCGGTCCTGCCGTTCGGCGGCATCAACGAGCAGGTGATGTGGGGCAACTACTGGATGGTCGAGCAGGTCCTCGGTTCGGGCGTGCATGGCGTGCTGCTTGCCCACGCGCGCACCCCGGAGGTGGTTCGGGTTCTGGTGCAGTCGTCGCGTTATCCCCACGCGCTGGCCGCCGCCGGCACCGGCGAGGGTCTGCGCGGCAATGGCGGCCAGGGTTTTGCCGCCCGCATCTGGGGCGTCTCCAACGCTGAGTACCAGCGCCTGGCGGATCCTTGGCCGCTCAACCCGAACGGCGAGATTCTGGTCGGCCTGAAGATCGAGGATCGCCACGCCCTGGAGAACTCCGAGGCGAGCGTGAGCGTGCCCGGCGTCGGGTTCGCAGAGTGGGGGCCCGGCGACATGTCCATGTCGTACAACGTGAACCGGGGCGGCGCGGCGATGCCGAGTGTGCTCACCGACGCGCGAGCCCGCGTGTTCGAGGCGACACGCCAGGCCGGCATCCCGTTCCTCAACTCGATGAACGGCGACAACATCATCGCGATGCTCGACGAGGGCGTGATGATTGGCTCCAACCCGGGAGCGGACGCCGCCGACCGGGGGAGACGGCACACCAACCGCACGATGCCTTGGTAAGGGCTCGAACGTTCTCCCGTCGTGCGCACTGAGGCCTCGCCGTCCGGACGGTAGGCGTCTCAGCATCCTTTCGGCAAACCGAAGCTACGTGTGTTCCCTGGCAGCCAGTGATGAATGCGCGGGGCTCAACACAGGCCGCTGGTCCGTACGGAGGTTTATTATATGAGTGTATAACAGTCATATTTTCTTACTTGACAGAAGGCATATACCGTGCGATCATCGTCTCGACATCGAAAACCAAGCCGGGATGGACCCGGCTGAATGGACGAGGAGGAGAAAGATGTTGAGCATGACTCGCTGGAACCCGTTCGTTGAACTGAACAGCCTGCATCGCGAGATGGACCGTGTGTTCGGGCGCTTCGTTGCCGACGAGGAGCCGGACGTTGGGAGGTCTCAGTGGGTGCCGGCTACCGAGATCAGCGCCGGCCAGGATGGCTGGACGCTGCGGATGGCGCTGCCAGGGATCGACCCGAACGCGGTCCAGGTCGACCTCCACGGGAGTACCCTGACGATCACGGGGGAGCGTACCCGTTCGGAGGGGGACGGGCAGCGCACGTCCGAGTTCCACTACGGCCGCTTCGAGCGGTCGTTCACGCTGCCGGCCAACGTCGATGCGGAGAGTGTGAGCGCGGACTTCACGCACGGGATGCTGGCGCTGACGCTTCCGTTGGCGGAGGCCGCGAAGCCGCGGCGGATCTCGATCAACGGCGCTGCGGAAAAGACGGTCGACGCCGCCTGATGGCGCAGACAGCCGCCTGCGCGCCGCGTCGGGACGCAAGGGTCGGCGGGGGAACGGGGTGGGCCTCGCGCGCGCCGTCCCGTTCCCCCAGCGCAATCCCGAGGGGGAGTCGGACGCACGCGGTGACGGGCCGCTGCCCTACTTTGCTTTGGCGGCTGCCTTCTCGGCCTCTTCCGCGGCGCGCTTTTCTTCTTCGAAGAACTCGCGTTGCCAGTCCGGCATTTCCTGAGGACCGGGGACCATGCCCTCGAGGTCCGGATCGCGGTCGGCGGGACGCGGCGCCGCTTCCTGCCGGCGCAGTTTGGCTTCGGCTCGCCGCTCGGCCTTCATGCGCGCCTTTTCCTGCCTGGCGCGTTCCCGCTGTCGCTTCGTCTGGGTGGGACGACCTCTGTTTGCCATATGCCTCCTTCGAAGCCGGAAAAGGGGCGGGCGCGCGCAGCGCCCAAACTGGGACTCTCAGTTTACCAGAGAGCCGGAAGCGCGGTGTGTCAGAGGCCGAGTTCGTCCGCGCGACGGTTGACGAAGGCAATCGTCTCGGCGGGCGTTTCGTACGCGCTGAGCGCCCGGTTGCCCCGGTACCCGATATCGGCAATGCCGATCGGGGACGTGTAGTACGCGTCGACCGTCATCCGGCGGATCCAATCGAAGAAGCGGACGCCGTCGCGCCACCCGCGCGGCGTATCGCCGCGCTCGGCCGCCACCAGCCGATCCAGCAAGCCGGTCTGCTGGGACGCATCTGCCTCGATGAACGTCCCACCGTGGTCGTCGCGCATTTGTTCGTCGATCCAGGCCAGGCCTTCAGCGTAGATCGTGAGAAGTCGCTCGTTCTGACTGCAAAGAAGGTCGATGAACTCCGGCGCTCCGGCATCGACGCCATTCCCTCCGCCAGCATCCGCCGGGACGATCAACTCAGCCAGCCGCATCACGGTCCCGTACTGGTGAGCGTCAAGCGCCTGGGGCGTGTACCCGCCGGGCTGTGCGCGCGCCTCGCCGGCTAGACCGTGCACGACCCGTGCGGCTTCGAGGTTGAACGCGCCGGCGCCCGCCGCAGTGAAGGCGAGCGCCAATTGCCGCAGGACGTCGCGTCGCGTCGGCTTGTCGCCCACCCCTCTAAATCTCCCCGCTCCGCATCGCATCGGCCAGATAGTCGGACGCCCTCCAGGTGAGTGCGTTGATCGTCAACGTCGGGTTCTTGTCCGGGTTGCTGACGAAGCTGCCGGCGTCGCAGACAAAGAGGTTGGGCACATCATGAGCCTGGCAGAAGCTGTTGAGCGCCGAAGTTTGACGGTTGTCGCCCATCCGTACCGTGCCTACCTCGTGGATGATGCTGCCGCCGATCGAGATTCCTGCCGCGTCCCGCTGCCCCGGTGGGTTGGGCTCGCCCCCCATCAGGTGGAACAACTCGGCAAACGTCTCGCGCATGTGCCGCGCCTGCCGCCGCTCGTAGTCGCTCCACTGGAAGTGGAAACGGAGCACCGGAATCCCCCAGCGGTCCACCACGTCGGGGTCGGGCTCGCACCAGCTCCGCTCGTTGGGGATCATTTCGCCGCGGCCGGCGAACGACAGAGTTGTTCCGTAATCGCGGCGCGCCTCCTCCTTGATCGCCACGCCGTAGCCGCCGCGCCGGGCCGCACCGCCGAAGGCGCCGACGCCGGGCATCTGATAGCCGCCTCCGATCTCGATGTGATAGCCCCGCGGGAACCCGAGCGCCTCCTGCGTTTCCCAGCCCCACCACGGCATGTAGAGATGTGCGCCGCCGGCGCCGTCGCTGTTGTACCGGGGCATTCCCTCCAGCGCCGGAACGTGGCCGCTGATGTCGAAGCCGACCGTGTCCATCAGATAGCGGCCGACCACGCCCGAGCCGTTGGCGACGCCGTCCCGATGCTCCGCGGTCTTGGAGTTGAGCAGCAGCCGGGCCGATTCGCAGGCGCTCGCGGCAACCACCAGGACGCGGCAGCGGATCCTCCGCTCTTCCCCTGTTCGCTTGTCGATGTAGAGGACACCGTCGACTTTGCCGTCGGGTGCAGTCGTGACTGCGCGTGCCATGGCGAGATCGATCACCGTCAGGCGCCCGGTCTCCATCGCGGGGAAGATCTGGGTCTGGCTGGCGGAGTAGTTCGAGCCGCTCAGGCAGCCGCGCCCGCACTGCCCGCAGTAGTGGCAGGCCGGACGTCCGTTGATGGGCCGCGTGATCACCGCGCGCCGGTTCGGTATGCACGGAATGCGCATGCGCTGGCTGGCGCGCTGAATCAACAGTTCGTGTGCCTTCGGCGGCGGTGGCTCGTGGAACACCCCATCCGGTGCGCTTCGAATCCCCTCATGGCTGCCGACGACGCCGATGAACGCCTCGGCGCGATCGTAGTACGGAGCCAGATCCTCGTACCGGATCGGCCAGTTCCAGCCCAGCCCATCACGGTCGCGCGGGAAGAAGTCGTAGTCGGAGAAACGGAACGACATCCGCCCGTAGTGGTTGGTCCGGCCGCCGACGATTCGGGAACGGAACCACCAGAAGTCGTCGGTGTCGTTGGCGACGGTGTAGGGCTCGCCGTCGAGTTCCCAGCCGCCGCTCGTGGTGGTGAAGAAACCGAACGACTTCCCCTCGCCGAAGTAGGCTGCGCCTCCTTCCTCGGCGCCACGGTGGCCGTAGTCGTACGGCCAGTGGTGTTCCTTGAACTCTGCCTGGGGATCGAGCATCGGCCCCGCTTCGAGGAGCGTGACGCGGATGCCGGCGCGGGTCAGAACGTGCGCCGCGGTCGCGCCACCGGCGCCGGAGCCGATGACGACGACGTCATGGATTTCAGTGCGTGGTTGAATGGCGGCCATCGTCGTTCGATTCTACGACTGACGACGTCCGCACGCGCGGCCGGCTTACCAGCGAGGTTCGCGGCGGCCGCCGCGGAAGTCTTCACCCGGCGGAGCTGCGGGCCGCGGCTCACGAGGACGTGCCTCGTTGACAGTCAACCGCCTACCCTGAAACTCGTTCTGATCGAGCTGTTCAATCGCCTTCGTTGCGTCGGCCTGGTTCGCCATTTCGACGAATGCGAAACCGCGCGGTCTCCCGGTCGCGCGGTCATTCACGATGTAGACCGACTGAATCGCCCCGAACTGGCCGAACAGTTCGCGAAGGTCGTCCTCGCCTGCCGAGAATGGAATGTTTCCGACGTACAAACGCTGACCCATCCGTCACTCCTTGCCTTGACCTGTGTCACGTCACGTGGTTACCGGTATCGGGAAGCGCATCGCCGCGGGATCAGCCGAAGAAGGGAAGGCGAACTCGATGGGTCTCGTCTGCTCTCGATCTCGGTTGAAGCGAGCGGTCGCAACCGTCGTCCGACTCAGCCTACTCCCTGTTGGGGGAGAAAGCAACGGCCCCGTTGCCATCCGGAAGGCAAGAGGTTACGCTGCTGGCACGATGCAAGGATCCGGCCGGACCTGTCGGAACGTCCCCGGCAGGTCCGGCAGCGCGGCCCGCCGTCTGGTTTCGGCCGCCATAGCCCTCCTGCTCGTTCCGGCTTTTCTCGGCACGCGCGCGACCGCGGTGCAAGTGGACATAACCGGCACCTGGGACTTCGTCGTCGAACTGGACATCGGTGGCGGCGAGCCGGTCTTCGTCTTCGAGCAGGACGGTGAAGAGTTGACCGGCACCTACCAGGGTACGTTCGGCACGGCGGATGTCACCGGCACCGTAACCGGGAACCGGATCGAGTTTCGCTTCGGCGGCGAGGCGGCCCGGGCGGTCTACGTCGGGACGGTAGACGGTGACACGATGCAAGGGACCTGCGATTACGGCGGCGTCGGCGAAGGAACCTGGGAAGCGAAACGCCGTCCGTAACGCAGCAGTCAAGCGGTAGCGAGACTTCCAACACGTTCGCCAGGGCGCGCGCGTCAGGTTGCCGGGCCCAGGCCCACGGCGCGCCGCCAGGCGGCGATCTGCCCCAGGTGACTCGCTTCGTGCGACGTCATCAGGAACGCGGCGAAGTCACCAATAGTCGGGAAGCGTGTCCGGATCTTTTCGTTCGGAAACGGCTGCTCGAAGACCGATGGATCGGCGCCGGCGGCCGCCTGCGCCGCGAGTTCGTGCTGCGCCGTCAACTGCGCCAGTATCTCCTCCTTCGACGGATAGTCGGCCGCGTCGCTGCTCGGCGTGCCGCCGGTCGGAAAGTGATCGTTCCACCCGTCGGGCAACGTTGAGTCAGCGCCCAGCGTTACCGCCAGGTGGTGCGCAACGAAGGCGAGGTGTCCAAGCGTCCAGGCGGGGTGGTTTACCACCCCCTCCGCCTGCTGCACCATCTGCGCGTCGGACAGATCGGCGACGAGCGTCCGGGCGCGATCGAGATTGAACTGGTAGACGAAGAGGAGGTGCTGAATCATCGGCGCAGTATACTGCCCGACCGACTCAAGCCACGCCGATGACTTCAATCGTCAACCGCCAGGTATGTCTTGCCGCCCATCCGAGCGGATTCCCGCGCGAGTCGGATTTCCGCGTCGCCGACGGCCCGGTCCCGGAACCGGGCGCCGGCCAGATGCTGTGCAGGACGATCTATCTGTCGCTCGATCCGTACATGCGCGGCCGGATGAACCCGGGACCGTCATACGCCCCCGGGGTAGGGCTCGGGGAGGTCATGGTGGGAGGAACCGTTTCACAAGTGGTTCACTCCAACCTCGACGGCTACGTGCCGGGCGACATCGTCCTGAACGGGAACGGCTGGCAGCAGTTCGGGCTCTCGGACGGCACCGGGGTGCGGAAGCTCGACCCGGCCGCGGCGCCGACCTCGACCGCGCTCGGCGTCCTCGGAATGCCCGGCATGACGGCGTACGTCGGTCTGCTCGACCACGGCAGGCCGCGGCCGGGGGAAACGGTTGTGGTTTCGGCCGCTTCCGGTGCGGTCGGCGCGGTCGTGGGGCAGATCGCGCGAATCAGGGGATGCCGCGTCGTTGGTATCGCGGGCGCGCAGGAGAAATGCGAGTACGTCGTCAACGAACTCGGTTTCGACGCGTGCGTGAGTCACCGGGGCGATGACCTGTCCGGTGCGTTGCGGGCGGCATGTCCCGACGGTATCGACGTCTACTTCGAGAACGTCGGGGGCAAGGTGTTCGAAGCGGTGTTGCCGCTGCTCAATACGTTTGCGCGTGTCCCCGTCTGCGGCCGGATCGCCAACTACAACCTGTCGGCTCCACCCCCCGGTCCGGATGGCGTCCCCAAGCTGATGGGGCTGACGCTGGTTCGCCGGATTACTTTCCGGGGGTTCATTGTTTTCGACCACCGCGATCGCGAGCCGGACTTCCTGCGCGACGTCTCCGGTTGGTTGCGCGAGGGGCGGATTCGCTACCGTGAGGACATTGTCGACGGGATTGACCACGCGATAAACGCCTTCCTCGGTCTGCTTGAAGGCAAGAACTTCGGCAAGCTGCTGGTTCGGGTGGCCGAAGACCCGACGCGGTAGGTCCAGCACACCACGGGCTGCTAGGGTGCGCCGGTTTCCCGATTCCCTCGTCCTGATACTTGCCCTCATCCTGCTGGCCCAGGTGGCGGGTTGGGTCCTTCCGGCGGGGGAGTTCGAACGCGAGGGCCAGCGGGTTGTCGCGGGCACCTACCATGCGGTCGAGGCCGAGCCCCTCCCGCCCCTCGCGTTCCTGACGTCGATTCCGGCGGGGCTGGGCGCGGCGCAGGAGATCATCTTCTTCGTCTTCCTGGTGGGTGGCGTGATCGGAGTCGTCCGCGCGACCGGCGCCATCGACGCGGCGATCGGCGCGGCGATTGTCCGGCTCGGCGGGCGGCCGGCGTGGCTGATAGGCGGTGCGGTCGGCCTGTTTGCCCTCGGCTCTTCCACCATCGGGATGGCCGAGGAGTACATGCCGTTCGTCCCGATCCTGGTGACGATGTGCCTGGCCCTTCGACTGGACGCGATAGTTGCGGTTGGCATCATCTACGTCGGCGCCGGAGTCGGCTATGCCTGCGCCGCTTTCAATCCGTTCACCGTATTGATCGCGCAGGACATAGCTGGAGTGACGCTCACGTCGGGGCAAGCCCCGCGCTGGGCGCTCCTGCTGGTCTGCGGCGCGGTCGGCGTCCATCACATCATGCGCTACGCCGCGCGCGTCCGGGCGGAACCGGCGGCCAGCCTGGTGCGAGGGGTCGACTATTCCGACGGTTTCGCGCTACCGGAAGATCAGCGCTTCACGGCGCGTCGCCGGGCGGTGCTCGCGATACTCGCCGGCGGTATCGGGCTCTTCGTCTGGGGCGTGGCGGCGCGCGGCTGGTATCTCACGGAACTCTCCGCGGTTTTTCTGGCCATCGGCCTGATCTGCGCGGCGGTCGCCGGTGTCGCGCCGAATCGTGCGGCGCGTGCGTTTCTTGGTGGCGCGTCCGAAATGACGGCAACCGCACTCCTGATCGGTTTCGCACGCACCATTGAAGTGGTGCTGTCCGACGCGCGCGTAATCGACACCATCGTCTACGGGTTGGCGGAGCCGCTCGCCGCCCTCCCGTCGCACGCCGCCGCACTCGGCATGCTGGCTGTCCAGACGACGGCAAACTTCTTCATTCCGTCCGGCTCGGGCCAGGCCTACGTGACCATGCCGATCATGGCGCCGCTCGCCGATCTGACCGGCGTGACGCGGCAGACGGCGGTCCTGGCATTCCAGTTCGGTGACGGTTTCACCAACATGCTGATTCCGACCAATGCGCTGCTGATGGGAATGCTCGCCCTTGGCCGGATCCCGTACCAGCGCTGGCTCGCGTTCGTGGCGCCGCTGCTCGTCAAGCTCTATCTGGTTGCCGCCGTCGCGCTCGTCGTGGCGGTTCAGTTCGGCTACGACTAGTCTGGCTACAATGAGAGCGTCTGCCGGCGTTCCCACGTCGGTGGGCGTCAATCAGAGTCGGCCATCTATATAGAGGAAGCCATGCCGAACCACGCTCTCCGCGTCGACCGCCCTCGCGCCGCCGTCTCGATGCTTGCCCTGCTCGCGCTCGTAGCGGCGTGCGCGGGACCGAGCGGCGATCCTTCCGCACCGGCCGGGACGGCCTCCGGCGAGCCGCCCGCGCTCTTCGAAGCGCCGCCCGAGGTGACGCTCCAGTTCGTCGACACACCGGCTCCGGTTCCCGACCTGGTGATGGAAACGCTCGACGGCGAGACTATTTCCCTGGCCGATCAGCGGGGTAAGGCGGTGCTGGTCAACTTCTGGGCAACCTGGTGCGGGCCCTGCCGGGAGGAGGTGCCGTACCTTGTGCAACTGGCCGCCCGCTATCCCGATCACCTGACCGTAATCGGCGTCTCGGAAGACGCGGGCGGCGCCGGTGTCGTCAAGGCGTTTGCCTCGCAGTACGGCGTCAACTATCCGCTCGTGATGTCGACACCGGAGATCAAGCGGGCGTTTCCTGGTGTCTTCGCGCTGCCCACGTCGTTCATCGTGGATACCGAGGGGCAGATCGTGCAGACCCACGTCGGCCTGGTGAGTCCCGTGCTGCTGGAGCAGGAGGCGCGCTATCTGACGTCCCTGCCGAATCAGGCAACCGTTGAGTTCGTTGAACCGAACACACAGATCCTCCTGGCGAACGCGGCACAGGCGACGGAGATTCCCGGGGTCGACCTGTCAGTCCTGAGTCCTGCCCAGAAAGAGGAGGCGCTCCGCCGGCTGAACAGCGACGGCTGTCCGTGCGGTTGCCAGTTGACGCTGGCTCAGTGCCGGATCAACGACGCGGCGTGCGACATCTCGCCGCCGATCGTAGAGCGGGTAATCGCGGAGATCGCCGGCGCGAATTGACTCTCGCTCCGGGCGCCCGCTCCGGCTGCCGTGAGCTTCCCCGGCGATTCCTGACCGATTCCCGCCGCGCTCAGGAAGATGTCCTGGCGATGGGTGCGGCGACGCCATCCGCGGAGAGCGGCAGATCGGCCTGCTCGGTCACCACGGAGGCGCCGCGCCCGGACATCCATCGCAGCCCCCGCTGGATGTCGTCGAGGATGAGATAGGCGGTCGGCACCAGGATCAGCGTGATGAAAGTCGCGAACAGCACGCCGAACGCGAGGGAGACAGCCATCGGCACGAGGAAAGCCGCCTGCATGCTCCGTTCGAGCATCAATGGCGCCAGGCCGAAGAATGTCGTCAGCGACGTTAGCAGGATGGGTCGGAAACGGTTGCTGCCCGCTTCGCGGATCGCGAGCTTGAGGCCGGTGGAGTCGAACTCGTCGCGGTCCGGCTGGGCGCCACCCGCCTTGCGAACGCGCCGGCCCACGTCGGCGTGCACGGCTCGCGCGCGGTTGATGAAATCGACCATGACCAGGCTGTCGTTGACGACCACCCCGGTCAGGGCGACGAGGCCGAACATCGACATCATCGTGACGTCGAGCCGCATAATCATGTGTCCCCAGATGGCGCCCACCAGCCCGAACGGGATGGCTCCCATGATGATGAGCGGTTGCACGTAGGAACGGAGCGGCACCGCAAGCAGGGCGAAGATCATCAGCAGCGCGAGGACGAACCCGCGCTGCAGGCCGGAAACGGCGTCCACCTGTTCGGCTTGAGCGCCCTCGAACGTGTAGAAAACCCCCGGGTAATCGCGGAGCAGTTCCGGGAGAATACGATTGTCCAGATCAGCAATGACTGCGTTCGCGGAGGTGACCGCCGGATCGACCGAGGCGGTGACGTTCACAGCGCGGTTCCGGTCGACGCGCTTGATCGATGCGAAGCCGCGGCCCGGCTCAACTTGGGCAACCTGGCTGAACGGTACCTCGCCGCCGTTGGGCGTTCGAATCCGCATGTTCTCCAGGTCTCCGAGTGACCTTCGTTCGTCCCTCGGATAACGCACCATGACGCGGATGTCGTCTCGTCCCCGCTGTATCCGCTGCGCTTCCTCCCCGTAGAAGGCCTGCCGGACCTGCCGGCCGAGATCCTGCAGCGTCAGACCGAGAGTTTCCGCCGCCGGCCTGATGCCGAGTTGCATCTCTTCCTTCCCGGCGCGGAAGGAGTCCGAGATCTCGTACACGCCGGTGTACTCGGCCAGCCGGCCCTTGACCGCTTCCGCCGCGGCGCGCAGGCGGTCGACATCCGGCCCGGCGAGCTGGACATCAACGTCGTCACCCGGAGTCATCAGGGACATGGAGAAATTGAGGTCGACGGCTTCCGGGATCGCTCCTGTGGCGTCCCGCCACATGCCACCGAGTTGTTCGCTCGTGTACGAACGGGTCTCAGCAGGAGCGAGTTCGATAGTCACCTCACCCAGGTTTGACGCACTCACGCTCTGTACCGGGCCGAGTGGCCCGGGACCGCGTGCCGCCATCGGCTGATCGCCGATCGACGTGGACACGTGGCGGAAGTAGTCCATTCCGGTTTCCTGCAGGAGTCGCGCGCGGAGCCGCGCGGCGCCGTCCTCCATCTTCTCTACCGCCTGCGAGGTGACATCGGCCGGGGTGCCCTGCGGCATCGTCACCGACGCCGCCATGAAGTCGGCTTCGATCGACGGGAAGAACTGGAAGTTGGTCCATCCGCCGACGACCATCCCGCCGGTCAGGATCAGAGTGCCCACCCCGGTGGCGGCGGTGACGTAGCGCCACTTGAGGGCCGTCTCCAGGAGCGGCTGGTAGACGTTCCGGATGAACGACTTCAGCCCGTTCGCGAACACCTGCTGGAACGAGTGCCAAGCGCCCGAACGACGCCGTTTGGACACGTGCGATAGATGAGCCGGGAGGATCCCCAGCGACTCCACGAGCGAGAAAAGCAGGCATGGGACGACAATGAGCGGAATGACCCGGAAGATCTTCCCCATCATGCCCGGGACGAACATCAGCGGCATGAACGCCGCTACTGTCGTCAGCACCGCGAAGACGACCGGTTTCGCAATCTCTCGCGCGCCTTCGATGGACCCCCGAAGGCCATCCCCATGGTTCTCCTGGTGCCGGAAGATGTTCTCGCCGACGATGATGGCGTCGTCCACCACGATCCCGAGGACGAGGATGAAGGCAAATAGCGAGATGACGTTCACCGTCACGTCGAACCCCGGCATGAGTGCGATGGCGCCCAGGAACGAGATCGGAATGCCCAGGCTCACCCAAAACGCGAGGCGGAACTGCAGGAAGAGCGCAAGTACTACGAATACCAGCACGAACCCGGTCGCGCCGTTGCGCAGCATCAGCACGAGACGGTCATTGAGCACTTCGGCCTGGTCCTGCCAGATCACCATCGAAACGCCGGTGGGCAGTTGGGCCTGCTTGTCCTCCACGTAGCGCGTGACGTCCTCCGCGATGTCCAGCGCGCTTTGATCTCCAGTCCGGAAGACCGACACCATGACCGTTGGGGCCCGATCGAACCGGGCGAACTGATCCGTTTCCTCGAACCCGTCAATCACGTTTGCCACATCGCCAAGACGCAGGCGGCTGCCGTCCGGACGCGTCCACAGGACCAGATCCTCATACTCGTTGCCGCGGTAGGCCTGACCGATCGTCCGCAGCAGGATTTCGCCACCGTCGGTGCGAACGGAGCCGCCCGGGAGATCGAGCGACGATCGCCGCACCGCGTCCGCCACCTGGTCGAACGTCATGCCGTGCCGGCGCAGGGCCACTTCGGAGACTTCGATCGAGATCTCGTAAGGCGGCGCGCTGACCAGGTCGACCTGCGTAATGCTGGGCAGGGCCGACAACTCGTCCCGAACCTCCTCGCCGACCCCTTTGAGGGCGAAGATGTCCATCTGGCCGGCGATGGAGATGTCCACCACCTGGTTGCGCGCCAGCAACTCGCGGATGATTGGCTCTTCGGTCTCGAGCGGAAACGTCGTGATCGCGTCGACGTTGTTCTTGACCTCGTCGACCACCCGGCGGGAGTCGGCGCCGAGCTCGAGCTCGACGATGACCGACGCGCTGCCCTCGGAGGCGGTCGACACAATCTGCTTGATGCCGTCGATGCCCTGAATCGCCTCCTCGATCCGAAGTACGACCCCTTCCTCCACCTCTTCCGGGGCGGCTCCGAGGTAGGGCACCTGTATGCTGATGCGGTCGAGGTCCACTTCCGGAAAAACCTCTTCCGTAACCGCGGTAGTGGCGATAAGGCCGCTCGTGATGATGAAGACCATCATCAGATTGGCGGCGACGGGGTTTCGGGCGAACCAGGCGATTCCGCCGCTCTTCATGCCTGCCCCCCATCCCGACGCGGAGCGGCGGCATCCGCGCCTCCGCCGCTGGCCCGCCCCGCCTCGCTGGCTAGCGCGTCTCGCACGCTGTCGGCCATCGCGTCCGCGACGCGCTCCTGAAGATCGGCCAGTGCCTCAACCGTGCCGTCGACCTTGACGGCCGAGATGACCGCGCCGTTACGCGCGTCGGTCAGTCGCGCCGTCACGCGGAGCATGGACCCGATGCGCTGGATGCCGCCACCAACCACCCACATCGCGTCGTCGCCACCCGCGATCACCCCGACCCCGGGCAGCGCCGCGAGTCGCGCCGTCACCGCCTCCGTGATGACGACACCGAGGTCCACGTCCAGTCCCGCCTCTCGACCCGAGCTCAGGTCATCGAACGGCAACACCGAGAGCGCGCTGATCGATGCTGCGGCCCGCCGCCGGTCTCGCGCCGTGTCCCTTGGCGCAGCAGGAACAGTCTCCGCGCGGGCCGCCACCTCTCCCGGGTCGACGGACCGATCAACGGACGGAGCTTCTCGTGCGGATGCGGATGCCCGTTCGTTCCTCGCTGGACGGCCGTTTGCTCCGGCCGGCGGGGTCTCATCCAGGATCGCTTCCAGCCATTGCGGCAGTGCCTCAACGCGGGCTGATTCCTGGTCGGATCCTTCGGCCGGGGCGGCCGGGGCGGCCGGGGCCGCCGCGGGAGCAGCCGTCGGCGCCGCAGCGCCGGTTGCGGGTTCCGCGCGGTCCGGAGCCGTGACGGCGGCGGGCGCGGCCCCGTCGGCCGGAGGGTCAGCACTGGAAGCCGGTCGCGCGTCCATCGCCGCTCCGTTCCTTCGCGCAAGCAGGGCGGGATCCGCAGCGGCAAGCTGCACCAGCATTCCGTCGGTCGGCGCGTCGAGCGGTGAGACTACGACGAGTTCACCCGCCACCAGTCCAGTTTCCACAATCGCCGATTCCGCCGAGGTTCGGAGCACGTCGACGGTGCGGAACTCGAGCCGGTCGTCAGGCGTGACCACCAGCATCCGGTCACGGCCGCGCAGGGCCTCGCGCGGAAGCACGGCAACGCCGCGGGCCGTGCGCCCGCTGATCTCGGCCTCCACGTACATACCGACCGCAAGCGGGGGGCGGTCCGGATTCGCGCCCTGGGCGTACGGATCCGCGACCTCGGCGACGGCGTGGACCATGCGGCTCACCGAGTCGATCTCGCTTTCGGTGCGGACGATGCGCCCGTTCCACGAGTGTGTCTGGCCAGCGAACGTCGCGCGCAGGGTCACCTGCGGCTGCGCCTGCTGTTCGACGCCGCGATACGACAGTGGAAGGTCGAGATAAGCGAGCTCGTCATCGGGAAGCGGCAGCCGGATTTCCGCAAAATCGACCGCATAGACGGTGGCGACCGAGTCGCCCCTCCGAACGTACTGGCCGATATCGACGTTCTTGGCTCGCATGCGGCCGGCATACGGCGCAATAATCTCGGCCCGCTGGAGATCGCGTACGGCTCGCTCGACACCCGCTTCCGCCGCCGCCACGGCCGCGCGTGCGTCATCGAGCTGCGGCTTGCGCAACGCCAGTTCGCGCGGGTCGCCACGGCCGAGCGTTTCCCATTCCCTCTGCGCCACCTCCGCCTCGGCCTCTTCTTCGGCAAGGCGAAGACGTGCCTGCGCGAGTTGCGACCGTGCGCTGACGAGCTGCTGTTCGTAGTCGAACGGGTCGATCCGAACGAGCACGTCATCCGCTTCGAAGAACCCGCCCTCGACGAAGGAAGGCGCGACCCAGATCACGCGGCCGTCGATCTCGGAAACGAGCTGGCTCTCGGTACGTGGCCGGACCGTTCCCTGGCTCATGACGGTAAGCGGCGCGTCGGTCAGGGCGACCTCGTGGACGCGAACGCCCGGCGGCGTCACCACTGGCGCCAGTGTTTCCACCGGAGGCCGATTCCAGTACATCGTGAGCGCGATGAAGCCGGCCGCGGCAAGGATGATCAGCGGCAGCAGGGCCTGGAGGATGCGAAGGTGTAGGCGTTTCATGGGGCTATTCCATTCGATGCCGTTTCCGGCTCACTGGTGGTGCTGTCGCCGCGGCTGGCGATGGTGACCGGCGCCTCGAGTTGCTCGAAGCCGCCGCCGAGGGCCAGGTAGAGATCCACACGGTTTTCCAGGCGGAGGCGCTGGGCCGCGATGTGTTCCGACTCCGCCTGAAAGGCCGACCGCTGCGAGTCCAGGACGGTGATGTAGGTGTCGAGACCGGCCCGGTACCGTTCGTCGGCAAGGCGTTCCGCGGCGCGGGACTGCTCGACGGAGGTCGCGAGGTGGGTGACGCGGTCCGCCAGGTACTCCTCGGCCGCGAGCGCGGTCTCCACTTCGCTGTACGCCGTAAGTGCCGTGTTGACGTAGTTCGCGAGCACTTCGGCCACCTGTGCCTCAGCACGGTCGATGTCCACGCGCAACCGGCCGCCCTGCCAGAGTGGCGCGACGACGTTCGCCACGATGCCCCAGACGCCGAAATCGCCGTTCAGGAGGGAAAGCAGCGAGTTTGTGGCGGTGCCGGTGTTTGCGGTCAGGCTGATGCCGGGAAGGAGTTGACGCCGCGCCACATGCAGCCGGGCCTCGGAAGCGGCCACCTGCCGTTCGGCGGCGGCGAGGTCGGGACGCCTCGCCACCAGGTCCGCTGGTACGCCGCCCGGCACCGGCGGCGGCATCGCGGGCAGTTCCGACGGCGGCGTGATGTCCCCCGACGCATACCGGGCGAGCAGGAGGTCGAGCTGGCGCAGCGAGGCATCGAGCTGCCGCCGCCGCTCCGCGAGTTGCGCTTCGGCGTTCGATAGGTTGAGCAGGGCCAGCCGGAGATCCAGGGCGGGACGTACGCCCGCCTCGAAACGTTGCTGAACGACGTCGACCGACTCGCGGAAGCTGTCGACGGTTGCCTCTGACAGCAGTACCTGCTGGCGTGCCTCCGCGATCGCGAACCAGGTCTTGGCAGTCTGACCCGCGAGCGACAGCTGGGCGCCGCGCAGATCGGCGCCGACGCGCTGCAGGTCGGCGAGGGCCGCCTGCTCGGAAGTGCGAAGGCGACCCCAGAGATCGACTTCCCAGACCGTGTCGAGGGAGATTCCGTGGTTCGTGAAGACGGTGCTCAGGACGCGATCCCCAGCTCCCGGGATTGGGAACCCGATGAAGTTCTGCTTCCGGCGGATGCCGCTGTATGAAGCTTGCAGGCTGGGGTTCAGTGCGCTCGCTGCCGCGCGGGCGTCCGCCGCGGCTATCTCGAGGCGCGCGGCCGCCGCTTGCAGGTCCAGATTGCGAGTGAGCGCATTGTGGATCGCTTGTGAGAGTTCTTCGTCGCTGAACGCCGTCCACCAGTCGGGCGCCACCTGGCCGGCCGGGATCTCGCCGGCGGTCCAGTCGTCGGGCAGGCTCACGCTTATCTCCGGTCGTTCGACCGGAGGCGCGGTGATGGCGCACCCCGCCGCGAGCGTTGCGGCCGCAAACAGGAAGAGCCGTAGCGCCGTTCGGATCATCATCGCCTCGCACCCGCGCCGGCAACCACCCGGGCCGGCGCCGCGGCATGGGAAGACGCCGCCGTCATGCCGGCGGCGGTGTACCGGACGAGCGACTCGAGCACGTTCTCGGGAACGTGCCCGGCGTCTTCCCGCCCGATGAGCATCGGCCCCCACGACATCGTGAACGACATGGAGCCGATCATGAAGAGCATCCGCCAGTTCACGTCGGGATGGTCGGGCAGCGCGTGCTGGAGGGCCGCCTGAAAACGCTGGCGGACCTCATCGAACTGTTCCACCAGCATCGCGCGGAAGGCCTCGTTCGTCTCGGCGTGAATCCGCCCCACCAGGCGGAGGAACGACACCTGCGCGTCGGCGCTCCATGCGCGCTGCCGCTCGAAAGGTGGCAACAGGAACGCGCGCACCACTTCTTCGATTGGCGGCGGGTCTTCTCCCGCGCGTGCATTCACGGCGTCCAGCATCGCGAGGCGCTCCCTATTGATTGGCCGGAACCGCCGCTCGAGCACCGCCTCCAGCAACGCCTCCTTGGATCCGAAGTGGTAGTTCACCGAGGCGACGTTGACGCCCGCCCCGGCGGTGATGTCGCGAAGCGACGTCGAGGCGAAGCCCCGCTCGCCGAACAGTCGCTCCGCCGCGTCCAGGATCCGTTCCTTGGTGCCGGTTGCCATGATTAAACAGTTGTTTCAATCATACGTTGGAGTCGCGGGGAAGTTCAACCCCGTATTTGGAGAGCTCGTGGTCCTGTCTGGGCGATGGCCCGCGGGAATTTTCTCGCCAAGTAGTTACCGGACACTGGACAATCCGGCACCAGTCTCTATAAGTTGTTGAAAAAAAGTGAGTTATGGGAGAGCCGCCGGAGTCTAGAAAACTTGGTGCCGGGGCTTGGCATCGACGTTGTCTGGTGATACACTCACCACCTCGGGAGGACTTTCTCCCGCTGGTTCCAGGCGCGATGGTCGCGCCACTGAGGAGGTCGTCTCATGGGAGACGCGGCTCACACGCACATGAGTAGTGAGGAGTGCCAGGCCCAACAGCCGGGCGTCTCGCGACGGGGCTTTATCAAGGGCGTTATCGCGACCGGCGCAAGCGTGTCGGCGTCCGGCTACGTCCTGCGGAACAACGGCATTGTGCTGGCGCAGGCGCCGGGCGCGGTCGAGCGGCTCGTGACGCTCAACGTCAACGGGCAGCAGCGGCGCGTCGACGTCATGCCGCAGGAAACGCTGGCGATGACACTGCGCTACAAGCTGGGGCTCACCGGCACGAAGATCGGTTGCGACCGTGCCGAGTGCGGCGCCTGCACCGTTCTGGTCGATGGGGTCCCGCAGTACTCCTGCTCGACGCTTACTCATCAGGTGCGCGGGCGCGAGGTTCTGACGATCGAGGGCCTCGAGAGCGCCGATGGGACGCTGCACCCGGTGCAGCAGGCGGTGGTCGACTTGCAGGGCTTCCAGTGTGCGTTCTGCATGTCGGGGTTCGTGATGAACATGGTCGCGCTCACCGAGGAGAACCCGAACGCTACGCGTGGCGAGGCGGCCCACCACCTGGCCGGCAACATCTGCCGGTGCATCGACTACAACAAGATCCTCAACGTCGCAGAGAAGGCGTGCGAGTACACGCGTAACGGGATGAGGAGCTGACGATGGCTGACTTCAAGCTGATCGGCAAGAACTACACGACGCCCGACATTCTCGCCAAGGTGACGGGACGGGCGAAGTACGCGGAGGATTTCCGTGCGGAGGGGATGGTCTTCGCGAAGCTGCTCCTCAGCCCGATGCCGCATGCGCGGGTCCGGCGGATGGACACCAGCGCGGCGCTGGCGATGCCGGGAGTCGAGGGCATCCTGACGGCCGACGACCTCGAGCCGGCGGAAGCTCCTCAGGAGGCGGGTCTCACCAACGAGCCGCTCTATGAGGGCGAGCCGATTCTCGCTGTTGCGGCGGTCGACGAGGAGACCGCGGCCGAGGCTATCGAAGCGATCGACATCGACTTCGAGCCGCTGCCGTTCGTTCTCGATCCGCTCGAGAGCCTGCGGCCGGGCGGTCCGAACGCGCGCCTCGACGGCAACACGATGGTGGGTCGCGACCTGTCGACCATCAAGTGGGACAACGTCGACTGGAGCGAGATCGACCGTGGCATCCTGCCGACCAACGGCGAGATGACCGACGAGTGGCAGGTGGGCGACGTGGAGGCGGGCTTCGCGGCGTCGGACCTGGTGCTTGACGAAACGGTCTTCTCGGCGTCGCTGTCGCACCAGCCGCTCGAGACCCGGACGGCGATGGCCTACTGGCAGAACGGCAAGTGCTACATGCACGCCTCGACCCAGAGCACCGCCCGGACCGAGGCCGGCATGGCTCGCTGGATAGGCGTCGACCCGACCGATCTGGTGCTCCTCACCGAGTACTGTGGCGGGGGCTTCGGCAGCAAGATCGCCGCGTCGATTCAGTCGCGGATCCCGGCGCTGCTGTCCCGCAAGATCGGCAAGCCCGTCATGATGCGGGTGACGCGGCAGGAAGAGAACTTCTTCGGTCGCGCGCGACCGGGTATCCAGTGCCGCGCCAAGTTCGGTTTCCGGAGCGACGGCAGGATCCTGGCGATGGATCTGGCCCTCGTTCAGGATGGCGGTCCCTACGGGCGTTCGGGCGACTACATGTCATGCGCCGATCAGGCGTCGCTCATGTATATGCCGGAGCACGCGCGGGTTCGCGGCATCACCGTCTACACCAACACGCCGCCACGCGGGGCGCAACGGGCGCCGGGCGGTGTGCAGGCGGTGGCGATGTATGCCCCGATCGTCGACAAGGCGGCCCGGCAACTCGGTGTGGACCGGCTCGACATCATCGAGTTGAACGCGCCGGAGGGCCAGGCCCTGTTCGGGCGTCCGCGGCAGGGACAGCAGAGCAACGTCTCGGGCGCCTTCCCGAAGGAGGCCATCCAGAAGGCTCGCACCGAGTTCGACTGGGCAGGCATGATGGCGCGGAGCGGTCAGCGCAACGGCACCAAGGTGACCGGCATCGGTGCGGCCATCAGTTCCTACTCGGCCGGCACATCGGGTGTCGACGGCCTGCTGGTCATCCGTCCCGACGGGATGGTGGAGATTCATACCGGCGTCGGCAACCTCGGCACCGAGTCGTTCTCCGACACGTCGCGCGCCGCGATGGAGGCGCTCGACACGCCGTGGGAGCAGGCCGAAGTGGTCTGGGGCGACACCAGTAAGCACCTTCCCTGGAGCGCCATTCAGGGTGGCAGCCAGACGACCCATGGCCATACCAGGTCGAACTGGGCCGCCGGCCTCGAGGCGAAGAAGCGCCTCCAGGAGATTGCGGCAGACCGGTTCGGCGGATCGCCCGACAGCTTCGAGGTGTCGGACGGCCGCGTCTACCGGCGTGGCAACCGGGGTCAGGGGATGACCTTCGCCCAGGCGTCCGAGCGCGCCATCGAAATGGGTGGCGTCTATGACGGCTCGGTTCTGCCGGAGGACCTCAACGAGATGACCACCCGGTCCGCAACTGGGCTGCAGGGGCAGGGTCTCGTGGTTGCCGCCAAGGACAACTTCGAGACCGGCGGCCGGAACATCTCCTTCTGCATCGGCTTCGCCGAGGTCGAGGTGGACATCGAGACCGGGGCGGTGGAGTTGAAGGACTACAAGGTGGCCTCGGACGCCGGGACCATCCTGCATCCGCAGAACTTCGGCGGCCAGGTGCACGGTGGTGGCATCCAGGGCTTCGGCGTGGCCCTTGGACAGAAGTGGGTCATGGACCCGCAGTGGGGGCTGCACGTCGCCAAGCGGTTCTACTCGAACCGTCCGCCGACGATTCTGGATTCTCCACACGATTCGGAGATGGGGTGGCTCAATGCCGACGAGCCGGATCCGTTCTCCCCGATCGGGGCGAAGGGTATCGGTGAGGCGCCCGTCGGCGCCGGCACCGGCGCGGTGCTGAACGCCATTTCGGATGCCCTGGGTGGCGATGTAGATTTCAATCGCTCGCCGATCATGCGCGACATGATCCTCACGAAGCTCAATCCTGAGCTGACCGAGGCCCACAACAAGCTGACGACGCACGTGTAGCGCCGAACTGGAACATCTGGAGAGGGAGAAGATCCAATGGCCGTGATTCGCGACAAGATGCCGGCATTCCAGCTCTTCCAGCCTGCCAGCACGGAAGAGGCGCTGGGGGTGCTCGATCAGTATGGAGCCGAGGCGTGGGTGCTTGCAGGTGGACTCGACACCTGGGACTGGCTCAAGGACCGCGTCAAGAAGCCGGCGGCGGTGGTGGACCTGGGCGGCGTCGAGTCGCTGCGGGAGATCCGCTCCACCGGTGACGGACTTGAAATCGGGGCAATGGCCACGTTGCGCGAGGTCATTCGGCACCCCGAGGTGGCGAGTCAGTACAGCATGCTGGCCGACTCGGCGTCGCAGGCCGCGTCGCCCCAGATTCAGAATCAGGGGACGATCGGCGGCAACGTTGTCCAGGACACTCGTTGCTGGTACTACCGTGACGGGTGGAGCTGTTACCGAGCTGGCGGCAACATCTGCTATGCCGACACACCGACTGCCATGAATCGCGAGCATGCGATCCTGGGCGCGAGCCGGTGCGTCGCCGTCAACCCCTCGGACACCGCGCCCGTGCTGGTGGCGCTCGACGCCGAGATGGTGGTGCGCAACAGCGGCGGCGAGCGGGTCATCCCGGCGCAGGACTTCTTCATCGGTCCAGCCGTCGACATCATGCGGATGACCGCGCTGCAACCGGGCGATATTCTGACGTCCATCCGGATCCCGTCGACCTTCGCGGGTGCGAGCTTCTATTTCGAGAAGGCGCGCGACCGGGCGGTCTGGGACTTCCCGCTGGCAAACGTCGCGTCGGCGGCGAGAGTCAGCAACGGAACGATCGAGGACATCCGCATAGTTGCCAACGGCGTCGCACCGTATCCCGTCCGCTTCATCGCCGCGGAGAACGCGGTGCGTGGACAGCAGGTGAGCGAAGCGACGGCGTCGCGTGCCGGCGAGATCGCCATCAACGGGGTTCGTCCGCTGGCGCACAACGGCTACAAGGTGACGCTGCTGCGCAACCTCGTCGTGCGGTCAGTCCGAGGCGTCGAGGCGTAGATGCAGTTGTTTCAGTGGGGTACCAACCCCTGGGGCCAGGAGATCCTGATCAGGGTCTCCTGGGACCTGCTCTATCTCTCCTTCTGGCTCGGCGTCGCATTCTGCGTTTTTCACGTCGCCTACGCGGCTGTATGGCTGCCGAAACTCGCCCGCGCGAACGGTGGCGATGCGGGTGGTAGCGCGGGAGGCGGAGCCGTACCGGCCCAGATCGAGCGGCACACGCTCGCTGCGAGGCTGTTTCACTGGATCATGGCGGTCGCGATGCTCGTGCTGCTCGTCACGGGTTTCTTCCCGATTGTCGGCATTCAGTTCCCTTGGGTCACGATCCATTGGATTGCCGGCGTCGTCCTGACGATCTCGATCCTCTACCACATCATCCATTCGACGTTCTTTCTGGACTTCTGGTCGATCTGGCTGTTGCCGGCTGACCTGCAGGAAGCGATCGCCCGGGTGAAGCGGCAGTTGGGGCAGGATGCGGGACCGGTACCGAAGCACGGCAAGTACCCGCTCGATCACAAGCTGTATCACACTGCGGTCATGCTGGCGGGTTTCGCCGTGATAGCGACCGGGCTTGTCATGATGTTCCGGATCGAGAACCCGCTGGTGGCGCACAACGCGTACCTGTTGGCTGAAGAGACCTGGGGGCTGATGTACGTGCTCCACGGTCTGGGTGCCGTGCTGTTCGTGATGCTGACGATCACGCACATCTACTTCGCGGTCCGACCTGACAAGCTGTGGCTTACGAAGGCCATGATCTTCGGCTCGGTCGATCGTGAGAACTATTTGTCGCACCACGATCCCGACCGCTGGGTCGTGTCGCGGGACTCGTCCAAGAGTTGAGCGCCGTTACCCTCAAGGCGCTCGTCGACGTCGTCGAAGAAAGCTACGAGTTCTGTCTTGCGTACGCGGCCCGCGGAGTCACTCCGCAGATGGCCAAGGCCGGCGACACGCAGGTACGCAGGCAGCTACAGCAGTTGGCGGAAGCCCTTCCGCAACTGAGCGACGCCTTTCTGAACCTGGCGGGCGAACGGGACGAGTCGCGCCGGGGAGATTACCGGCGATTCATCGAGGTGCTTCGGCGCGACGCGGAATCGGCGCGAGCTGCGGTCGACCTCGTGCTGGCGCAGCCCGGCATTACGTCACAGATGGTCGATAACCTGAACGGCATGATTCACGTTCGGGCGTTGCTGACCGACGTATTCCTCGTGGACGAGATGCTCCGTCCGGACGCGCCACAGGCGCCGCACGTGCAGCCTGAGCCTGCGCCTGGAGTTCCGGCTGACGTTCCGCCACCGCCCGATCGATCCACAGAGCCGCAGCAGACCTAGCTGCGGTGGTGGCCGGCGCGCATGCCGGCGACCGCAGGATTGATGGATCTCACAGGGAAGGCCGCGCTCCTCACCGGCGGCCGGCGTATGGGAGTGGCGCTCGCTGCGTGCCTCGCGACCGCTGGCGTCGATGTGGCCTTCTCGTACCGACGATCTCGCGAAGAAGCGGATCAGGCCGCGGAGGCAGTGCGGCAGAAGGGCCGGAAGGGAATCGCTCTGGAAGCAGACCTTTCCGCTCCATCGGCTGCGGCCACGCTGGTGAATCGGTCCGCCGCCGCTTTGGGTCGCCTGGACATAGTGGTCCACCTTGCCTCCACGTACCGTCATACGCCGTTCGACGAGTTGGGTGACGACGACTGGTCCAAGGCGCTCGACATCGACCTCACGGCCGCATTCCGCCTGGCGCGGGCCGCGGTGCCGCACCTTCGCGCGGCGGGCGGCGGGCGGATCGTCACCGTCTCCGACTGGACTGCGGCTAGCGGCCGGCCCCGATACGCGGGCTACCTGCCCTACTATGTCGCCAAACGTGGCGTCATCGCCCTGACCGAAGCGCTGGCGCTGGAACTCGCAGGAGACAGGATCCTCGTGAATGCGGTCGCTCCGGGTCCGTTGCTTCCTCCGGAAGAACTGGATGCCGAAGAGGTGGCGGCGGTTGAGGCGGCTACGCCGCTCGGCCGTTGGGGAGGGCCTGAGGCGCTGGCCAGCACGGTGCTCGACCTCATCCGATCCGACTTCGTTACGGGTGAGACGGTCCGCGTCGATGGTGGCCGGCATGTTCGGTAGCGTGCCCGAAACGACCTCCGGCTTTCGCATTGCAATGGGTGTATCCGCTGTGTTAGCGTAGGCATGTTAGTAGTCACTAACTTATGGGCGCCGCCGCTGGCGGCCCCTGGCTGCACCGGTCGACCGGCACACGGAGCGTGGCAGGGGACTAAGACGATGCTCAACATGCGTGCCATCGCGGTGGCAGCGCTGGCGCTCGTTCCGGCGTTGGCGTCCGCCCAGCCCATCGAAGCCGATGTCAGGGCGCTGGTCCAGGGATCCTGCATCGCCTGCCACGGTGCGCGCACCGTAACGCCCCTCAACTTCGAAGAAATCGACTTCGATCTGACGAACCGCGAGACCCACCGCAAGTGGGAGCGGGTCTTCGAGCGGGTCGAGGCGGGCGAGATGCCGCCGCGAGGCGCTCCGCGCCCGGATCCCGCGATCGCGGAGAAGGCGCTTGACGCGTTGCGCGGCGGTCTCGTCGGCGCCAGTCTCGCCGCCCGCGGTCCGCAACGGACACCGTTGCGGCGGCTGACGCGGCTCGAGTACGCCTACACCCTGCAAGACCTGTTGGGGATCGATGAAGACGTCGCCCGCGACCTGGGACAGATGCTGCCGGCCGAGGCGGATTCCGGGGGATTCGATACGGTGGCGGCCAATCAGACCATGTCGTCGCTGCATGTGCGGAGCTATCTCGACGCGGCCGACCGCGCCCTTGATGCGGCGCTCCAGGTCGGGCCGCGCCCGGTGTCCGAGACCCGCCGGATCGACTACGCGGCCTCCGAGTACCTTCACATGATCAGCTCCGGCAAGTTCCTGGGCGCGGGGATCGTGAAGAAGCTCGATGACGCGTACGTCGCGTTCTACGACACCGGGTCCACTTATACGCTGCACAGCGCCAGCGAGGGCTATGGGGTGCCGTCTCCGGGCCGGTACCGCGTCACGCTGGATGCGTATGCGTACCAGGCCAGCACGCCGGTCACGCTTACCGTGTACCGCGGCAAGATGGCAGGGATTACGGCGTCGCTGGACAACCTGATCGGTGTCTTCGATCTGCTCGATGAAGCGGGTCGTACCATCATCCTGGAGACGTTCATGCGCCCGGGCGAGTTGATCGCGCCGTCGGTGGCGGAACTGCTTCCCCCGGTCGACGCTCCCCCTCCCAATCACTTCGCGCCGGATCAGAACGTCGACAACTGGATGGGCGAAGGGATCGCGCTCAGGTCTCTGACGATCGAGGGGCCGCTTTTTGACACTTGGCCGCCGGAGAGCACGAGGCAACTCTTGACGGGTGTCGACTTTGATGACACAGGCGAAATACGGCTGACGAAGGAGCCGTACGAGCACGTCAAGGACATCGTGGCGCGTTTCGCGCCGCTAGCGTTCCGCCGGCCGCTGGTCGAGGGCGAGCTGGAGGCCTACGCGGGGCTGGCCAAGCCGTTCCTCGGCGATGGCCAGCCGTTCAGCGAGGCGATACGGGTACCGCTTCGCGCCGTCCTGTCCGCACCGCCGTTTCTCTTCCACGCGAGTAGCGCGGGAGGCCTGGACGCCTTCGCTCTGGCGACCCGGCTCTCGTACTTCCTCTGGCGGAGCATGCCGGATGCCGAGCTAACGGATCTGGCGCATGCAGACCGGCTGACCGATCCGGCGGTGCTGTCGGCGCAGGTCGACCGGATGCTGGACGACCCGAAGAGCCAGCGCTTCGTAACCGACTACGCCGGCCAGGCGCTGCGCCTCTACGAGATCCGGCAGACGAGCCCGGACGCGAGCCTGTACCCGGAGTACGACGATCGTCTCGGGCAGGCGATGCGCCTGGAGACCGAGCTCTTCCTGCAGGAACTGGTCGCCGGGAATCTCGGGGTCGATCACCTGGTCGACTCCGACTTCACTTTCGTGAACCGCCGCCTCGCGGAGCACTACGGTATCGAAGGCGTGACGGGACAGTACATGCGAAGGGTGGAGTTGCCGGCCGACAGCCCGCGTGGCGGAATTCTCACGCAGGCGAGCATTCACAAGATCACCGCCAACGGCACGACGACCTCCCCGGTCCCGCGCGGCAACTACGTCCTGGCGAACCTGCTCGGAACACCTGCGCCGCCACCACCCGCCGATGTCGGCTCACTCGAGCCGGACACTCGCGGCACGACGACCATCCGCGAGCAGTTGACGGCGCATCGCGCCAACCCCGTCTGTGCGAGTTGCCACCGGTCCATAGATCCGCCCGGTTTTGCGCTCGAGTCGTTCGATCCGATCGGTGGATTTCGCAACAACTACCGGGTTTCCGGCGGTACGGGAAGGTTCGGTGGTTTCGCCGAGGGCCCAGCCGTCGACACGACCGGAGTGACGCCCCAAGGCGACCGCTTCGACGGAATCGTGGAGTACAAGCAGATCCTGCTCGAGCAGGAACTTGATAAAGTGGCCCGGCACTTTGCGTCCCAGTTGCTGATCTTCTCGACGGGTGCGGAGATTGAGTTCGCGGACAGGGATGCAGTGGATCAGATCGTCGCCCGTCTTCGCGATCAGGGATATCCGATCCGGAGCATGATTCACGAGGTCGTCGGGAGCGACCTCTTCAGGAGACAGTAGCCATGACATTGCCCCGACCGCTCGACCGCCGGACGTTTCTCCGGGCTTCGGGTGTTGCGCTTGCCCTGCCATGGCTCGAGTCGATGACGCCGGCCCTGGTGCGCGCCTCGGCTACCGCGCCGCCGCGGATGCTGAACATCTGCAACACGCTCGGCCTGTATTCGTCATCGTGGTTCCCAACCGCGGCGGGTGCCGGTTACGAGGCGACCGAATACCTGTCGCTCATCGATCACCACCGAGAGCAGTACACTCTCTTTAGTGGCTTTTCGCACGAAGAGCAGACCGGCCGCCAACCACATAACTCGGAGATCACCTGGCTGACGGCGGCCCGGCGTCCGGGGCTTGATGGGTTCCGGAACAGCATCTCGGTGGACCAGGTCGCGGCCAACCACCTCGGTTACGTGACGCGGTTCCCCTCCGTCGTGCTCGGCACGGCGACGCCGCAGAGCCAGTCGTACACCAGCAGTGGAGCGATGGTGCCCGCCGAATCCAGCGCGGCCAGCGTGTTCAAGCAGCTCTTCCTGCAGGGTACGCCGGAGGAAGTGGAACGCGAGACCCGCAGCCTGAACGCGGGGGCCAGCATTCTCGATCGTCTGCAGTCGCAGACCACGGCGCTGCGGGGACGCGTCAGCTCGACCGATCAGCGGACGCTTGACGCCTACTTCGACGCTGTACGCACCGCCGAGCAGGAACTGGCTGAGGTGCAGGCCTGGCAGAAGCGGCCGAAGCCCGTGGTGGCGGAGGAACCTCCCGAGGACCTGCCGAACGCGGCGGACCTGGTAGGCCGTGTCAAGCTGATGTACCGGCTGATTCCCCTTATTCTCGAGACCGACTCGTCGCGCGTCGTGAGCCTGATGATCCAGGACCACGGCACTGTCCTGAACGTGCCCGGGGTCAGCATCGACCAGCACGGCCTCTCGCACCATGGGCAGGACGAGTCGAAGATTGCCCAGCTCAAGCTGATCGAGAGGGAACTCGTCTCCGCATTTGGCGAGTTGCTGACCGACTTGCGGAGCCGCACCGGCGCCGACGGCGCCAGCCTGCTCGACTCGACGATGGTCCTCTTCGGGAGCAATCTCGGTAACGCGAACGCGCATACCGCGAGCGACCTGCCGATCCTCCTTGCCGGAGGCGGTTTCAACCACGGCCATCACATCGTCCACGAGGGCGAAGAGAACGCGCCACTCTGCAACCTGTTCGTCACCATGCTCCAGAACATGGGCGTGGAAACCGACGCGTTTGCGCAGAGCACCAGCGCCCTGACCTGGTCCTGATGCTGGGGCGCGTGTGCCGGTCTACCTGTGACGGAACGGACCCGGGAGGCAGCTTGATGCGGCAACAACTCTTGGCGTTGGCAATCGGTGTGGCGTTGTTCGGGCCCGTAGCCGCGACGGCGCAGGGAGGCGCCGCGGAGCCGCCCGTGACGTCCTGGGGCGATCCGGCTCTGGGAGGCGTCTGGGACTTCCGCACCATCACGCCTTTGGAGCGCCCCGAGGAACTCGGCGATCAGGAATTCCTGAGCGAGGAAGAGGCGGCGGCCCGGGAGCAGGAAGCGGCCGAGCGGGATCGGGCGATGGACGAGAAGCCGGCCGAACGAACCGAGGCGGGCGGCTCAGTAGGCGCCTACAACTGGTTCTGGATGGACTTCGGCACGCAGGTAGTCGAGAGCCGGCGCACGTCGCTCATCGTCGATCCGCCCAATGGCCGCCGGCCCCCGATGACCCCGGAGGCGATCGAGGCGGCGCGCAACACGCCCGCCTGGGGGCAGGAACCGCCGCCCGACACCTACCTCGACCGCAACTCCTTCGACCGATGCATCGGCACGATGGCGCTCCCCATCTACCCGACCGCGTACAACAACAACGTCCAGATCTTCCAGACCCCCGATCACGTGGCGATGTACGTCGAGATGATGGGATCGATCCGGATTATCCCACTCGATGACCGGCCTCCGACGGGTATCCGGCAGCCGCTCGGCGATTCGCGCGGCCGCTGGGAGGGCGATACGCTGGTGGTCGAGACGACCAATCTCAGTCGCCGGCTGACCATCATTGGCGCCAGTGCGAACGCGCGGAGCCTCGTGGAACGCTTCCGGCGGGTCAGCCCCGACATCCTGGAGTACACGTTCACGATCGACGACCCGACCGTCTGGACCTCACCTTGGACCGCCGTGCAGACCTTGCGGCCGCTCGACGGGCAGGTGTTCGAGTACGCCTGCCACGAGGGCAACTACGCCATGCCGAACATTTTGGCCGGCGCCCGCAAGGCCGAGGCGGAAGCGGCGCCTCGCTGAGTCGTCTTCCGTCCCTACGGCTTCGGGTGGGCGAGCAGCCATTCGACTGCGAGCCGCGTGAAGTGGGGCGACAGTTCGGGGATGTGGGCGCCTCCGGCGATCGTCCAGAGCTCGGCCGATCCGCCTGCCTTGCAGCCGCTTGTCCAGCGGGTCACGGTCGATTCCATCCCGTCGATCGAACGGTCCAGATCGAGCATGGCGACGTCCTCGCCGTTGCTGTCGCAGCCGTTCCGCGCCGCCCAGTTCTCGGCTGATTCGCGCGCCCCCGGATAGGCCGCCCCCTGGATCTCGCCGCCGTCGTACGCGATCGCGGTGTCCGCGTCGCCATGGATCTGCAGCACGTGGACCGGGTAAGGCGGGGCCGGACGCTCCTCCGACTGGTCAGCGCCGGCGATGCTGACAATCGCCGCGATGGCCCCCGAGTGGTCGTGCGCCAGGCGATAGGCCATGAAGGCGCCGTTCGAGTGGCCCATGACGTAGACCCGCTTTGGATCGATCCGGTAGTCGGCCTTCACCTTGTCGATCAGGCCGGAGAGGTACCCGGAGTCGTCCAGCTCGGGACCGGTCCAGTTGCAGCACGCGGTGGAGGCATCCCAGTAGAGCGGGTTGTTCTGCGCGGGAGAGGGTGTCCCGTCGGGCGCCACCAGGATGAATCCATAGTCGTCGGCCAAGTCGCTGAGCCCCATGTACTCGTTCTGAACCGCGCCGGTCCGGCCGTAGGTGTGGAGCAGCACGATGAGGGGCGCAGCAGTATCACCGGTGTAGCTGTCGGGAACGGTGACCGGCAGGGCGCCGCGGCCGCCATCGATCGACTGGGCGGCTGCCACGCCGTGACCGGCGGCCAGCGCCAGAACGAGAACAAAGGGAAGCATGTTGCGCATCGGGATCTCCTGGTGTCAGTGGGTGCGTGAATGAGTCGGGTCAGCGTGACGCCGCGCCGGCATGACCCGGACGCAGATGCTCGAGAACGAAGTCGAGCATCAGCTCGCGGCGATGGTGTTCGAGGTCGGCCCCGCCCAGGCGGTGGCGCGACCTTGGGTAGATCATCATCTCGAACGGCTTGTTGGCCTGCTGGAGAGCATGAGCGAACTGCAACGTGTTCTGCATGTGGACGTTCTCGTCCATCGAGCCGTGGACCAGGAGCAGCGCGCCGCTGAGACTGTCCGCCTTGAAGCGGGGTGAGCTGCGCTGGTAGCCCTCCGGGTTGTGCTGCGGCATCCGCATGTAGCGCTCGGTGTAGATGGTGTCGTAGTCGCGCCAGTCAGTGACCGACCCGCCGGCTATCCCCATTGCCCAGCGGTCGCTGTGGGTGAGGGCGTAACTCACCATGAAGCCGCCGTAACTCCATCCCTCAATGCCGACGCGCTCCCGATCGACGAAGCCCTGCGCAATCAGCCAGTCGAGTCCGTCTTCCTGGTCCTTCAGCTCCAGTTCGCCGAAGCGCTCATAGACTGGCCAGGCGGAGACCGCCCCCTTGCCGCTCGCCGTCTGGTTGTCGAGCACCCAGACGACGATGCCGCGCTGGGCCAGCAGTTGCCACCAGAGCGTCTCCCGGCTCCAGGCGTTCCGGACCCGCTGGACGTGAGGACCACCGTATATGTGCTGGTACACCGGGTACTGCCGGGAAGCATCGAAGTCGGGCGGCTTGATCAGCAACCCTTCCATCGCGAAGCCGTCGCGGTTCTCCACCTGCACGAACTCCGGTTCGGGGAGAGCGTAGTCCCGGAGCGCGCGCGCTTCGCGCGCGGCCACGACGCGCAGCTCCGCGCCGTCCGCTGCCGCGTGGAGCCGTACCTGCGGCGGTGTGTTGATGTCGCTCCAGGTGTCCAGATAGTGGGTGAACCCCGGGCTGAAGGCGGCGCTGTGCGTGCCCGGCGCCTCGGACAGGCGGCGCAGCCCGGTTCCGTCGAGACCGACGCGGTAGACGTCGAGACCTATCGGGCTCCGTTCGGTGCCCGAGAAATAGACGATGCCCGCCGTTTCGTCGACCCCATGGACGGCGCGAACCTCCCACTCTCCCCCGGTGACGGTGCTCAGCACCTTGCCGTCGCGGTCCAGGTGGTAGAGGTGCGCCCAGCCGGTCCGCTCGCTCCGCCAAAGGAATGTGCCGTCGTCGAGCCACCTGGGCGCACCGGTGACGTTCACCCACGCCTCGGAAGTCTCACGCAGAATGCGCTGAACCGAGCCGTCCAACGGGTGGGCCAGATCGAGATCGAGCCAGGTCTGCTCCCGATTCTGGATCTGGAAAACGACTCGACTGCTGTCGGGGGTCCAGCCGACCTCGACAATCAACGGGTCGTCCGTGGCGTAGCGTGCGAGGTCGGCCCAAGTGGTGGCGCCGCCCGCCACGCGAACCATGCCGAGGCGGACCGTCGGATTGGTGTCGCCCGCCTTCGGATACTCCCACTCCTCCACCTCCGGCCGGTAAGGGATGTGGTCCAGCACGGTGAAGATCGGTACGTCGCGGTCGTCGAGTTGAAGGTACGCGAGGCGTGACGAGTCGGGGCTCCACCAATAGCCGCGGAAGTTGCCGCGGCCGTAGATTTCTTCCTGGTACACCCAGTCGAGTTCGCCGTTGCGAACCCGCTCACTCCCGTCGGTGGTCAGCGGAACCTCCCGTTGTCCATCGATGTCGACGACGTTCAGGTTGCCGTCGCGGACGAACGCGACCAGCGTGCCGTCCGGACTGAACGACACTTCGATCTCGGTCTCCGGCGTCCGTGTCAGACGGCGGACGTCGGAGGTTTCCAGCCGGTAGTGGTAGAGATCGTCGGCGAAGCTGAACACGAGTGCGGTACGGGTGCCGTTCATCACATGGTTCGCTCGCCGTGCGATGTCGCGCGCGTCGTCGTCGGTCAGGCCGGGGAGCGAGGCTATCGCCGCTTCGAAAGCTGCAGTGTCGTACAGCGCCTCGCGCGTTCCGCTCAGTGCGTTCACCCGGGCAAGGGGGCTGCCGGCGCCGCCGGGAGCAGTCCGTTCGACGTAGTGTGCGTCGTCGATCCACGCGCCCCGAGCCGCACTGCCGCCCACGTCGATACGCCCCCCCGGGTCGTACAGGTCGGCGACGGTGAGCGTTCGTTCCTGTGCACCGGCGGGTGTCGTCCAGGCCGGACCGGAGACGACCGTTGTGGCGAGAATAGCCATTGCCGGAACGGTCGGGAGAAGTGGTACGGCGGTGATCGGGCGTCTCATGGGCTGACCCTTCCGGCCCGTACGGGCCGGTATAATCGCGAAACAGCCGATTCTACAACGGTCGGCCCCGGCCCCGGAGGCAGAAGTCACAGCCGGGCGGTTTCTGCTCCGGGGTCGTGGGCGAGGCCGGAGGAGTTCGATGATGCGTAACCGTTCCCTCGTCGTTCCCAGTCTGGTTGTCCTGCCGATCGCCGTTGTCGTGCTCATGTCGGCCTGCGCGACGCCCGGGGAGGAGCCGTCACCGGCGCCAGCCACTACGGACGCCGCCCCGGCGTCCGACCGGCCGTATCTGCTGGAGCGGATTGACGACGCGGCGATCGCTCAGATCTACGCCGATGGCTTCGAGTCCCTTGACTTGCGCGAGAAAACGCTCATCTGGCACCTCTACAATGCCGCGCTTGCGGGACGCGACATCTTCTACGACCAGCGCTACGCCCACAACCTCGAGATGCGCGAGGTGCTTGAGGAGATCCTCACGCACGCGGACGGGGTCGACACAACCACGCTGGACGCGATTCAGCGCTACACGAAGCTCTTCTGGATCAACCAGGGACCGTTCAACAACCTGACGGCGCGGAAGTTCCTTCCGGAGACGACGCCGGAGGCGTTCGCCGAGGCGGTGCATGCCGCGGCTTCCGCCGGCGCGGAGTTCCCGGTACAGGATGGCGAAACACTCGACGCGATGCTCTCTCGGCTCGAGCCCATCATCTTCGATCCCGACGTCGATCCGATCCTGACCAACAAGTCGCCGCGCGCTGGCGAGGACATGCTGCTGTCCAGCGCGAACAACCTCCACGCCGGGGTCTCGATGGCCGACCTCGAGGGGTTCGATGAGCGGTACCCGCTGAACTCCCGCCTGGTGAAGGAAGACGGCCGACTCGTGGAGGAGGTATACCGGATTGATGGCGACGGCCGCTATGCCGACGAACTGCGCGAGGTGGTGCGCCATCTCGAAGCGGCCATACCATTCGCGACGGAGCCGATGGCAGCGGCGCTGGAGGCCCTGATCACCTGGTATCGCACGGGAGAGCCGGAGGACCGCAAGGCGTACGACATCGCCTGGGTGGCCGATCGGGACTCGCCGGTCGACACGATCAACGGCTTCACCGAGGTCTACATGGATGCGCGGGGCGCCAAGGGCGCGTGGGAGGCGCTGGTCTTCTATGTCAATCCGGAGCAAGCCGAGACGATTCAGACGCTCGCCGAGCATGCGCAGTGGTTTGAGGATCACATGCCATGGGATCCGCGGTACCGCAAGGAGGGGGTCCGAGGTATTACCGCGAACGCGATCGACGTCGTCATCGAAATCGGCGACGCCGGACCGATTACGCCGATCGGGATCAACCTGCCCAATGACCAGACGGTGCGCGAGCAGTACGGCAGCAAGTCGATCTCGCTTTCCAACGTCATCGAGGCATACGACCTGTCGGCGCCGGCCGCCTACCGTGCGGAGTTCACCTGGGACGATGCGGAGACCGCGCGGGCCGAGCAGTGGGGAAGCCTCGCGGGCAACATGAACACCAACATGCACGAAGTGATCGGCCACGCCTCCGGGCAGCTTTCGGAACGGCTTGGCGGCAACGCGCAGCCGTTCCTTCGCGAGCAGTACTCCGCTCTCGAGGAGGCGCGGGCCGACCTGATCGCGCTCTACTTCATTGCCGACCCGAAGCTGGTGGAGATCGGGATCTTCGACGCCGCCGATCAGCCCGACATCGTGCTGGCCCAGTACGAGGCATATGCGCGCAACGCGATCCTGCAACTCCGGCGCGTACGCGAGGGCAACCAGCTCGAGCAGGACCACATGCGCAACCGGCAGATGGTCGTCCACTGGCTGATCGACAATACCGGCGCGATCGACGTGCGCCAGCGAGACGGCAAGACCTACAACGTCGTGACGGACGCCGACGCGTTCCGGGCCGGCGTGGCCGAACTGCTGGCCGAGGTGCAGCGCATCAAGTCGGAAGGCGACTACGATGCGGCGAGGACGTTGTTCGAGACCTACGGCATCCGGTTCGATCCGGCGCTGCGCGACGAGGTGCTGGAGCGCGTCGCAGAGGTGAATCTACCCTCCTACACCGGTTTCGTGATGCCGAAGCTGGAGGCAATCACGGCGGTGGACGGCACGATCACCGACGTCCGGATTTCCTACCCCCAGGACTTCACCCAGCAGATGCTGGAGTACTCGGGCAAGCGCTGAGCGGTGCGCGGGCTGGGTTGCGGCTTGCCGGGGCGCCGGCCTCCAGGCCGGCAATCCTGCTAGCTACCGCAGCCAGCCAGGCGGCGCGCCCGCGCGCCCCGCCGCCGCGCGGATGGGGGCGGTGGCCTCCGCGGGGGGCTGTAGGGACCCCCCCCCGGTCGAGGGCGCGAGGAGGGGGGGGTT
>VXRJ01000027.1:90978-152727 GCA_009838525.1 Acidobacteriota bacterium
GCGGTGGGGGGGGGGGGCGGGGGGGGGGCTGGTGGGGGCGGCGCGCGCGTGGCCGTAATTCCGGCGGGCCGCCGCCCCCCGCCGGGGGGGGCGCCCCCCCCCCGCGCCTCCTCGCGAATGCTGGCGATGGCGCGCTCGGCGTCCTCTAGCTCCACCCGCGCGTTCTCGAGCGCTTCGAGGGCGTCGTTCCGCTGCCGCTCGATTACGCGTTGCCGTGCCGGGTCGTCGACCGCGGTGAACTGGGTCCAGAGGCCGTCCGCCCGGTTCTGAAGCGCCGCCGCCATCAGGGCGGCCCGAGCCCGGGCCGCTTCGGCCTCGGCCATCCGGCCGCGCCAGTAAGCCTCGTCGCGGTCGCGCCCTCCGCCGTCGTCTGTTGGTGCGGCGGTGTTGCCGTCCACTTCCGCGGGATCGCGTCCGGCTTCCGGCGCAGCGCGTCGCTGGCCCGTATCGGGCGGCGCCGCGGAGCCTGCCGGGGTCGCCGCCACGGTCAGGCTGCCGGTGTCCCGCAGGTCGGCGTTCGTGTAGATCTTCGACCGTTCCGCTTCCGGGATCGCTGCCCGCCGAGCCCGTTCCTGTCGCGCGAGCTCGGCGAGCGGGAGCGACTGGGCCATGGCGTCCGCCGCCACGCCCATCAGCAAAGCCCATCCGAGCAGAATGCGGCCACAGGAGTGAAACGTTGCGTGGCTCATGGCGGTCTTTCGAGTGTAATCCCGTGCGCGCACGGGCGTCCACGGGGGGCGTCCCGTGGTGGTAGCCTGAGTCATGAACGTCGGCATAGTCTGTTACGCGTCGGTCGGAGGTAGCGGCATCGTCGCGACCGAGCTCGCCAAGGCGCTGGCGCGGCGCGGCCACGAGGTGCGCCTCATCAGCAGCGAGCCGCCGGTTCGGTTGAGCGACTTTCAGGCGGGACTGGCGTTCCATGCGGTGCGCACGCCAGGCTATCCGCTGTTTCGCGAGCCGCAGTACCTGTTGTCCCTCGCCAGCCGCATTGTCGAGGTGACGCGCGAACACCGCCTCGACATCATTCACGCCCATTACGCGATCCCGCACGCCACCGCGGCGTATCTCGCGCGGGAGATTCTTGCCGGCGGTGGGGAAGCGTCGCCGTCGCCCAGAATCATCACGACCCTGCACGGCACCGATGTCACGCTGACCGGCAGCGATCCCTCATACCTCGAGACCGCCGCGTTCTCCATCGATCAGTCGGACGGCGTCACGTCGGTGTCGGAGAGCCTGCGCGACGACACGTACCGCCAGCTTCCGGTTCGGGCCGAGATCGAGGTGATTCCGAATTTCCTCGACTGCGAGCGACACCAACGGGTCGTTGACGAACGGCTGCTCGAGCGCTACCGAGGCGCCGATCCGGCAACCCGACTGGTGATCCATGTCTCCAACTTCCGTCCCGTGAAGCGCGCCGACGTGGTCGTCGAGCTGTTCCGGCGGATCCGCGACCGAATGCCCGCAAAGCTGCTGCTCGTCGGTGACGGTCCCGACCTGCCGACCGCGTGCCGCCGGGCTCGCGAACTTGGTCTCGCCGCCGACGTGGAGGCACTGGGGGAGCAGGAGCTGGTGGTGCCGCTGCTGTCGATAGCGGACCTCTTTCTGCTGCCATCGTCGGAGGAGAGCTTCGGCGTCGCCGCGCTCGAGTCGATGGCATGCGGCACGCCGGTTGTTGCGTCGTGCGTCGGCGGCCTGCCGGAGGTTATTGTCGATGGCGAGTCCGGCATGCTCTGCGAACCGGACGATTTCGCCGGCATGGCGGCGGCGGCCATCCGCCTGCTGACCGAGCCGGCTCTCCACCGGCGGATCGCGCGTCTCGGCACCGAGCGCGTTCGGGAGCGCTTTTGCTCGGAGGCGGTCGTTCCCCGGTACGAGGCGTTCTACGAAGCGGTTTTGGCCCGGCCGAGTGGAGCGGCGGTTCATTTCGGGGTCGGCGGCTGACCCCACTTGTATACTCAGCACATGCCAGCAACCTACCGGATCGCGCTCTTCTTTGTGTCGCTCGGGCTCGCGCTGGGCTTGACGGCGGTATCGGCCGTCACGCAGCCGCTGAGTGATCCGGCGGGGCAGGCCGACCTCGCCGTGGCGCTCCGGCAGCTCAACAGCACGGGCACGTTCCTGTCGGTCGTAGCCCATCCGGACGACGAGAACAACGCGCTGCTGGCGCGCCTCGCGAGGGGGGATGGACACCGAACGGTGCTGTTCTCGTTGACGCGGGGGGACGGCGGCCAGAACGAGATCGGTCCGGAACTGTTCGACGCGCTCGCCGTGCTCCGGACGGAAGAGCTTGCCGCGGCGCACCGTCTGGACGGGGCCGAACAGTATTTTTCGCGCGCCGTGGACTTCGGGTATTCGTTCAGTGTCGAGGAGACGTTCGAGCGCTGGGGCCGCGAGGAAGCCCTCTCGGACATCGTCAGGATGATCCGGACGATCCGCCCCGACGTCATCTCGGCGATGAGTCCCGAAGGCCGGGGCGGTGGCCAGCACCACCAAGCCTCTGCGATCCTCGCCCAAGAGGCCTACCACGCTGCCGCCGATCCGGCGCGGTTCCCGGAACAGATCGCGGACGGCCTGCGCCCGTGGCAGGCCCGGAAGTTCTACTTTCGAACCGGTTTCCCGTTCGGGATGGGCATCGGGCCGCCTGGGTTCGCCAACCGGCGCGGCGACCCCGATCCGGCCCTGACGACGATCGACCTGGCTGGCTACGACCCGTTGCTGGGCGCCACCTGGACCGAATTGGGCAGCCGCGCCCGCAGCATGCACAAGTGCCAGGGCATGTCCCAGTTTGTCGCGCTGCCGGCGGGGGCGGCCGGCGGTCGCTACCGTCTGGCGGAGACGGCTATTGCCGGGTACACCGGCGGTTCCGGTGAGTCTTCACTCTTCGACGGTGTTGATACCTCGATCGGCTCGCTCGCGCGGTTCGCCGGAACGTCGCCGCCCAGCCGGCTCGTCGACGATCTTGCCGCGCTGGCCATGGATGCGCGTGATGCGCTTGAGGGTTTCGAATCCGATGGAATGGCGGGTGCGCGCGAGCCGGTCCTCAGCGGCCTGCTGCGGACCCGGCTGATGCGTACTGCGCTCGAGACGGGGGTGTATGGCCTGTCCGACGAGGCCCGGGCCGCGATCGACTTCAGCCTCACGAGTAAGGAGCGCCAGTTCGAGCGGGCCGCGGTGCTGGCGCACGCGGTCCGGCTCGAGGTGCTGGCCGACGACGGCATCGTGGCGCCCGGGCAGCCGATCCGCCTGCGGGCGCTGGTGGCCAACCTTGGCGATGACCCAGTGACGGTGCAGGGCCTGCGGCTTGACGGTCTCGATGGGGTCACGGGTGTGGATGCGTGCGCCGCCGCCCTGGCGGCGGGCAATGTCCAGGAGTGCAGTCTCGAAGCACGGATTCCCCCTGACGCGCGGATGACCGACATCCACTGGACGCACGTCGCGGGGGCGGACCGCTACGAACTGGACCCGGACGTACCTTTCGGGCTGCCGTTCCGGCCGACGCCGTTCCGCGCGACCGTGGACCTGAGACTTGGGTCGGCCTCGATTTCTGTTGAGCGTCGCGTCGAGTACCGCTACTACGGCGACGACCTCTTCACCGGCGAGAAGCGGATGGCGCTTCAGGTCGTCCCGCGTGTCGCGGTGTCGATGACGCCGGCGATTACCGTCGTGCCGGTTGCCGCCACCGGAGACGCGGCGGCCCGCGAGGTGCGCGTCACGGCGACGCACACGGGTCCGATAGCGCCGGGCCGGCCGGTGACGGGCACCGTACGCCTCGATCTGCCGAGCGGTTGGGTCTCCGAGCCGGCATCGGCCGCGGTCACTTTCGGCCGCGAAGACGAATCGCGGACGGTTCGGTTCCGGGTGTCGACCGGCGGCGCGCCGACGGGCGAGTACACGATGGGGGCGGCGGTCGATGTGGCCGGCGAGGCCTACGACCGGGGCTACCAGGTGATCGAATACCCTCACACCTCTCGCCGGCACATCGGCCGGCCTGCTATGGCGACGGTGCACGTGCTTGACGTGGCGGTAGCGCCGGATCTGCTGGTCGGCTACATCGAGGGCGTGGGCGACGCAGTGCCGCCGGCCATCGAGCAACTGGGTGCGCGCGTCGAGTTCATCGACGCCGACGGGTTGGCATGGGGCGACCTGGAGCGATTCGATGTGATTGTGACCGGTGTCCGCGCCTACGAGCGCCGCGACGACCTGCGGGCGAACAACAATCGGCTGCTGGAGTACGTCGAGGCGGGCGGCGCCGTCATCGTGCAGTACAACAAGTTCGAGTTCAACGAGGCGCAGTACGGACCCTGGCCGGCCCAGGTGGGACGCGGCCGTGTCACCGACGAACGGGCACCGATCCGCGTTCTGGCAAACGACCATCCGGTGTTCGCCTGGCCGAACCGCGTGGGCGCGGCGACGTGGGAGAACTGGGTGCAGGAACGCGGTCTGTATTTCCTGGCCGACCGGGATGAGCGTTACGCCGATCTGGTGGAACTGGAGGACACGTTCGAGTACAACGCTGGCGTCAAGCGGGGCGCGCTCGTTGAAGCCCGGCCAGGGCAGGGCCGGTGGGTCTATCTCGGCTTGGGCCTCTGGCGCCAGCTTCCCGCCGGCACTCCCGGCGCCTACACGCTGCTCGCCAATCTCCTCAGTCTTGGCGAGGGAGACGTTCGGTAACCGTCGCGGCGAAGGCGCGGCATCCGGCTCGGCTTCGCTACGGCCTGCCCAGCAGGTACACCTCACCGGTCGGCGCAGCCACACCCTCTTCCGGCTCGAGGGTCACGGCCATGGCAACCAGCGGGATCCTGCCCGTGCCATTCTGGAGGGGGGGCGTCACCGAAGCCGCAATCCGCCCCGCATCGTCCACCGCCAGCGTACCCCCGCTGATGGGCGCGCCGTCCGAAACGAACCAGAGTTGATAGGTGCGTCCTGGCGGCGGCGGCGGCAGCCCGGCCGCGGAGAACAGCGTTCCCGCGGTTTCACTCGTGATCCAGAGTGCTGACGCACCAGGTGCGGCGGGCTGCCCCACGAGGTACAGCGTCTCGACATCCGTAGCGGCCAGGATCGCCACTTGCGCGCGCAAGGCGTTCACCGCCTCGAGCGCCTCGCCGGCTGCCTCCTCGGCCTGCATCGCCTGCAGATTCGCGGCGTCGAGGTTCTCCTGGAGCGCCTGCGAATAGGTCATCTGCTGCATCCATTGCCAGCCCATCCAGCCGGCCGCGCCGAGGCTGGCCACCGTGATCAGCCACAGAATCGCACGCCCCGCTCGCCCCATGCCGGGTTCGACCGCGCCAGCAGGTTCATCCCCTACGTCGGCGGGGATCGTCAGGTCGTCAGCGGTCGCTGGCGTCACCGGCGTTGCCATCGGGGCGTTACGGTTCTCGCTGCCGCCTGTCTGTTCGCCAGCCGCCGGCGGCGACTCTCTGGTAATCGCGCGAAGGACCCGCTCGCGCATCGCTGTGGGCGCTTCGCGCGGTGGCGCGGCCGCGGCCAATCCGTGGGTCACCGGCAGCAGCGCGGTCACTTCCTCCACCGACGACGTGCACATTTCGATATGCGCTTCGAACTTAGCCCGGTCCGTGGCGTTCAGTGCGCCGAGCGCGTAGAGGCTCGCCAGGCTGTGCGCGTGCTTGCGGTGATGCTTGTCGGAACTCATCGATCATTCTCCCCGATGGTCGCCAGCAGTTCCGACAAACCGGACCGGATTCGCTTATGCACGGCCTTTTCCGGCTGATCGAGCTGACGGGCGATCTGTTCGAGGGTCAGTCCGTCGAAGTATGCAAGCTCGATCGACAGTCGCGTAAGCAGCGGCAGACGGGCGAGCGCGTCGCGCAGGCGCGCGGCACTGGCTGGGTCTGCCAGGTCGTCGTTCAGGCCGAGGGCCGGTTGGGGCAGGCGAACCGTCGCCGCGTCGCCGGGGCTGCCTCTGTCGGTCGCCGGGTTCCGCCCACCCGCCCGCGCCTGCGCGATCGCCAGTTCCCGCGTCCGTTCGAGCAACAGCCGTGAGACGGCGACGTCATCATCCAGATACCGCGCGGCCTCGAACCAGATCTGCGAAAACACCTCCTGCACGACCCCCTCGGCTTCTGACGGTTCGTTGGTAATCCGGACTGCGAGGGAATAGACAGCGTCTGCATGGCGGTCATAGAGCGCCGCGAGCGCGGCGGTATCCTGCCGGGCGATCCGGGAGATCAGTGTCCGGTCGTCCTTCGTAATCGCGCCGACCGCCTCCGTCGGCGATGCCGGCGGCTGGCGCGGGTTGCTGTCCGGCTCCGGTCGTGCTGGCGTCACTGTCGAGATTGTACTCGCCGAGCCGTTCTCCGGCTTGACGGTTGCAGGATGGACAGGCCGTGCGCGGAGCGATACGCTGGGGGCGGTCAGCCGGCGCACGTCGACCGATGGAGCGCGCCCGCTGGAGGAGGATGCAACGATGTCGAACAGCAGCAGCCGGCGGGCGTTCCTGACTGGCGGATCGGCAGCCATACTGGCTGCGGCATTTACTCGCACCGCCGCCTGGGCGCCGAGAGGCAGCTTGGCCGGGCAGGAGTTGAGCGATCGCGTCCGAGACGTCCGGGCCATGACCTTCGATGTCTTCGGAACAGTGGTTGATTGGCGGACCAGCATTACGCGAGAGGGCGAAGCGGTCGGCCGGAAGAAGGGGATTCAGGCCGACTGGGCCGCGTTCGCCGACGACTGGCGCGCCGGCTACGGTCCGGCGATGGGCCGAGTGCGGCGGGGCGAGCTGGGCTGGACGAAGATCGACGATCTGCACCGGATGATTCTGGACGAGTTGGTGCCCAAGTACGGTCTGGAGAGCCTCACCGAGCCGGAGCTCGATGACCTGAACCGTGCCTGGCATCGGTTGACGCCCTGGCCGGATACGGTCGAGGGGCTGACCCGCCTGCGCCGGCGGTACGTCCTGGCGTCACTCTCGAACGGGAATGTCGCTCTCCTCGTGAACATGGCGAAGAACGCCGGCATTCCCTGGGACGCCGTGCTCTCGGCCGAACTGGCGCGGCACTACAAGCCGGATCCGCAAGCCTATCTCACCGCGGCCGACCTTCTGGGTGTGGAGCCGGAGCAGGTGATGATGGTGGCCGCGCACAAGGGCGACCTTCGCGCCGCCGGCGCTCTCGGATTCCGGACCGGTTACGTCCCGCGGCCGACGGAGTTCGGCCCGAACGACGATCGCGACCTGACCCCCGATCCCGACTTCGACATCGTCGCCACCGACTTCAACGACATGGCGAGTCAGTTGGGTCTGTAGCCTACGCAGGGTTTCACCACGGACTGGTTATCTACGCGGCGCTTCGACGCGCGGCGCTAGCCGCCCATCCAGCGGTGGAGCTCATCGAGCAGTTCCGCCAGCGCCGCACGTTCGCGGCGGAGCCACGCCCGCGCCTCCCTCGGCGTCTGGCGAAGGGCGAAGAACGCCCGTACAGCCCGAATGACCTGCGTCTCCCGTTCGATGGCGCGCATACCGAACAGGGCGAGCGCGATCATGCCCAGTACGGTTAGAGAACCGGCGACGGGTCCCAGCGACACGCCCGCCGCCACCGCGGCCAGGCCGATCCAGGCGGCGTAGATTACGCCTCCGCCCAGGACCTTCCACGTTGGACGCAATTGCGGATCGGGCGCCTGCCGCGCCAGCCATCCGGTGACCCAGTACGGCGCGGCAAAGAGTGCGAGGGTGGCTATCGCCAGCGCTCCGAAAGGAAGCGCCAACAACCCCTCGCGGACCACGAACCGCGCGGCGACGCGGAACGGGACCTCCCGGTCGATGTCGCGGTCGTGCAGACCGAACCGGCGCAGGCTGGCGTCGTACTGATCCACGCGCCCGATGATGTCGGCGAGCTTCTCCGGATTTCGCTCCCGAAGCGTTGCCATCCCCGCCGCGATCAGGCGGCGGCGCTCCACGCGTTCGCGCGGATCGGAGGGCGCCCCGCGCGCCGCGGCGTACAGCCGGTCCGCCCGCTCGACCAGCCGCAGGTCATGGCGCGGCTCCGCCTCCACCATCAATCGCCGCAGCTTCGTTTCAATGCGCCCGGTCAGCTCGCGAACGGCAGCGGTCGGGTCCGTCTCGTGGAGGGCGCGCAGGTCCTCAGCGTCGAACGGCCGTCCGAAGACCGCCTGCACGCGTGACCGGAATCGCGTGAAGCGTTCGAAGTTCAGTCCGACCGGAATGATCGTGACCGAAGTGCCACGGCCTCCGCTCTCCAGCACCATTCGGGCGGCCCCGGTCCGGAGAGGTTCGAGGCGACCTCTTGCATGGCTGATTCCCTCCGGAAAAAGGCAGACCGCCTCGCCATGCGCGAGCGCCGTCAGGACTGCCGCGAACATCTCGACGTTGCGCGACGTGTCAACGCCGGAATCGATTCGGCGGTAGACGGGGATGGCGCCGGCGCGGCGGACCAGGGGGCTGAGGAGATGCCCGGCGCAGAGAGTCGACTTCGCAAGAAACCGTACCTGGCGTCCGGCGGTCGCCTGAATGAGCGCAGGGTCGAGAAGGGAGTTCGGGTGGTTGGCAACCAGCAACAGCGGTCCCGCGGGCAGGGCGTCGCCTGTCCGATCGACGCGGTAGAAGATGTGCACCCCGAGGGTGCCGAGGCTCCAGACCCAGCGGCTGGGAGGCGTGAGCGGGACGTTGGGGACAGGTTCGACAGCGGCCGCCGGCGCGCTCATTGTCACGGCGGCGCGGCCTCGGCCGGCGTCGGAGGTGTGACGTCGATCCGGCCCGTGTAGATTGCCATCCCGACTACCGCGTCGATCCCCTCGGCATCGAGTTGATCGATCTCGGCCTGCGTGGTGATTCCACCTGCCGCGGTCAGCCGCCGCGCTGTGGCGCGTCGGACCGCCAGGATCGCCTCCATGTCGGTCCCCTGCATCAGCCCCTCGCGATCCACGTGCGTATAGAGGAATTCAGCGCAATACGGCTCGAGTGCGCGCGCCGCCTCCACCGCTGTGAGCGGGGTTGCCTCAGTCCATCCCTTGATCACGACGCGGCCGTGCTTGCTGTCGATGGCCGCGATCACCTGTTCCGGTCCGACTGCGGCGGCGAGTGACTCGGCGAAGGCGACGTCCACCTGACCGTTGTCGAAGAGGGACGAGCCGACGATCACCGCACTCGCCCCGGCGTCGAGCATGTCCCGCGCCCGGTTGATCGTGCGGACCCCTCCGCCGACGCGGCAGCGCAGGCGCGGCGCTATCCGTCGGATTATTGCCGCGTTCGACCCCGATCCCATCGCCGCGTCGAGATCGATCACCTGCACGCGCGGGAAACCCCGGAACTTCTCCACCCACCCGTCGATGTCGTCCGAGGCGAGCGCTGGCCGCTTCCCCTGCACGAGCTGCACGACCTGCCCGCCTCTCAGATCGATTGATGGAATCAGCATCTCGTCACAACCGGACCGGAACGCCGGATGCCCGCAGATGGGTCTTCAGGTCGGCCACGGCATGCTCCGCGTAGTGGAAGATCGACGCTGCCAGCGCCGCGTCGGCCCGCCCGACGGTGAAGACGTCTACGAAATGGTCGAAGGTCCCTGCCCCACCCGACGCGATTACCGGGATCGGCACGGCCTCCGACACCGCCGCGGTCAGTTCGCAATCGAACCCCGACTTGGTCCCGTCACGATCGATCGACGTCAGGAGGATCTCGCCCGCTCCCCGGCCGGCCGCTTCGCGAGCCCACTCCACCGCGTCGCGGTCGGTTGCCTGCCGGCCGCTCCGCACATATATCCGGAATCCGTCGCCTTCGCGTTTCGCGTCGATCGCGACGATTACCGCCTGGCTGCCGTACCGGCGAGCGAGCGTTGTGAGCAAGTCGGGTTTCTCGATGGCCGCGGTGTTCAGGCTCACCTTGTCGGCGCCCGCCTCGATGGCCGCCTCCGCGTGCGCCTCGTCACGGATCCCTCCACCGACACAGAGGGGCAGGAAGATCTCCCGCGCCACTTCATCGATTGTCCGGGCGAGCGCTTTCCGCTTCTCGATCGTTGCGGTGACGTCGAGAATCACCACCTCGTCGATCCCTTCTACGTTGTAGCGACGGGCCAGCTCGGCCGGCGCGCCCGCATTGCGCAGTCCCTCGAAGTTGATTCCCTTGACCACCTGACCGTCGCGGACGTCGAGGCAGGCGATGATCCGTTTTGACAGCATCTGCCGGCTATCCGTTTCCGGCTTCCGCCATCCGGCCGAGGACGTTTCGGAAGAGCCGCAATCCGACGTCTCCCGACTTTTCCGGATGGAACTGCATCCCGACCAGCCGGTCACGCTCGACGAGACTGGCGAATTCGATGCCGTAAGTGGTGGAAGCGACACAGTCGCCGGTCACCGGTGCGGCGTAGGAATGCGTGAAATAGACCTGATCTCCTTCGGCAATCCCGTCCAGTACCCAGGAGTCGCGCGTTTGGTGCAGGCTGTTCCAGCCGACGTGCGGCACCTTCAGCGTCTGGCCGGCCCCCTGTGCGCCGGGGCGGTCCACGTCGGCTGGGCCGTCCCCGGCGCCGGGCGGTTCGATCAGCCGGCAACGTCCGGCCATGGCTCCGAAGCCGGCCAGCCCCGACGCCTCCGCGCTCCCCTCGAAGAGCCACTGCAGGCCGAGGCAGATCCCGAGCAGCAAGCCCCCGCGATCGATCACGTCCGCGATTGCCCGCCGCCACGCGTCGTCGAGGGCGGAAGTGGCGTCGAAGTTGCCGACACCGGGAACGATGACGCCCCGGACCCGATCCAGGGCCGCGGGCGACGCCGGCGTGTCGTAGCGCGCCCCCAGGTGCGTGAGCGCTTTCCTCACCGACGTCAGGTTGCCCGCCCCATAGTCGATTAACGCGATGCTGCTCACAGCAGTTCCTTCGTACTGGGCAGCATCCGGCCCAACTGCCGGTCGCGCGAGCAGGCGACCCGCAGCGCGCGTGCGAACGCCTTGAACACGGCCTCGACACGGTGGTGGCTCGATCGTCCGTAGAGCACCTTGACGTGCACGTTGGCGCGCGCGCCCTGTGCAAAGCCGTCGAAGAAGTCGGCGATCAGCTCTGCTTGCAGATCGCCCACGAGCCGAGCCCGCAGCTTGAGATCGGTCACCGCATGCACCCGCCCGCTCAGGTCGACCGCCGCCACACCCAGCGTCTCGTCCATCGGCATGACGAAATAGCCCGCCCGGTTGATTCCCCGCTTCGAGCCGAGTGCCGCCGCCACCGCCTCGCCAAGCACGATGCCGATGTCCTCCACCGTGTGATGTTGATCGACGTCGAGGTCGCCGGTCGCCTCGACGGTCAGGTCGAACGCGCCATGCCGGGCGAACAGCTCGAGCATGTGATCGAGGAAGCGGATGCCGGTCCGGACACTGTAGCGTCCCCGCCCATCGAGCGTCAGGCAGAGGGCGACCCGCGTCTCGGTCGTTTCACGGTCGATCCGCGCCGTGCGGGCGCCGCGCGCGGCGCGCGGGGCGACCGTCCGTTCCTTCGCGGCCTGGTTCGCGGCGGTTCGAGCCGTTCGGTTTCCGCTCATCCTCTGTCTGTTGCCTTGCGCGTCGACTGCGCGCGGCGCGCCGCACGCGCTCCCGGATCCGGCAGCACACGACGAGCCACGGAGGCCGCGTGCGCCCGAAGTCCCTCGGCGTTGGCGAGCGAGATGACGGCGGGCGCAATACGGCGGAGACCAGTTCGCGTCAGCCGTTGCACGCTGTTGACGCGGACGAAGTCGGCGCCGCTCAGCCCGCCCCGTGCGCGTGCCGCGCCACCGGTCGGGAGGACGTGGTTGGATCCGGTCGCGTAGTCGCCGGCCGCCTGCGCCCCGAACGGTCCGGCGAAAACGGTTCCCGCCTGCGTGATCCGACGCGCGTCGGCCATCGTATCGGTCACCGCGTGCTCGGGCGCGATCCGGTTCGCGAGATCGATCGCGTCGTCCAGCGTGGGGGTCACGACCGCGACGCCATGGGCGGCGATGGACGGCTCGGCCGCCGGGTGTTCGCGCACCTGCAGCCGCACCGCGGCCGCGACGGCTCGTGCGAGGGTCCGGTTCGGCGTCAGCAGGATTGCGCGTGCGTCCGGATCGTGTTCCGCCTGCGCCACGAGGTCGGCGGCAATCCAGTCGGGGTTGCCGTCAGACGAGACGACGACGATTTCCGTCGGGCCGGCGTAGAAGTCGATGGGGCAGTCGCGTGCGACGAGCGCCTTTGCCGTGGCGACGTAGGCATTGCCGGGGCCGACGATCTTGTCTACCCGCGGGACGCTCGCCGTCCCATAAGCCAGCGCGGCTATTGCCTGGGCGCCGCCGATCCGGAAGAGCCGATCCACTTTCGCTTCAACCGCCGCGGCCAGCACGGCGGGCGCCGGGTTTGGGCAGACCGCAAACACCTCGCCGACCCCTGCCGCGCGCGCCGGAATCGCCGTCATCAGCAGCGAGGACGGGAGTGGGTGCCGTCCTCCGGGAACATAGCAGCCAACCCGGTCGAGCGGCGTCACCCGCTGTTCGATGGCCACACCGGGCGTCGGCTCGACCCGCCAACCCTTCGGCACCTGTTTCACCGCCACGCGCCGGATCCGGCGCGCAGACTCGGCGATCGCCGCGCGCACAGCCGGTGGGGTTGCGTCAACGCCGGCGGTCAGTTCGTTCGCCGGGATCTCGATCGGTCCCCGCATTCGATCCAGCGTCTTCGCGTAGTGACGTAGTGCCCGGTCGCCCCGTGCCCGGACGTCACTGACGATCTCGGCGACCCGCTGCGCGACCTGGCCGTCGATCCCTTCCGCCGCGCCTCGATCGACGATGGACTGGACGGCCCGCCGGTTTGACGAGGTGACGATCTTCACGCCTCGAGCCTCATGACGGCGAACCTCACAGCACGATCTTGTTGAGTGGGTACTCGACGATGCCGCGCCCACCTGCCGCACTCAGTTGCGGGATGAGTTCCCGGACCGTCCGCTCTTCCAGAATGGTCGAGACCGCCACCCAGTCGTTGTCGCTCAGGGGCGAGACGGTGGGGCGTTGCAGCGCCGGCAGCAGTGCGAGGATCGCGTCGAGGTTGGGACGCTCCACGTTCAGCATCAGTCCGACACGTCCCTGCGCTTCCATCGCCGCTCTCAGCAGCACGGCGATGTTCTCTATCTTCGTCCGCTTCGTTTCGTCCTCCATCGCGCGCCGGTTGGCGATCAGTTGCGGATTCGACTCGAGCACGGTGTCGATGATTCGGAGGTGGTTCGCGCGAAGCGTCGATCCGGTCTCGGTAGCTTCGACGATGGCGTCCGCGAGGTCAGGCGGCTTCACTTCGGTCGCGCCCCACGAGAATTCGACGCTGACGTTAACGCCGAGCCGTGCGAAGTACGATTCCGTGACCCGCACCAGTTCGGTCGAGATGTGCCTTCCCTCAAGATCGGCTGCCTTCTGAAACCGCGAGTCCTCCGGCACCGCGAGCACCCAGCGCACCTTGCGGAAGCTCTGCTTCGAATACACGAGGTCCGCTACGCGCACGATACGGTCGCCGTTGCCGGTGGCGGCTTCGTGCTCGGCAATCCAGTCGATACCGGTCAAACCCGCGTCAACCGCCTCGTCGGCGACATAGCGCGCCATCTCCTGAGCACGGATCAGCGTGCAGGAGATCTCGGGGTCGTCGATTGTCGGGAAATACGAGCGCTCGCTGACGTAGATGCTGAATCCGGCGCGGGCAAAGAGTTGCACCGTGGAATCCTGCAGCGATCCCTTCGGGATTCCGAGGCGCAGGCTCATGACGTGCCCCCCGCCACAGTGCCTTCCACGTCTTCGGTGCCACCCGGCAGTTGCTTGAAGAAGCAGGTTCGTTCTCCGGTATGGCAGACGTTGCCTTCCCCGAGCCGCTCCACCCGGACGAGCAGCGTATCGTCGTCGCAGTCGGTGAGAATCCGACGCACCCTGAGTAGATTGCCGGAGGTCTCACCTTTCATCCAGAGGGTGTTGCGCGTCCGACTGAAGAACGTGGCGAACCCGGATGACTGCGTTTTCTCGAGCGCCGTGGCGTTCATGAAGCCAACCATCAGCACCTCGTTGCTGGTGTCGTCCTGAATGACAGCGGGCACCAGACCACCCATCTTGTCGAAGTCAATTTCCATCGTCCCTGTTCTCCCCGGCTCGAATTTCATGCACAAAAAAAGCCCCGCCGCATCTGTTCGGCGAGGCCATCGTGTCGCGTGCGAGCGTTTGGTTGCTGGTCAGCCTACACGCACCGCCACGAGCCCCGCCCCCGGATGGGCGTGGTGATGATGACCACCGTTGTGGCGTCGCGCGCGGCTGACGTTCGCTCTCATCGCGCGCGTACCATACCCCACCCCTGTTCGACCGTCAATCCGATGCCCCGCGCATATATGATTTCGGGGATGGGAAGGCTAGGAGCCAGCGCCGGACGCGCCCGCACGGGCGCGCTAGCGCTGGCGATCTGCTTCACGGCCTGCCTGTTGGGGTCGGCTGCGCCGATCCTTGCCCAGGGCGAAGACGCGGCGTCGGCCGCCCGTGGCGCGCTCGACGAGTACATCCGCGCCTGGAACGACGAAGACAACGATGCCATTGCGGCAATTACCAACTTTCCGCGGATCAGTATCGGCCTCAACGGCCAGATCGTTGTCCGCGACAACCCCGAGGAAATCGTTGTCGACTTCGATCTGCTCCGGGCCGCCGAGGGCTGGGATCACACGACCCTCGATCTGGTCGATGCCACCCAGGTGTCACCTGACAAGGTCCATTTCCGCGTCGTTACCAGCCGCCGGCGGGCGGACGGATCCCCGTACCGCACCACCCCGGCCCTTTACGTCGTCACGAATCAGGACGGCCAATGGGGCCTCCAGGTCCAGTCCGTTCTGCCTCCGACTTTTTCCGCCCGCTAGCTTCACAACGGTGCGCCGGCCTCCAGGCCGGCACAGTCATTTCGGCACGCTAGCAAGCCCGCGGGTGCAGCCGTCGCTTCATTCGAGCGGCGATACGGAGCGCTGGGGGATGGTGTATGTTAGGTGTATGGCGCGCACCAATATTGACATTGACGAGGACGCCTGCGCCGCGGTGATGCGCCGGTTCGGGCTGGATACCAAACGGGAAGCGGTCAACTATGCGCTTCGAAGGCTTGCGGTTGAGCCCCTCAGCCTCGACGAGGCACTGGGCATGCAGGGCTCCGGCTGGGACGGCGATCTCCGTGACCTGCGCCGCACCCGCGTACCGTGATCCTCATCGACACCTCGGCGTGGATTGAGTTTCTGCGAGACACCGGCTCGACAACCGCCACCCGCGTAAGGGACTGCCTGATCAGAGAGGAAGTCGCCACCTGTGGAGCGGTGTACATGGAAGTGCTCGCGGGCGCGCGAAGCGAACGCCACCTGATGGAACTCCGGCGCCTGCTCGCTCGAGCCGCCATGATCGCGATCGAGGCCACTGACTACGATCAGGCGGCGTCACTTTATCGACACTGCCGGCGGGGCGGGGAGACCATTCGCTCACTTGTCGACTGCCTGATCGCGGCGGCGGCGATTCGCGCCGGCGTGCCGGTCCTTCATCACGATGCGGACTTCGACGCACTGGCGCGGCACTCGCCGCTCCTGATTGATCGGTCGTGAGAGATCACCAGGCGGTTCTGGCGGTTCGACGCGGTCAACTGTCCGGCGGCACGTCTTCCCGGCCGATCATCACTTCCGTCGCCTTGACGATCGCGGTAGCGTCGTCGCCCCGCTTGAGACGAACTTCGTCGATGGCGTCCCGCGTAATGACGGCAGTGAGGGACTGGTCGCCGATGCGGAGGCGCACTTGGGCCAGAAGGCCTTCGCGGCGGACTTCTTCGACGACACCGCGGAGACGGTTGCGGCCGCTGAGGGAAACGAGGACGCCGCTGCCGCGCGGAGAGCGACGCCGGCGGTCAGGAGGCGCGCCGCGGCGTGCCAGGAGGCGAGCCACTTCCTCCTCCGCGATGCGGTGATGACCGCCATCGGTTCGAACGGACCGGACGGCGCCCTTGTAGATCCAGCGCTTCAGCGTCGAGTAGCTGATACCAAGACGGTCGGCTGCTTCGCGGACGGTCAGGAGGGGCATGATTCCCAGGGTGACGAACTAAATCGTCTTAATCCGTTTGCCTGATATGACTGAAATCATACTATATTGTTCGAATGTTCGAACGGAGGGCCGTTCTGGCGGGCCTGCTGGGGCTGTTTGCGGCCTGTGCAGGCTCCGGCGGCGGGGACGGTGACACGTCCCGGGTCGGCGATGCGGCGCCGGTCCTGGTGTCGGCGGCGGCCAGTCTCTCCGAGGTGATGGCCGTGATTGCCGACCGATTCGAAGGGGCGACAGGCAGCGCGATCCGGTTGAACGTCGCCGGATCGCAGATGCTGGCGTCGCAGATTATCGAAGGCGCCCCGGTCGATCTCTTCGTCAGCGCCGATGAGTTGCAGATGGAGCGCGTGGCGGAGGCGGGGAGGATAGACGCCGGGAGTCGGATCGATCTGTTGACGAATCAGCTCGTCGTCGTCGTACCGTCGGACCGGCCGGGAACCGTTGCGGCACCCCGGGATCTGGCCCGCGCATCCATCGAACGCCTCGCCCTGGGCGACCCCGACGCGGTTCCGGCGGGCGTGTACGCGCGTGACTGGCTCCGCGCGGCCGGTCTATGGGGCGCTGTGGCGACGAAGGTCGTTCCGGCGAGCAACGTCCGTGCTGCACTTCGCGCCGTCGAATCGGGCGCGGCCGACGCAGGTATCGTCTACCGGACGGACGTGCGGACGGCCACCGGCGCGATTGTTGCCTTCGAGGTGCCCATTGGGGATGGACCCGCCATCGTATATCCCGCGGCCGTTGCGACCGGCGCTCCGAATCGCTCCGGTGCCGTGCGCTTCCTCGACTATCTGCAGACATCCGCCGTCCGCCCGCTGTTCGAAGCGGCGGGCTTCGTCACGCTGCGATGATTGCCGAGCTGATCGAGGTGACGGGGTTCACGCTGCTGATGGCGGCGGTGGCGACGCTTCTGATGTTGCCGCCGGGCATTGCAATCGCATGGGTGCTTGCCCGGCGGCGGTTCTGGGGACGCTCGGTCCTCGAGACGCTCGTCTCGCTGCCCCTGGTCGTCCCGCCGGTCGCCACCGGCCTGCTCCTGCTGAAATTGTTCGGGCGACGGGGGCCGATCGGCGCGTTGCTCGAGCCGCTCGGTCTCGAGATCGTCTTCACATGGCGCGGAGTCGTCATCGCGATGGCGGTAATGGGGCTCCCCCTCCTGATCCGCGCGGCGCGCGCCGGATTCGAACAGGCGGACCGCCGGTACGAGGAAGTGGCGGCGACGCTGGGCGCGAAGCCCTGGCGCGTGTTCCGCACCATCAGCCTGCCGCTGGCTCGCCGCGCCCTGCTCGCCGGCACGGTACTCGGTTTCTCGCGCGCCATCGGCGAATTCGGCGCGACCATCATGCTGGCCGGCGCGCTGCCGGGCGCGCGCACGCTTTCGGTTGCGATCTACCGCAACGCGGAACTGGGCCGCGACACGGCCGCAATGGTGCTGATTGGCGCTGCCGTCGCGATTGGCTTCGCCGCGGTTCACCTGTCGAACCGCCTCGGGGCGGCATCGTGACGGCGCCAGTGCCGAACCACGCGGACGCCGCCGCCACGCCGGTCGTGATTGACATACGACTGCGCCAGGGATCGTTCTCGCTTGCGTTGCATGAAACGATCGAAGCCCGCACGGTGGCCCTGTTCGGCCCGTCCGGCTCCGGCAAGACTACGACCCTTGCGGCGGTCGCGGGTCTTCGCCGCCCGGACGATGGAGTCATCCGTATGGGCGACCGCGTCCTCTTCGACCACGCGCGACGGATCGACGTCCCGCCGCACGACCGCCGCGTCGGCTACGTTCCCCAGGATCTCGCGCTCTTCCCGCACCTCGACGTTCGCGGCAACGTGATGTACGGCGCGCGCGAGGACCGCCGTCCCGACGGAGACGACACTGGCTCCCTCGTGACCCACGCGTCAATCCTCGAGCTCCTCGAGATCGACATGCTCCTCGACCGCCCGGTCGACAGCCTCTCCGGTGGTGAGCGCCAGCGTGTCGCGTTGGCCCGCGCCCTGATGACGGCACCGGATCTGCTGCTGCTCGACGAGCCGCTCGCTGCACTCGACGCCAGCCTGCGCGGCCGCATCCTGCCGTATCTGGAGCGGGTGCGTGATGAACTTGGCACACCGATGCTCTACGTCTCGCACTCCGCAGAGGAAGTACGCCGCGTGGCCGAGCGGGTAATCGTGCTCGATCAGGGACGGACCCTCCGTGCCGGCGTACCGGCCGACGTCCTGCCCACGGTTCGCGCCGACGCAGCGCCGCTCGAATGTAGCGGGGGTTTCACCACGGGCTGCTAGACTTGCGGCGCTTCGCCGCACCTTGGGCAGACACTTGTGAAAGCGTCCGGATCCGTTTGGAGGAGACATGATGAGGGGCGTACGGGTGCTGGTCGGAACGCGCAAGGGAGCATTCGTTCTGACCTCGGACGGGTTACGGACTGAATGGACGGTCGACGGTCCCCACGCGGCCGGCTGGGAAGTCTTCCACGTTGCCGGTTCGCCCGCCGACCCGAACCGCATCTATGCCGTGCAGCACACCGACTGGTTCGGTCAGGTGGTTCAGCGGTCGAACGACGGTGGCCGGTCGTGGCAGACGGTCGGCAATGAGTTCGCCTACGAAGGCGACGTCGGTACGCACCTCTACTACGACGGGACGCCCCACCCGTTCGAGTTCAAGCGCATATGGCACCTGGAACCGTCACCCACCGACCCGGACCATGTCTACGCCGGCGTGGAGGATGCCGCGTTGTTCCATAGCACTGACGGCGGGCAGTCGTGGCGCGAGTTGCCCGGTCTGCGCCAGCATCCAAGTTCGCCGAAATGGCAGCCAGGCGCCGGCGGCATGTGCCTCCACACCATCCTGCTGGATCCATCCGGCAGCGGCCGGATCTACGTTGCCATCTCCGCCGCGGGTGCCTTCCGGAGCGACGACGCCGGCGCGACGTGGCGTCCGATCAACCGCGGCCTTCGGTCGCCGGACATGATTCCGGACGACCCCGAGGGAGAGGTCGGTCACTGTGTCCATCGCCTCGCGATGCATCCGTCGCGGCCGGACGTCCTTTACATGCAGAAGCACTGGGATGTGATGCGCAGCGACGACGCCGGCGACTCCTGGCGCGAGGTGAGCGGCAACCTGCCGTCCGACTTCGGATTTCCGATCGCGGTCCACGCGCACGAACCGGAAACGATCTACGTCGTACCGATCAAGAGCGACTCGGAACACTATCCGCCCGACGGTCGCCTTCGCGTCTACCGGAGCCGGAACGGCGGCGGCGAGTGGGAGGCGCTGACGGAAGGCCTGCCGCAGGAGCACTGCTACGTCAATGTTCTGCGCGACGCGCTGGCGGTCGATACGATCGATCCGTGCGGCGTCTACGTCGGCACGACGGGCGGCCAGGTGTACGTTTCGAACGACGGCGGTGACGGTTGGGCGTCCATTGTCCACGACCTGCCACCGGTCCTTTCCGTAGAGGTCCAGACGCTGGAATGACCGCGCCGGCATCTGCGCCGACTCCACCGCCCTTCCGGGACGACACCCGCGCCGTCCGGCGCATCGTGACCGTCATTCTCCCCGCCCAACTCTGCACGTTGGCCCGGGTGGATCGCGAAGTTCGGATTCCGGTTTCCGTCGGGGATGCGAACCTGACCCAGCGTGTCCTTCTGGACGCTCTCGAATTGGCCTATCCGATGCTCCGCGGCACCATTCGGGACCGTGTTACGCGCCTCCGCCGCCCCTACCTCCGTTTCTTCGCCTGCGGGGAGGACGTCTCCCACGAGTCTCCAGACGCGCCCCTTCCGCGGGAGGTCGCCGCCGGCACCGAACCGTTCCTCGTCATCGGATCCGTGGCCGGCGGGTAGCCCGGCAGATTCTCGCCGTTGCCTTTGGTGTAGCGTACGCAGGGGACTGGATCCGTTGCGATGAAGCGCCACGCGAGCCTCGTGCCGTTGTCGCGCGACCATCACCATGGGCTGGTGATGGCGGAGCGGTTGATCCTGGGGCGGTCGACCAATCCAAACGCCGACTGGCCCGAGGATCGCACCGAGCAGGTGGCGCGGCTCCTTGCCTTCTTCGAGAACGACCTGCGGCCGCACTTCGACGCGGAAGAGGCGTATGTCTTTCCCGTCGCGGCGAGGGAGATGGAGGGAGGCGGGCGTGAGGTGGCGGCGCTGGCAGCCGACCACGAGGCGATGCGGGCGCTGATTCGCGGCTTCGAGGCGGATGCGGTCAGCCGCCTGGACGATCGCCTGACGGCGTTCGGTCTTCTTCTCCGTGGGCACATCCGTCGCGAGGAAAACGATCTGTTCGAGGGGATGCAGGTGGCGTGCGAGCCTGCGATCCTGGCAACGGTCGGCGCGGCGCTTGAAGCCGCTCCGCTGGGCCGCGGCGCCGCCTGCGCGGTACCGCCCAGGACAGAGTAACTGAGCGATGGAGGTTCCGGGGGCTGCGCGCTACCGGACCGCCGGCAAGGGGATCACCCGTCCGGAGCCGGGGCGTGTTGGGAGTTCTGCTTGCGCGGGAACGTCGGCCACCCGGGCAAGGCTAACGTGACGGATAGCCGCCCACCCAGACCGGGCTGGACCACGCCATCGCGTCGTTCACCTGGACGACGCGGACGTAGTAGTAGTCCCCCTGTCGGGGTTCATCCTCGTCGGTGTAGCTGAATGTCACGTCACGCGGACCGTTGCGGATGAGCCGGCGCAGCATGATCCGATCGTCGGGGTAGCCTTCCGCCGGCAGCGTGCGCGTGATGCCGCTCGTGTGCAGCGGCAACCGCACCTCCTCGGCTTCGATGTCGGCGGGAGGGCGGAAGAAGGGGGGCGCCGATCCGGTTTCGCGCGCGGCGTCGAGGTTGATCAGGAGCGACGCGTCGGGACGGATGTCGGTCAGCGTCAGCCGGATCGAGCTGGCGTCCCCTCGGGTGTGGGTCGCAAACCGGGCTCCGTTCCCCTCCGGCTCGAGCGCCTGCGTGGTCGGATTGACGAAATCGGTCGCCGTCACCTCCGCCAGCGCGGCTCCCTGGACCCGGAGGTCGCCGCGCCAGTGCCGCCAGCCGCGGGGCGCGTCACCGGGATGGCGCGGCGTGGCGTCGGAGGTGAACGAGAGCAGCCACTCCTCGACGTCGGCCGGCCGGCCGCCCCCCGCGTCGAGCCCGTAGGTCTCGCTCCAGATCGGTTCGTCATTCTTCAGGAGCGTGATCGAGGCGATCGGCGCCGTGCCGATCACGCGACCCGACACGGCGCGCGTCTCGGCGTACTCCGCCCGCTGTCCCATCGGGGTGTCGTTCACCGTCACGTCGAGGATGATCCGGTCGCCCGTCGTGGCGTACGTCCGCCGCTCCCGCATCGCGTCGAAGATCGCGTCGCGTGAGCGCTCGGGAGCGAGCACCGCCCCCAGTCCGCCCCGCTGTGCCAGCGTGTTCCGGTTCGGCGCCGAATACCCCGGATGCGAGAGGTGGTCGTCGGAAGCGGCGACCAGTCCTACCTGGTGGCCGTGGGAGAGGTACTGCCGTGCGAACCACTCGAAGGTTCCGTGCATCGACATCATCTCGATCAGCGGTTCGAGCTGCGCGTCGGACTGTCGGTAATCCCCCGGATTGTGGGCGTGGGGAATCACCACGACGTCGGTCGGGTCGTAGCGGGCGTGCAGTTCGCGATAGAGGTCCGAAAGCGTCGGATGTTCCAGCGCCGACACGCGTTCGCGGCCCTCCGCGGTTCGAAGCAGCACGTTGTGATGGCCGCCGAAACGGGCGTGCCGCGTCCACTCCCAGCCGAGATACGGAATGAACCGACCGGGTTCATCGAACGACAGCACCGCCTGCCGGGATATTTCCCACTCGGCGTCGTCCATCCACGTGTCGTGGTCCGAGTGCGTCACGAAGTCGAGCCGCGCGTCGTCCCGCGCGAACGTCATGAAGAACTCCACCGTGCCGATCCCCTCGGCATAACCGGAGTGGCCATGCGTGTCGCCCCAATAGATGCGCCGCTGGGGATTCTCCGCAACCAGGATCGGGTTGGCGTCACCGGTGATCGCGCCGTCCGCCGAGCGGATCTCGACCCAGTGCGGCCCCGTTTCCTCGAGCGTCAACTCCACGATGCTGACGGGATCCGTGCCGGCCGGCGTCGTCGCGCGCACGTCCCCGTCTATCAGGACGTCGAAGGCCGGGATGGGACCGGTCGCCCGGTTGAAGAAGGCATCCTCGGCGCGGACCGAGAGTTCGAAGATCTCGCCCGGCGCTACGACACTCGGCGCGAAGCCGTGGACACCCGCTACCGTCGTGCCGCTGACGACGAACGGCAGGATCGGCAGGGGCCGCCATTCCCCGGAGCCGTCCAGATCGACGTAGAGCGGCAACGGCATGCGCGCGCTCGACGTGCTGGTCATCAGCATCCCCGGCCCGCCGCCGGTCGTATCGCCGTAGGTGATGGTCACCGTCTCGCCCGGGTCGAGCGTGCCCGAAGCGAGACGGAACACCAGCGCCGGCTCCGGCGAACGAAACCCGCCGTGGGCACCACTCGCCATGTAGACGTCGGTAGTGAAGCGGGCGTCGTCGTCGCTCGTCAGGATGGTGGCGTAGCCGTCGGCAGAGGGATCGTCGGTCTGGTAGGGCCCGTTGTTCACGCTGAAATGGCGCGCCACCCAGAAGCCGCCGCCCGCCGCCACCGGCTCGCTCCCCACCGTCCAGGTCTGGCGGATCGTCTGGTAGCTGCGCGCCGGGAAGGGACCGAGCGACTCCGCGGTCAGCGCCCCGAGCGATCCCTGGACGTCGTGCAGGGAGAACAGCCGCACCAGCCGATCGATGTTCGCTCCCTGCCGGCGGGCGGCGGCGCCGGTTGGCGGCAGCGTCGCCTGCAACCGGACATTCGGACCGCCTAGTCCGACTTCGTTACCCGCCAGCGCGTAGGCGTCCACCCAGTCGGCCAGGATGCGGGCTCGCTCCGCGATCGTCTCCGCGTCGGTCGGTTGCGCAGCGACGGACGCCTTGAGCTGCTCCACCTCGGCGCGCAGCGCCGGAGAAAGGTAGTCGTCGCCCGGTCCGGGTTCGGTCGGCGCGTTGCACATGGCGGCTCCCGCCCCGAGCACGACCACTGCCGCCGGCATCCACCGCCGCATGGATCAGACCGGCACGAAGGCGAGGAAGCGCCGCGGGTTGTCGACGAGTATCTTGCGTATCGTCTCTTCCGGAACCCCGGCGAAGCGCAGCTTCGGGACGAACTGCATCAGCACGGATGCCCAGCCGTGGCCGTAGAAACGCTTGAACTGGCGGACGTTGCCCATGTCGGACGAAAGAAGGATGTGGTCCTCAAGGCCGGCGTCGAGCAGATCCTGCACCATCCGGACCTTGTCGGCGGCCGGAATGTCGGAACGTCCCATCTCGTGCCCCAGCGTGTCGAGGCCGACGAACGCTCCCCGTTCCGCCACCACGCGGTGAGTGCCGAGCGGATCGTGCTCCGGCTTGATGGTTGCCATGTGGCCGATGACCACGTGTGACAGGTCGACGCCCACCCCTTCGATCACGTCCATCTGCTCCATCGCGCAGCTCGGGCAGCTCTCGTGCGGCGTGTGCGTGAAGATCGGCAGCCCCGTGCGCAGGTGCGCGCGCGCCACGGCGCGGTGTACTTTCCGCTCGTCCGGCCGCATCTCCAACGACGACGCGATCTCGCCGAACGCGCCCCAGCGTTGCGCCGCCGCGTCGGCAACCAGCTCCTCGACGAGGTCGTCCTCCGACATCTCGGCGACGCGGACCGGATAGACGGCAAAACCGATGTCCTGAAAATAGCTGCCGGCAGCGACAATCCGCACCTCGCTCCGATCGGCGATGGCTTGCAGGTTACGGACCTCCTCGCCGGTCCGCCGCCCCGTGGCCGCGTCCACGATGCAGCCGAGGCCGTCGAACGCGCAGGCGCTCAGCTCCTCCACCGCCAGGTCGATGTCGGCCCGCCCCACATGCTCATGGAAGAGGGTCGCCCCTTCGGCCAGCTCAGCCGGGTCGACGTCTCCCTGCAGAGTGCGGATGATGGCGCCATTGGGGAAGTCCGGCGGCTCCGCACTGCTGAACCGCTGCTGCGCCGCGAGCGGCGCGGGCCCCCCGGCGGCCACCGCGCCCGCCCCGACCGCCATCGCTCCGCGTCCGATGAGGCTCAGCGCTTCACGCCGGGTGAGTCTCGCGTCGATCATGGTGTGCCTCGCAGTCGCGCTTGTCGGCGTCGGCGTGTTGGGGCATCCTACTACTCTTATGGCGATCCAGGCGACCGCCCAGCAACCCGCGCCCGACCCGCACGGCCCCGACGCGGCCGCCGGCGACATTCGCTATCTGCACGCGCTCGAGCAGAAGGTTCTCTGGCTGTCGGTCTGGATGATCCACCATGCCAACCACCTTCGTCCGTCGCGCGACGGACTGAAGGTGGGTGGGCATCAGGCATCGTGCGCGTCGGTCACGACGCTGATGACGGCCCTGTACTTTGACGCGCTCCGCCCCGCCGACAGGGTCGCCGTCAAGCCGCACGCGAGCCCCGTCTTCCACGCCATCCAGTACCTGCTGGGCAACCAGACACGCGATCAGCTCGAGCGCTTCAGGGGCTTCGGAGGCGCGCAGTCGTACCCGTCGCGCACGAAGGACCGGGACGACGTCGACTTTTCGACCGGCTCGGTCGGCCTGGGCGTAGCGATGACCAGCTTCGCCGCGCTGGTGCAGGACTACCTGCGCTTGCGCGGCCTCGGAACAGACGAACCACCCGGCCGGATGATTGCCGTCGCCGGTGACGCCGAGTTCGACGAGGGGAACATCTTCGAGGCGCTGGTCGAGTCGTGGAAGCAGGAGGTCCGGAACGTCTGGTGGGTGGTCGACTACAACCGCCAGAGCCTCGACGCGGTGATGGCGGAGCGCTTTTCCGATCGCATCGCGACGATCGTTCGCGATCTCGACTGGCGGGTCGAGGTCCTCAAGTATGGCAGCTTGCTGACCGAGGCGTTCCGCAAGCCGGGCGGCGATGCGCTCCGACAGTGGATCGACTCGTCCGACAACGCCTTGTACTCGGCCCTCGCCTACAAGGGAGGTGCGGCATGGCGCAGGGAACTGATCCGCGACCTGGGCGACACGCACGGCATCCGGACCCTGCTCGACGAGCATGACGACGAGGCGCTCGGACGGCTCATGACCAACCTGGGCGGCCATGACCTGATAACCGTCCGCGACGCGTTCCGCGCCGTCAAGGACGATCGGCCGACCTGCTTCATTGCCTACACGATCAAGGGCTACGGTCTGCCGCTCGCCGGTCACAAGGACAATCACGCCGGTCTGATCACACCCGATCAGATGACGACGTTCCGCCAGCGCATGGGAATCGGCGACGGCGAGGAGTGGGAGCGGTTCGCCGGTCTGGACGTTCCGCCGGACGCCCTTGAAGCGTTCCTCCGCCGTGCGCCGTTCGCGCAGGCGCCGCCTGGATCGCGACGCCGCCAGGCGGCCCGGGTTGCCGTGCCGGAGCGGTTCGAGCCGCCCGCGGCGCTCTCCGACGGACGGCTGTCGACGCAGGAAGCGTTCGGCCGGTTCCTCTCCGACCTGGCCCGCCGGCACCCCGAGCTGGCCGACCGGGTCGTCACCTCGTCGCCTGACGTCACGGTATCGACTAATCTCGGGTCCTGGCTGAACCGGCGCCAGATCTTTGGCCGGCGCGATCGGGGTGACCTTTTCAAGGACGAACGGATCCTTTCCGCTCTCAACTGGCAGGTTTCCACCCGGGGGCAGCACATCGAGCTGGGCATCGCCGAAAACAACCTGTTCATCCTGCTCGCCGCGCTCGGCCTGAGCGCACCGCTCTTCGGCGAGCGCCTCCTGCCGATCGGGACCGTCTACGATCCGTTCATCAGCCGCGGTCTGGACGCGTTCAACTACGCCTGCTATCAGGACGCGCGATTCATTATCGTCGGCACGCCGTCGGGTATCTCCCTGGCCGCCGAAGGAGGCGCGCACCAGTCGATCTACGAACCGTTGATCGGAATGGGACAGCCCGGACTCACGTCGTTCGAGCCGGCGTACGGCGACGAACTGTGCGAGCTCCTGCGCTGGAGTTTCGAGCACCTGCAGGCCGACGACGGGGGCGCGGTGTACCTGCGGCTGTCAACCCGTCCGATTCCGCAGCCGGAACGGGAATTCACGCCCGAGCTGGCTGCGGATGTGACGGCGGGCGGCTACTGGCGTGTCCCGCCCGGGCCGCGTGCGGTGCTCGCCATAGTGGCCTCCGGCGCGGTGCTGCCGGAAGCGATCGAGGCCCACCGGCAGATTCGCGAGGACGATCCGGATGCCGGTCTGCTGGTCGTCACTTCCGTTGACCGCCTCTACCGCGGATGGATGGCGGGGCACCGCACACCACCCGGGGTGGTCCGTTCCAAGGCGCAGATCGAGCGGCTGCTCGATCCGGTTCCCGCGACGACCGGTCTGGTCACCGTAATCGACGCCCACCCGGCCTCGCTGAGCTGGCTCGCAGGCGTCAACCGCCATCTGGTAGCTCCCCTCGGCGTGGACCGCTTCGGCCAATCCGGCGACGTACCCGATCTCTATCGCGAATACGGTCTGGACACCGAGGCCATCATCGACGCGGCGGCCAGGTTGCTGATCGCGGGCCGATCCGGGTGAGCCGAAGATGACGACCGAAGCCGTCGAAGTCCTGATGCCCGAAGTCGCGGCATCCATGACGTCCGCGACGCTGGCCGCGTGGCTGAAGCAACCGGGCGATAGCGTGAAGGCGGGTGAACCGATTGCCGAGGTCGAAACCGACAAGACCACCGTCGAGCTCGAGGCGCCGGCCGACGGGATTCTCGACCGGATCCGCGTCGACGCGGGCACTGAGGGAGTGGAGGTAGGCACGCTGCTCGGCCTGATTCGTCCACCGACCGCCGATGAGAGCCTTGTGGAGCCGCCGCCCGCCGAGCCGCCGCCCGCGGATCCGCCCATGCCTGTCGCGCCACCGCCAACTGCGCCGGGGTTCCCTGCCGGGGGGACCGAGCCTTCGCCCGAGCCCGCCTCGCCGCCCTCGGCCAGTAACGAGGCCCCCTCCGTCACGCCCCTTGCCGCCCGCATGGCCGCTCATGCCGGTATCGACGTCGCCGCCGTGACGCTTGACCCGGACGCCGGCAGGGTGACGATGCGTGACATCGAACAGACGCTCGGCGCGGGTCCGCCCGCCGGCGCGTCGGCGCCGGACGCGGCGCCGGAGCTTCCGCCGACTCGCCTGGAGTCACTGCACGATTCGTCGTCGGACACTCCGTACCGCGACGAAGCGCTTACCGCCGTGCGCCGCGTCACGGCGGAGCGGATGACGTACGCCAAGCAGACCGCGCCCCATTTCTATCTGTCGATGGATTGTGCCGTCGACAGGATGCTGAAGCGCCGCGCGAGAGCGAACGCCGCCGCCGCAATGAACGAGGCGCTGACGCTGAACGACATCATTGTTCGCGCCGCCGCGTTGGCCCTCGCCGCCGTCCCCGAAGCGAATGTCGCCTGGACCGGCGCCGGTATCCGGCGTTTCGGACGCGTCGACCTCGCCGTCGCGGTGGCGACCGACAGCGGCCTCGTCACGCCGATTGTCCGCAGCGCAGACACGAAGTGCGTCACGACGATCGCGGCGGAGCTCCGCGACCTGACGGACCGGGCCCGTGACGGCAAGCTCGCCCCGGAGGAATACGCGGGCGGTACGTGCACGGTATCCAACCTGGGCATGTTCGGCATTTCCAGCCTGTATCCGATTCTCAATCCACCGCAGGGATGCATCTTCGGCATCGGCGCGCTGGAGGAGCGCCCCGTGGTCCGGAAGAAGAAGGTGCGGGTTGCGACGATGCTGACGGTGACGCTCGCGGCGGACCACCGGGCTCTCGACGGTGCGACCGGCGCCGATCTGCTTCGGACGTTCCGCGCGCTGCTGGAGGATCCCCGCCTGCTGTTCGCGTAAGATCGCCCGCGCTGCTAGATGGCCGCCAGCTTCTCCACCTTCGCCTCCACCGTACAGGGGGAGACTGCGTTCACGGTCCTCGCCGTCGCCAAACGGCTGATCGCCGCCGGCAAGGACGTGATCGAGCTGGAGATCGGCGATAGTCCCTTTCCGACATCGCCGTCCGCCCTGGACGCGGGAATAGCGGCAATCCGGGCGGGAGAGACGCGATACGGTCCATCGCTCGGCCTTCCGGAATTCCGCGCCGCCGCCGCGGCCTACGTCAACCGGGAGTACGGCCTATCGGCGGCGGCCGAGAACGTCGTTGCCGGACCGGGCGCCAAGATCTTCGAGCAGTTCTTCTGCGAGGCCTTCGTCAACCCGAACGACGGTGTCCTCGTATTCAGTCCGCACTTTCCGACCTATCCGGCGAACGTGCAACGGCGGGGCGGGCGGGTCGTCATCTCGAGGCTGCGCTCGTCGCATGACTTTCGTCCCGATCTGGACGATGTCGAACGCTTCCTGGCGGAGGATCCGAGCCCCAAGGCCATCATCCTGAACTCCCCGCACAATCCGACCGGCGGCATCGCCACGCTGGACGATCTCCAGCAGCTGGGACAACTGGTTCGGGGCCGCGACGTAGCGGTCTTCAGCGACGAGCCGTACGACGCAATGGTATGGACGGGTCGGCACCACTCGTTGCTGGCACAGCCGGGCATGTTCGATCAGTGTGTCGCTGCCTACACGTTCAGCAAGTCGTTCAGCATGAGCGGCTGGCGGCTTGGCTTCGCAGTGGGAAGCGCACCGGCAATCGAGAAGTTCGGCCTCTTCGCCAATACGTCGCTCTCGTGCGTCCCGCCGTTCGTGCAGCGGGCGGGGATGGCGGCGATGGCGGGAGATCTCGCGTTACGCGACGAACGGATGGCCGACTTCCGGCGAAAGGTCGCGTTGTTGGTCGACGGCCTCAATACGATTGAAGGCGTATCGTGCCTGTCGCCGGGAGGGACGTTCTATGTCTTTCCGTCCGTCAAGGCGATCTGCAACCGGCACGGCATCACGTCACACGGGCTGGCGCTGTTCCTGCTTGAAGGAGCGGACGACATGCGAGGCGTCGCCTGCCTTGGCGGCGAGTGCTTCGGCAGCGCGGGCGCCGGCTTCCTCAGGCTGAGTTGCGCCGAACCGGATGAGCGATTGTCGGACGCCGTCGCGTTCGTCGCCGAGGCGGTGACGCGCGGCGAGCGAATGGCGGCGTGGCTGGAGTCGCACCCGGAGTACCGACTCCGTGATTCCTATACCGACGACTAAAGTCCGCCCGCGGCAAGTCCCACGGACGGACACCGTGCCGCTGCCTCTGCTACAGCCCTTCCGCGTTCTTCATCAGGTTCAGATGCGTCTCGGCGGTCTCGAGGCCACCCTCGCCTTCCTGCCAGCCGGTCCGACCGTCGTTGTTGGCGTCGACGCCGGCGAGCAGCGCCTGCGCGAGGTCGTTCAGCTCCGTCACCAGTCCGGCTGCGTCGCCGGCTGACGTGGCGGCATCGATCTTCTGTGCCAGCATGACGATCTCGTCAGCCCGGGCCACGGTATTCCGGGCCGATGTCGCGACATGCTCGGCGTGCGTCTTCACCGCGCCCGACGCATCATCGGAATTTGCGGCCGCCATGATGTGCTTCGCCGCTCCCTCGGCCGCCTGCTTGACGCCGTAGCCGGCGCCGGGGCCGTTCTCGATCTGCGTCGGATCGACGGCGTGCAGCACATGCGCCGTATGCCGCTTCATGGAGTCGAGGTCGCTGGTATCGCTCGCCGCCAGGCCGGCGTGCTGCGCCGCGACGCGAGCCTCGGCGATCGCCGCCGGCAGCAATCCAACCATCTCGGGTGTGTCGTTCCATTTGTCGGCGACATGGCCGATGTGGTTGTGGGCCTGCGCTGCCGCTTCCTGTATGCCTGCAAACGCGACGAGGGCGAGCGCTACAGTGATGATGCCGATGCGGGTTGTGCGTGTCATCTGCTGCCTCCTTCGTTCGGGGCCGCCTTCTGGGCCGGCGCCCGGAAATAGCCGCTGGAAAGGTTTCTTATATACCGCGGAGGGACGTCCGACAAGCGGCGCGCGCGGGACGGGTGGACGCGCCGGGACGCACCGCGCAAGTGTGGACGATCGCATTTCGAGGCGGCGACAAGCCGGTTGCGCGGAGGTGGATTCCCGGAGCCGTCGCCGGCGTACTCAATCCGCGGGATCGACGAGGTTCCTCACCGCGCCGAATGCGCCGGTGAGGTTCCGGATGACAGCTGGCGCCTGCTCGCTTACGAGCCGCGATATCTGAGCGCGCAGTTCCTGGCCGGGAGGCGCGAGCAGCAGGACGGCGACGAGGCCGAGGAAGCCGACGAGCAGCGCGGCGACGAGGGTGACAGTTCTCCGCAGGAGCTTCAACATGCGCGAACCCGCATGCTTGTTATCGGCCCCTATCCGCTATGCTGTAACTGAGCGCCCGGCCCGACTCTCATGATGCGCCACCGGATCCGTTCACTCGTTCTGCTTCTCTGCGCCGCGCTGGCGTCGCTCGCCACGGAATGTGGACAGCGCGGGCCGCGCGGGTTGGAGCCGACTCAGATCGCCACGGTGCGGTTGCTTTTCGTGAGCCGACCGGCCGCCGCGCCGCCGATGCAGACCGGGGAATACGAGGCCTGTCTCGAGAGGATGGGTCAGGTGACGAACGTCGCACCGAGCTGGCGGAACTTCCAGAACATTCCGCTGGTCGAGACGATGCCCAACAACTTCGAGGTTTCTTTCAACGACGTTCCGGTCGGCGTGACGAACTCGATGGCCGTGCGCGATCGAAACGAGTGTCGGCGCGATCCGCGTGGAAATGGCCGCGTCACCACCGGCGTCAGCATCAACGGGACGCCGATCGAAACGGTGGATCCGGCCACCGGCGGCCTGTTCTTCACTATCGACGCCACCGGCACGGTGTCGTCCCCGAACGCGACGACCGGTTCGCCGGGCGGATAGCGCCCGTGCCGCGGACAGCACGGCTCGCGGGATGGGTGCGTCGCCGCTCTCGGCGCCGCGCGGGATCCTGCCGGGGGCTTCCAGCGCTCATCGCCACCGTTTCACTCATCGCGCCGGCGCTCCAGGGGCAGTCTCCGGGCGGCGATGACGCCGACGTCATCCGTGCGATTCGCACGGAAAGTGTCGAGCGGTCGGATGCCATGACCATCGTCCGGTGGTTGAGCGACGTCTACGGCCCACGTGTCACCGGCACCCCAGCGATCGAGGCGGCCGGCGCCTGGGCTGCCGACCGGATGCGCTCATGGGGATTGGAGGTCCACGAGGAACGCTTTGCGTACGGCCGCGGCTGGTCGCTCGACAGGTTCCACGCCCACATGACTGAGCCCCAGGTGATGCCGATCATTGGCTATCCGCGAGCCTGGACGTCGAGCACGGACGGGACGGTAGCGGCGGAAGCGGTGCGCGTCGATCTCGATTCGCGGGCCGGACGCGGCCGCGCCCGCGGCACGCTCCGGGGCAAGGTGGTTCTCCTGCAGCCGGAGCGTGAGGTTTCCATGCTGGAGGGAGACATCGTTCTCCGCATGGACGACGATCTGCTCGCGCGGGCATCAAGACCCGGAAGGGAGGAAGCTCTGAGCAGCGGCGGCTCCGGCCCGCGCCACGACCCTGCGCTGCATGCCTACCTGATCGAGGAGGGAGTGGTGGCCGTGCTCGACCGGGGTAGCGATGCCGCGCACCTCGTCGGCGGGGGGCCGCTTGGCGGTGATCTCGCCTGGCCCACACAGCGGACCGACGGTGGAACCATCTTCGTAGGACCGGGCGGTTCGCGTGAAGCGAACGCGCCGCCGGTGGTGCCGACGGCGACGATTGCGGTCGAACACTACAACCGGATGGCGCGACTCATCGAGATGGGCATCCCGGTAACGGTCGAGCTGAACATCACGACCCGCTTCCATGATGAAACCCGGCCGAACGGATTCAACCTGATCGGTGAAATACGAGGGAGCGACCTCGCCGACCAGGTAGTGATCCTGGGCGCGCACTTCGATTCGACGCATGCCGCGACCGGCGCGACCGACAACGCGGCGGGCGTGGCGGCGATGATGGAGGCGGCGCGTATCCTGCAGGCGATAGGGGCGCGCCCGCGCCGGACCATCCGGATTGCGCTCTGGGGAGGCGAGGAGGAAGGCCTCCTCGGGTCGCGCGCCTACGTCGACCGCCACTACGGCGGGGGCAACGCCGGCCCGCGACGGCCGCGGCATTCCGAGCTTTCCGCCTACTACAACCTCGACAATGGCGCCGGGCGGATTCGGGGAATCTGGCTTCAGGGCCATGACGACGCGGCGCCCATCTTCCGCGACTGGATGCGGGACCTTGCCGACTTGGGCGTCACGACAGTCGGGCGCCGATCGACCCGCGGGACGGACCACCTGCCGTTCGATCGTGCCGGTCTGCCCGGCTTCCAGTTCATCCAGGACCGGCTCGAGTACAACTCGCGGACGCACCACTCCAACATGGATGTGACGGACCGCGTCCAACCGGATGACCTCCGCCAGATGGCGGTTGTCGCCGCGGTGTTTGCCTACCGAACGGCGATGGCCGAGGACAGGCTGCCCCGTCGCTGAGCAGGCCGTCAACGAGATGGCCGCCGGCCGCAATCCCGTGCGCGCGGGACGGGGTAGACTGCACCGGTCGGAAAGGAGCGATCGATGACGAAGCGAGTGGCAATCGCGATGGGATTGGCGGCGGCACTGGCCGCATGCGGCGGCGGTGGCTCGCAGGGCGGCGGCGCCGTGGCGGGTGGCGATTCAGTCGGCGCGGATCTGCCCATTCTCCCGCTCGACGACGTCAAGCCGAGTCAGAGCGGATCGGTGTGGCAGCAGGTGGCGAACACCGAGATTACGGTTACCTACGACCGCCCTGTCGCGCGCGGCCGCGAGCTCTTCGGCGGCATCGTGCCGTTCGGCGAGATCTGGAATCCGGGTGCGAACGACGCCACCGCGATCGCCTTCAGCCGCGACGTCACCATTAACGGCAACCCACTACCGGCCGGGAAATACAGCCTTTGGGCAATCCCCGACCCGAACCGGTGGACGATCATCTTCAGCCGCGCCGCGGATGTCTACCACACCCCGTACCCTGGCGAGGAGCAGGACGCCCTACGCTTCATGGCAACGCCCAGCTTCGGTGCACACATGGAGACGCTCGCCTTCTACTTCGCCGAGGTCGAGAAAAAGGACGCCGAGCTGCGACTGCACTGGGGAGAGACCTACATCCCGTTGAGCATCGCGGTGCCGTAACGACCATGATGCTCTACGGACACTAGGCGAGCGATGGCGATCGATCGACGGGCGTTCCTCCGTTCCGGCGCCATGGCGGGCGGAGCCGTGGTAGCGGGTACGGCGGCGTGCGGTGAGACGGCCACGCCCAATGCGGCTTCGCAAGGCAGCGACCGCCCTCGGGGGGGCTTTCGCGAACCCGACGCGCCTGGACCGGTTTCGTTCGAACTGGACGAGGCCACCATTGACACGCTCACCTCGGCGATGGCGTCCGGCGACAGAACGTCACGCAGCATCACCGAGGCATACCTCGCCCGCATCGCCGCGCTTGACCGCCAGGGGCCTACGCTCCGGAGCGTGATTGAAACCAACCCCGACGCGCTCGCCGACGCCGAGGCCCTGGACCGCGAGCGGAGCACGTCCGGTCAGCGGTCGTCGCTCCACGGCATCCCGATCCTGCTGAAGGACAACGTCGGGACCGCCGACGGTACGACCACTACGGCCGGCTCACTCGCGCTGGAGGGCTCGCGACCCGCGGAGGATGCACCGGTCGCGCGCCGCCTCCGGGATGCGGGCGCCGTGCTGCTCGGCAAGGCGAACCTGAGCGAGTGGGCCAACTACCGCTCTACGCGGTCATCGAGCGGCTGGAGCGCGAGGGGCGGCCAGTGCGGCAACCCGTTCGCGCTCGACCGCAACCCGTGCGGATCGAGTTCAGGGTCGGGCGCGGCCGTTTCCGCCAACTTCGTGACCGTAGCGATTGGCACCGAGACGGATGGGTCGATCGTCTGTCCGTCGAATGCCAACGGCATTGTCGGCATCAAGCCGACCGTCGGCCTGGTGAGCCGTGCGGGCATCATCCCGATTGCGGACTCGCAGGACACCGCCGGTCCCATGGCGCGCACCGTGCGTGACGCCGTCCACGTGCTTGGCGTTATTGCAGGAACGGACCCGCGTGATCCGGCGACGGCCGAGGCGGACACGCGCGGGCTGACCGACTACACGCCCTTCCTCGACGAGGACGGGCTCGAAGGTTCCCGCATAGGCGTGATGCGCAGCGCCTTCGGTTTCCATCCCCTCGTGGATCGACTCATCGAAGCGGCGCTCGATGCGATGCGTGCGCGGGGTGCGGTCATTGTCGACCCGGTCGATCTTCGGCCTACCACCGCGATGCGCCGCGCCGAGACCACGGTGCTGGGCTACGAGTTCAAGGCGGGGCTCCGCGCCTACCTCGAGACGCTCCCGGACCCGCCGATCCGCACGCTTGCCGAGCTGATCGCCTTCAATCGGGCGAACGCCGCGGAAGAGATGCCGTACTTCGGGCAGGAGCGCCTGCTCGCGGCCGAAGCCAGAGGGCCGTTGACGGATCCGGAATACCTCGACGCACGCGCCGGGGCGCAACGGCTGTCACGCACGGAGGGGATCGACAGGGTGATGGACGCGGACAATCTTGACGCCATCATCGCCCCCACGGGCGGCCCCGCCTGGGTGACGGACCTGGTGAACGGCGATCACTTCGGCGGCAGCAGCTCGGCATTCGCTGCCGTGTCCGGTTACCCGAACATCACCGTGCCGGCCGGTTTCATTCACGGCCTTCCGGTCGGCTGTTCTTTCTTCGGTCGCGCCTGGAGCGAACCGACGCTCATCCGTATCGCCTACGCTTTCGAGCAGGCCACCCGGCACCGCCGAGCGCCCGGGTTTCTTCCAACCGTTTCCGCCGCCTGAGTGCGGCGGGGGTTCACCTCGGGCCGATTGCATCACTCATGCCACCAACCAGCACGCTCCTTGAAGAGGCTCTCGACTCTTGGACTGACGCCCGCCGGGGAGTCATTGCCGAATTGCAACGCGTTCCGCCGAACCGGATCGACTTCCGTCCCGAACCGGGCGCGCGCTCGGTTTCCGAAATTGCGCAGCACATCGTTGACACGGCGGCCATGTGGGCGGGGGAACTCACCAACCCGCGCGGGGACTTCACACGCAAGGGCTTTCCCGGGTTCATTCGCCAGTACGGCACACCGGCGACCGAGCGCCCGACAACCCGCGCCGGACTCGTCCGCCTGCTACGGACGTCGCATGCAGCAGGCGCGAAAACGATTCGCCGGGCGGGCGAAGTCGGCATGTTGCAGAAGATCCGCCGCTTCGACGGCGAAGAATGGACCCGCCTTACATGGATGCATCACGGTATCGCGCACGAGGAATACCATCGCGCGCAACTTGCCCTCTACGTCCGACTGCTCGGGCGTACCCCCGCCTTGACGCAACTGATCGAGAAGATGAGTGGCAGCGGGTCGTGACCAGCGCGCCGGAGTCCTGCCGGCCCACGACCCCGCTACCTGCCCCCGGTCGGGTCCGATCAGGCCTGAACGTGCTTGTCGAGGAGCGCTTGCAGCGTTTCCTTGTCGGTGAGACCCACCACCTGCTCGACCACCTCTCCCCCCTTGAAGATGAGGAGCGTCGGAATCGAACGGACGCCGTACTGCATCGGCGTTTCCGGATTGCTGTCGATGTTCAGTTTGCCGATGGTCGCCTTGCCGGCAAAGTCCTCGGCGAGGGCTTCGATGGTCGGCGCGATCATGCGGCACGGTCCGCACCACTCTGCCCAGAAGTCCACGAGCACCGGCTGATCCGAACCGAGCACCGATTCCTGGAAGTTACCGTCGGTCACTTCGTGCGTGTTTGCTGACATGCCTTCGTCCTGTCGTCGTGCAATGCTCGCGCGGCCCCTCCGCGCGTGTATCTCCTGATGAGATTGTAGTCCGTCGCGCGTTGACGCGCCGCGCTGACGCCACACCGTGCAGCGACGCTCCGTGGCGCATCGCTGCCCATGACAACGTCCCTCTATACTCCAGCCGCATGCAGCGCCGCACCAAGATCGTCGCTACGGTCGGTCCCGCGACCCAGACCCAGCCCCGGTTGACCGCGTTGATAGAGGCTGGTGTCGATGTCTTCCGGATCAATTCGTCCCACGGAACGCCGCGGAGCCGCCAGGCGGCGGCAGAGCGAATCCGCCACGCATCGGACGCCGCGGGCCGGATGGTGGCCATCCTCCAGGATCTGGCCGGTCCGAAGATCCGGATCGGCGACGTGGCGTCTGGCGCGCGGCTCGAGGCAGGAGCCCGCTTCCGCATCGCGACGGGCGACTTCGCTGGTAGCGCCGAGCGGGTCGCGACCTCGTACGCGCCGCTCGCGCAACTGGTCCAACCGGGCAACCGGCTGCTGCTGGACGATGGCCGCCTGGCCGTCCGCGTGCTCAAGACCGACGGCAGCGAGATTGTCACCGAAGTGGAACAAGGCGGTCCGCTCGCGTCCCGCAAGGGGATCAACGCGCCGGAGGTCGACTTCCCCCTTTCCGCGATCACGTCGGCGGATATCGAGAACCTCGAACGGGCGCTCCTGGCCGGCGTGGATTTCATCGGCGTCAGCTTCGTGCAGTGCGCGGACGACATGCGGCGGGCACGCGAGGCGGCGGAGCGGATCGGCCGCCCCGCCGCGCTCGTTGCCAAGATCGAACGGCCGCGGGCCGTGGACCGCTTCGACGAGATTCTGGCGGAGTCGGACGCGGTGATGGTGGCGCGCGGTGACCTCGGCATCGAGGTGCCGCTCGAGCGGGTGCCGCGGGTCCAGAAATCGATGACACGCCGCGCGCGCGCCGCCGGGGTGCCGGTGATTGTCGCGACGCAGGTGCTCGAGACCATGACGCACCAGCCGCGTCCGACGCGCGCCGAGGTAAGCGACGCGGCGAACGCGGTTGATGACGGCGTGGATGCGATCATGCTGTCGGGCGAGACGGCGGTCGGCGCGCATCCCGAACGCGTGGTCCGGACGCTCGATGCGATCATCCGTGACGCGGAGGCGTCGCACGACGACGCGGCGGTTCGTGCGGCGGCCGGCTTCGATGTCCACTTCCTCGATCGCATGCTCGCCGACGACACGCGCTACGGCGACGAAGTGTGTGCCGCGGCGGTGATGCTGGCCGAGACCTCAGGGGCGAAGGCAGTGGTCGCGGTGACGCGCAGCGGCCGCACCGTGCGCGATCTCTCCGCCATCCGTCCGCGCGTGCCGGTTCATGCGGTTACCGGCGACCTGACCCTGAGCCGGCGGCTCGGGCTCGCCTGGGGCGTGGCGCCGCACACGGTCGCCCCCGGACCCGGTTCACCCGGTGTCATCCGGGAGGAACTGCTCCGTGAGGGGATCGTCAGAAGCGGTGACGTGGTCGTGTTCGTCCGCGTCAACGACGACCTGTCACTCCCGGCCGGCAACTTCATCGAGCTGCTGCGCTGCTGACTGTGGCGAGCGGCCAGAGCCGAACCGCGCCGCCGGGATCAGCCCGCCGCACGCAGGTCGCGCAGTCTCTGGGCGACGTGACCGGCGTGGCCCGCCGCACGGACTTTCTTCCAGTGATGCGCGACTCTACCGCTCGGATCGATGAGGACGGTCGACCTGATCACGCCGACTGATCTCCTGCCGTAGAGGACCTTCTCCCCCCACGCGCCGTACTCCGTCATCGTCTCGTGCGAGGGATCGGACAGTAGTCGGATCTCCAGCTTGTGCTTCGCAATGAACTTCCGGTGAACCTCCGCCCCGTCCGGACTGCAGCCAAGCACCACTGCGTCGAGCTCCCGAAAGTCGCCCAACGTCGACGTGAACTCGCATGCCTCAGTCGTACAACCGGGCGTGTCATCACGCGGATAGAAGTACAGAACAACCCATTGGCCCTTCAACTCCGCAAGTGCAACCTGCTCCCCATCCTGGTCCGGCAACCGAAACGCCGGCGCCTGCTTGCCTGTCTCCACCATGCCGAACTAGACCTCCTCTCCGGAACACGCCATACGGCACGCAAGTCTACCCTGCTCCATGCGTTCGCAATCGCGATTTCCGACGGCTCAGGCGATCTCGATCAGGCTGGCGCCGTCGAGGGGAACCGGAACGGCTTCGCCGATATCGGCCGCATGGTCGTAGCCGGCCGCCTGCAGCATGGCTACGTACATGTCGGCACGGTCGGCCGGGACAGCGGCCAGCAGTCCGCCGGAGGTCTGTGGATCGAAGAGGATGGGATAGCCGCCTTTCCCGGCGGCGGCCTCCGGGTTGGCGACGGCGCGGCGGAGCCGCAGGTTCTCTGGCTGCAACGAGCTCACGATGCCGGCGGCAACCGTCTCCTCCGCCCCGCCGAGGAGCTGGATCGCATCGAGATGGATGCGCGCCCCGACGCCGGACGCGCGCGCCATCTCGACCAGGTGGCCCAACAGGCCGAACCCGGTAACGTCCGTGCAGGCATGAGCGCCATGCTGCCGGAATACGCCGGCGGCGGCACGGTTCGATTGCAACATGGTCCGGATGGCGCCCGCGACCCAGCGCGCCTTTGCCTTGCCGCGCATGTCCGCCGCGAGCAGCGTCCCGGTGCCGAGCGGCTTTGTCACGATGAAGCGGTCGCCGGGTCGCGCGCCACCCTTGCGGAGCATGCGATCACGCTGAACGGTACCGGTCACGCTCAAGCCGAACGTCAGCTCGGCTCCCTCACTCGTGTGCCCGCCGGTCAGCGCAACGCCCGCGTCATTCAGCACGGCGAGGGCGCCGGCCAGGAGATCGAACAGAAGCGTTTCCATCTTCTCCTCGATGCCGTGAGGAATCGTGACAACAGCGAGCGCCGACCGCGGGTCCGCGCCCATCGCGTAGAGATCTCCCAGCGAGTGCGTCGCCGTTATGCGGCCGAAGACCCACGGATCGTCCACCATGGCGCGGAATGCGTCGACGGACTGCACGAGCAGCGCGCCGGGGGGAAGCTGCTCGACCGCGGCATCGTCCGGCGCGTCGAGGCCGATCAGGACATCGTCGCGGCGGAAGGGGTGAAGTCGCGCGAGTACGCGGTCCAGCAGCGTCGCACCGATCTTCGAACCGCAACCGCCACAGAGCATCGCCGGCCTGGTCAGCTGCTCGACCGCTTCCGGCGTCACCAGGCCGGGGGCGGGCGGCGCCGGGCGCCTTGCCGCCTCCACCGGCTCACCATCCATCTGCGGCAGATCGGAAAAACGCTGCATGAAGTGGCGGTCAATCCGGTCCTTCCAGCGCCACACCCAGGCGCCTTCCAGCGACAAGCGGCCGCGTGACGCGACGGCGTAGCGGTTACCGGTGCTGATCAGGCTGAGGAACTTCCGTTGGGGATGGAACTCGCGGATGGGATCGCCCTCGAGCGCGCGGCGGAGGTTGGCTTCGAGCGGAGGACCCTGACGGACGGCGAAGACACCCGCTTTCTCGCGCCGGTGACCGGCGACGGAAGCGACGTCGCCGGCAGCGAAGACTTGGGGATGGGACGTGGACCGGAGCGTCGCGTCCACCTCGATGAAGCCTCGGCCGTCGACGGCAAGGCCGGCGCGTGCCGGCCATGCGGGCGGCGCCGCCTCTGTGGCCCAAATGACTTCGTGCGCCTCGAACGCCCCACCGTCTTCCGTGTGAAGCCGCACCGCGCCGGGGGTGGCGGCGGCGACGCGGATAACCCGGGAGCCGACGTGCAACTCTACGCCCCGCTTCGCGAGGACGCGCTCGAACCGGCGTCTTGCCCACGCGCCATGGGTGGGCAGGATTACCGGCTCGGCGCCAAAAAGATGAAACGACGCCTCGCTCGGCGTTGGCGCCCCGGCTGACGCACCGGTGGCCGCGCCAGTCTCCCTTTCCCCGTTCGAGAGCGCGTGCTGTATCGCCAAGGTCAGTTCGACGCCTGCGGCGCCCGCACCCACCACGGCGATCCGCAGCGGCCCCTCACTCGCCCGCACGCGCGCCGCCAACCGCTCCCAACGGGCGACCAGACCGCCGATCGGCTTGACGGGCACGGCATGATCCGCCACCCCCTCCACGTTGACCGACGGCGTGATCCCGACGTCGATCGAGAGCAGGTCGTACGGCACCGGTGGACGGTCACGGCAGATTACGGCCCGGGCGTCGAGGTCCAGCCCGACCGCTTCATCGTGAAAGAGCCGCGCATTGGCAAAGCGGGCAAGCGGCGCCAGGTCGATGTGCGCGTCGTCGAACGTGTAGTGCCCGGCGATCAGGCCCGGCAGCATGCCGGAGTACGGCGCGTGAAGGTCGCGCGCGATCAAGGTTATGCGCACGCCCGGGATCGGCCGCATCCCGAACCGTCGAAGAACAATCACGTGGGTGTGACCGCCGCCGACGAGGACCAGGTCCTTCAGCACCGGCGAGCCGTGGTCTCCCGTCATCGGTGCATGTCGGCTGTCACTTCCGTCACTCAGGATTACACAACTGTCGCTCGCCGTCACCCTCCCGCCCGCGCCAGCAGGCGGCGCACGCCGGCCCGGAAGCGCGCGGGGGGCGGGAGCAGGCTGATCACGATATGCGACCCGTCCGCGAAGTCGAAGAAGTAGCCGGGGTGCACGAGGACGCAGCCATCGTCGACCCGGTTTTCCTCGAGGAGGTCGATCGCCAGCGCTTCCTCAAGGTCGGGACCCGAGGGAGCCGCGAGCCGGATGACGGCAGACCAACCCCCTTCCGCGCGCAGAACCTGGACCGCCGGGGCTGCGGCCGCGCGGTCGACAAGCCAGGTGTAGTTGGCGCTCACGCGTGTCCGAATCCGCGACGTGACCGCGGCCCCGGCAGCAAGCAGATGCGGCGCGGCCAGTTGAGCCGGCGTGGAGACCGAGAGGTAGGTGTCGGTCAGCAGGTCGAGCGCGTCCATCAGTTCCGCTACGTCGTCGGCCGGGCCGTCGATCGCGATCCAGGCGAGCTTGACCTGCGGGAGGCCAACCGCCTTGGACAGGCCGCCCAGCACGAACTTCACGATGCCGTCTACCCCGCCGGCGGCCGCCGAAGCGCCCTGGAGGATGGTCCGCTCAACGCCGGGGCGCGGATCGATCGCGTACCCGCTGAACACCTCGTCGACGATCAGTGGAATCGCATGCTCGCGGCAGAGCGCGGCGAGCGCGTCCCGGTCGGGTTCGGCCAGGTAGGAGCCGGTTGGGTTGTTCGGGTTGACCGCGACGGCGGCGCGGGTGCGTGGTCCGGCCGCCAGCGGGAGCGCGCCGGCGTCGATCCGCCAGACACGTCCGTCGCATACCAGCGGATACGGCGACAGGTTGACGCCCTCGAACCCGGCGAGATGTTCGAAGAGCGGGTAGCTCGGCTGCGGCACGAGGATGTCGTCGCCCGGATCGCAGAGCAGCTTGAACAGCAGCGCGTACGCTTCGCTCGTGCTGGCCGTCAGGACGATCCGGTCGGGCACGACGGCGCCGTTCAGCCACCCCGCTACGGCTCGGCGGGCAGAGAGGAGGCCGCGCGGCTGCGGATCGTACCGGAGGCCGCTGGCGGATCCGAGAGGTGCGAGCAGGTCGGCCGGGTACTCGATGGCAACCCGCGTGGGATTCGACTCCGTCAGGTCGTTGACCTCGACCCCCGCCGCGCGCAGGTGCTCGAGCCGGCGGGCAAGCCGATTGGTGGCGCGGTTCGCGGGAATGCGCGAGGAATGCAAGGCCGTTTCCGTTCGGGCTCCGGCCTGTACCATGCCACGCTAGCAGCCCCGGAGCCAGCGGAACTTCCACGGCGCAAGCTTCTGGCCTGAAGTAGGATGGTTCGCATCATGACCAACACGATTCGCGCGGCCAATACGACTCGTGCGGCAGGGGCGGCGGCGGTGCTCGCGGTGACGGCCCTGCTGGTCGGCGCGTCGGCCCAGCAGCCGTCTTCGAGCGCCGGCAGCTATCTGGTTCCGCCGGACGCAATCGTGGCGATTCTGGACGCGCCGCCCACTCCGGGCATCCTGGTCGGCCCGCGGCAAGACGTGGTCGTTCTGGTCGAGTCGCGCTCGATGCCGCCTATCGCGTGGCTGGCCCGACCGATGCATCGGCTGGCGGGGTACCGGATCGACCCGCGCAACAGCGGGCCCTGGTCGGCGCCGACGATCATGGCGATGACGATTCGGCCCCTGGACTCGGCGCGTGCAACCAACGGCAACGGAAATGGAAGTGGAAGCGCCAACACCGATGACAACGGCGGCTTTCGCATCGTCGCTCCCGCCGGAACGACGCTTGGTTGGCCCGCTTTCGCTCCCGACGGATCACACCTGTCGTACGCCGTGCTGCGCGATACAGGCATAGAACTCTGGGTCGCCGACCTCGTGGCGCAGCAGCCCAGACCCCTCACCTCGGCCGCACTGAACGCCACCTGGGGCAACCCGTGCGAGTGGCTCGGCGACTCGTCGGGCGTGCTCTGCCGTTTCCGCCAATCGGCGCGCGGCTCACCGCCCAATCCGCCTCGCGCGCCGAACGGGCCGAACATCCAGGCGAACGACGGGCGACAGTCACCGGTCCGAACCTACCAGGACCTGCTGGCCAGCGCGCACGACGAGGCGCTCTTCCGGTACCACTTCACGTCGCAGATCGCGACCGTCGAGCTCGCCACCGGGTCGCGGACCGACATCGGCGCACCGGGGCTCTACGCTTCCGTCAGAGGCGCGCCGGACAGCAGGCACATGCTCGTCGAACGGATCGTGCCGCCTTTCTCCCGTCTCTTGCCGGCCCGCCGGTTCGCGCGCACGGTCGAGGTGTGGTCGCGGGATGGCGGCGGCGAGGATGCTGCCGCGGGAACGGCCGACCCCTTCGTGCTGGCCGAGCTGCCGCTTGCCGACCAAGTGCCGATCGGCGGTGTGCCCACCGGGCCGCGCGCTCACCGCTGGGACGCCACCGAGGCCGCTACCGTGCACTGGGCGGAAGCGCAGGACGGCGGCGATCCCAACACCGCGGCGCGGAACCGGGACATCGTGTACTCGCTCGATGCGCCGTTCGACATGGAACCCCGGGAGCTGGCGCGAACCGAGCATCGCTTTTCCTCTATCGCCTGGACCGCCGACGGGACGGCGCTCGTCACGGAGACCGACCGGCCGACACGGTGGACGCGCACGTCGATCATCTATCCGGGCGGTGGCGACACGCGCCGCCTGTTCGACCGGAGCGCCGAGGATGTCTACGGCGACCCGGGCCGTTTTCTCTTCGGCCCCGGCGGCGGCATCGCGAACCGTACCGTCCTGCAGGACGGCGACTTCATTTACCTCGCCGGCAGCGGCGCATCGCCCGGCGGTGATCTGCCCTTCCTTGACCGGCTCAACCTGGCGACGCTGGAGACCACCCGGCTGTTCCGCGCCGAGCCGGGAACCTACGAGACCGTTGTCGCCGCCCTGTCCGACGATGGCCGTACGCTGTTGACACGACGCGAAAGCCCGACGGAGCCCCCCAACTACCAGGTTCGCGACACGGGGACGGGCACGGTGCGAGCGCTCACCGACTACACCGACCCGGCGCCAGTCCTCCGCGGCGTCGAAAAGCGCCTGCTCACCTACGAGCGCGCGGACGGCGTCGGTCTGTCGGCGACCCTCTACCTGCCACCCGGTTACCAGGAGGGTGACCGTCCGCCGATGCTCATGTGGGCCTATCCGCGCGAGTACGTCGATCCGGCCGCGGCAAGCCAGGTGCGGGGATCACCGTATCGCTTCACGGCGTTGCGGGGCGCATCGCACCTGCTCCTGCTCGCGGAGGGCTACGCAATCCTCGACGGCCCGGCGATGCCGATCGTTGGCGAGGGCCACACGGCGAATGACACTTACGTCGAGCAACTGGTGGCCAGCGCGCAGGCGGCGATCGATGAAGTGGTCGCGATGGGAGTCGCCGACCGCGACCGCATCGCCATCGGCGGCCACAGCTACGGCGCGTTCATGACCGCCAACCTCCTCGCCCACTCCGACCTGTTTCGCGCCGGGATCGCCCGGAGCGGCGCCTACAACCGGACGCTGACCCCGTTCGGTTTCCAGAATGAACAGCGTACGTTCTGGGAAGCCCGCGACATCTACGCGGCCATGTCGCCCTTCTTCCACGCCGAGAAGGTGAACGAGCCGATCCTGCTGACGCACGGCGAGATTGACAACAACTCCGGCACCTTCCCGATTCAGTCGGAGCGCTACTACCACGCCTTGAAGGGACATGGCGCGACCGTCCGGTACGTCACGCTCCCGTACGAGTCGCACGGCTACGTGGCACGCGAGTCGGTGCTCCATGTCGTGGCCGAGATGCTCAACTGGTGCAACGAGCACCTAGCTCCCCGCTAGACGAATAGTCTCCGAAGGAAGTCCTTGAGGAAAGACGTCGGGACGTCTATACATGCCAACATGTCTGCCGTCGGACCCCGACGAGCGCCAGGGATGGTGCGAGACGCGATCTTGGCCGTGCTTGAGACGCGTCCGGCTGGCGCCTCGGTAGCAGAAATCATCGACGAAGCGCGCGACATTGTCGGCGACGTTCCCGCCTCGAGTGTTCGTTCGTACCTGCGACTCAACACGCCACGGCTCTTCGTCCGTGACGTGCGGGGCGTCTACCGGCTGCCCGGGTTGGAAGGAGAAACCGGCCGTACGAGCGTCGACGGCAAGGTCGCGGGTCCTCCGTTTCGTACAGCTCAATACCGGAACACGACCCTGGTGCAGGCCGACTGCCTCGACTGGCTCGGAAACCAAGAGCCGAATTCCATTCACGCGGTTGTCACCGACCCCCCGTACGGTCTGGTCGAGTACTCGCCGAAGGAACAGAAAAAGCTGCGCGCTCGTAGGGGTGGAATCTGGCGCATTCCTCCGGCCTTTGATGGGGCACAACGGTCACCGTTGCCCCGCTTTACGGTCCTTTCTTCCCAGGACCTGCGTGTTCTGGATGAGTTCTTCTCCCACTGGGCAAGTCGCCTTGCGCCCGTTCTCGTGCCCGGAGCCAATGTCGTGGTCGCCACGAACCCGCTGCTTTCGTACATCGTGTCCGGCGCGCTGGCAAAGGCCGGTCTGGAGAGGCGCGGCGAGATCGTCAGGTTGGTGATGACCATGCGCGGTGGTGACCGACCCAAGGGGGCTCACGACGAGTTTTCGGAAGTGAGCGTGATGCCACGTTCAATGTGGGAACCGTGGCTTCTGTTCCGGAGACCGCTAGACGGGCGCGTCCAGGACAATCTCCGTCGCTGGCGGGTGGGCGGTTTTCGGCGGCCGTCTGCCACCTCGCCATTCGGGGACGTAATCCGCTCCGCTCCCACGCGCAGGGGAGAGCGCCAGTTGGCGCCACATCCGAGCCTTAAACCACAGGAGTTCCTGCGGCAATTGGTCCGCGGCGTCTTGCCGTTGGGCGAAGGAGTCGTCCTCGATCCGTTCTGCGGCGCTGGTTCGACATTGGCGGCTGCTGAGTGTGTCGGCTACAGAAGTATCGGCATCGAGAACGATCCCAAGTATTTCGAGATGGCTCGCCAAGCAGTTCCGCAGTTGGTGCTCTATCAACGGGACTCAGCTACGGTTTCTTGTAGATCCCGTGCTCGCGAAGCTTCCTGACACCCTCCTTGTGGAGCGTTGCGGTCCTTGTGCCGAGTTCCCCGCGGGGGTTCTTCCTGAAGTCGGCGACTTCAACATGCGCCAGATAGACCTCCGTGAACGTCATCGGACGACGGTCACGAGCCGGCTCCGTCTCTGTGTCCACTTCATAGACGAACACACACATCCATTGTTTACGCGCCCCAGGGTATCGACTGCACCACCCTTCTTGCGCGTTGACTTGATCTCGACTCCGTCCTCGCCCGCCTTGATGCTGTCGTGCCGGTACATGCCGGAAACGACGAGATCCGGATGGGCGCGGTTCGGCGGGGCGATCCGGGGCGCGTGGTAGACTGACGCCCAGATGAGGGCGGCGAAGTGGGAAGACGCAAGCGCGTTGGCGTCGGTGGTTGTGGTGGCGTTGGCGCTTGGTTTTGGGGGCGCCGCCTTCGTTGTTCACGGTGCTCCGTCGGTTGGGGCGCCGGTTCCGTCGCCAAGTGATCCGGCAGCGATTGCGTCTTTCGGCCTCACCGGTGGAAGCGGAGTTCCCCTCGCTGTCGGCGGTCGTGATGCGGACATTTTTCTGGTTCCCCCGGTTCGCACGATTCGTGACACCATCGGTCGAGGAGCGACGCTCGCCAGTCTTCTCGACGCGCACGACGTTGGACGCGAGTCGGTCCAGTTGATCGACACGGTCCGCGCCGTTTTCAATCCCCGGCGTTTCAGGGTGGGCAACCCGTACCGCCTGCAGCTCGACCGCGACCAGGACTTCGTTCGGCGCTTTGAGTATCACGTCGATGACGAGTCCTTCCTCCGCGTAACGCGTGCGGTGTCCGACCCGGACGGCCCGGGTGGCGGTCGGTTCACGGCGGCTCTCGTTCCCTACAAGACCGAGCGGGAAGAGGCGATCGTGCGCGGCACGATCGACGCCTCCAACAACTCGCTTGTCGCCGCCATCGGCGCGGGAGGGGAAACCGTGGAGCTGGCGATTGCGCTGGCGGAGGTTCTCAGCGGTGAAATCGACTTCAACAACGATCTCCGGCGGGGCGACCGCTTCGCACTGCTTTTCGAGCGGACACGGCGCGAAGGCGCGTTCGGCGAGGGAGATACGGTATTCGCTGGCTACGGGGACATCCTGGCGGCGGAGTTCGTCAACGACGGACGCGAGTTGCACGCCTACCGCTTCCGGGTGCGGGGTGAGCCGGAGCCGCAGTACTTCGACCGGGAAGGCCGCTCGATGAAGCGGCTCTTCCTCCGTTCCCCGTTCCGCTTCGAGCCACGCGTCACGTCTCGTTTCTCGTACCGGCGGCTGCACCCGGTGCATGGCAATATCCGGCCCCATCTGGGTGTCGACTACGGCGCTCCGATCGGCACGCCGGTCATTGCCGTCGCCACCGGCTCGGTCGTTTCCGTGGGTCGAAGCGGCGCCTCCGGCAACATGGTCCGCCTGCGCCACACCAACGGTTACGAGACGTACTACCTGCATCTCTCCGCGTTCGCGGACGGGATCCGGCCCGGCGTCCGGGTCATGCAGGGGCAGATGATCGGCCGCGTCGGCGCGACGGGCGTGGTTACCGGACCCCACCTCGACTACCGCATGCGGAAGAACGGCGTATTTGTCAACCCGTTGCTGGAGCACCGGAACCTGCCGCCCGGCGATCCGGTGCCAGTCGAACAGATGGCCGCATTCGACGAGCTTCGTGACGCGGCCGGGCAGAGGCTGCGCGCCGGCGTCGAGAACGGGTACGGCGGCGGAAGAGCGGCGCCGTAGCCGCCGGAATGGCAACCATCCGTCCGTTTCGTGCTTTGCGGCCGACACCGGAGGCCGCGCCGAGAGTGGCGGCGGTTCCGTACGACGTGGTCACGACCGCCGAAGCGCGTGCCCTCGCGGCCGGGAACCCACTGAGCTTTCTGCACGTCTCGCGCGCCGAGATCGACCTTCCCGACGGCACCGATCCCTACGGCGGCGCCGTGTACTCGCGCGCGGCCGAGAACCTTGGGTCGCTCGCCTTGTCGGCGCCGTTTGTGCTTGAGAACGAACCCTCGCTCTACCTCTACCGGATGCGTACCGCCGATGGCCACGAGCAGACCGGCATTGCCGGCTGTTTCTCACTCGACGAGTACGACCGCGGCGTAGTGAAGAGGCACGAGGGGACGCGGCGCGACAAAGAGGATGATCGGACGCGCCATATGGTTGCGTTGCGCGCGCAGACTGGGATCGTCTTCCTGATGTACCGCTCGGATCCCGCGATCGACTCGCTGATCGCGAAGGGCGCCGCGGACGCGCCTTTGCTGGAGGCGCCCGCGCCGGACGGCGTGACGCACACGGTTTGGCGGCTGCCGGCGGACGATGCCGCTGCGGCGGTCCAGGCGTTCCGTGCGTTGCCGGCGATCTACATTGCCGACGGGCACCACCGGATCGCCAGCGCGGCGCGCGCCCGTACTGAGTTGGCCGAGGCCGATCCGATGGCCGCCGCTCACTTCTTTCTGGGCGTGGCGTTTCCCGACACCGCGACGCGCATCCTCCACTACAACCGCACCGTCGCCGATCTGGCCGGCTACACGCCGGCGCGTTTCGTGGAAGCCATCGCGGCACGCTTGCCGGTAGCTGACGGCGGCCCCGCGACGCCGGTCAAGCGGCACTGCGCAATGTACGTCGGGGGAGCCTGGCGGACGATCGATCTGGGCGCGGCGGTTCCCGCGTCGGGACCGGAGGCCGCCGCGCCTCGCCTCGACGCGGGCCTGCTGGAGACCGAGGTGTTCGCCGGCGTAATGGGGATCACGGACATTCGGAACGACGCGCGTGTCACGTTCGCCGGTGGGAGGAAGGGCATTCCCGAGGCGCTTGCCCGGGCCGTCGATGCCGGTCATGCGGCCGTCGCCTTTTCGCTCGCTCCGGTCACGCCGGATGAGCTCGTGGCCGTCTCCGACTACGGCGGCGTCATGCCTCCCAAGTCGACCTGGTTCGACCCCAAACTCCGCGACGGACTGTTGATCCACCGGATATAGTCTGCGTCCGTAGCCGTAGTCCAGTGACCAACCGCATCCACAACTTCGGCGCCGGCCCGGCCGTCCTGCCGGAAGCGGTCCTCGAGCGGGCGCGTGCTCACCTTCTTGCTCTTCCCGGCGTCGGCATGTCGGTTCTGGAGATCAGCCACCGCTCGAAGGCGTTCGACGAGATCCTGGCTGTGGCGGAAGCGAACATCCGCGCCCTGGCCGGGGTCTCGGACGACTACCATGTCCTCTTCCTTCAGGGCGGAGCGACACTACAGTTCTCGATGGTGCCGATGAATCTCCTTCCCCGGGGAGAGAGCGCCGTGGCGGACTACGTTCTTACCGGTTCCTGGGCGCAGCAGGCGGCAGCGGAAGCGGAGAAGTTCGGCACCGTGCGCATCGCCGGGACCACGCAGCCCGACGGCTACCGCCGTGTTCCGGCGCAGGACGAGTTGACGCTCTCCGGCAAAGCCTCGTACGTCCACCTCACGACAAACAACACCATCGTCGGCACGCAGTGGCGCGCCATCCCGGAGACGGGTGACGTGCCGTTGGTCGTCGATGCGTCGTCCGATATCTTCAGCCGGCCTCTCGAGATTGACAGGCACGGACTTATTTACGCTGGCGCCCAGAAGAACCTCGGACCGGCCGGTGTAACCGTGGTGATTATTCGCCGGGACCTGGCTGAACGAGGGCCGGCGTCACTGCCCAAGCTGCTTCGGTACGCGACTCACGTCAAGGGGGGATCACGCGCCAACACGCCCCCGGTCTTCTCGATCTACCTGGTGTCGCTCGTTACCGCCTGGCTACGGGAGCAGGGGGGGCTCGACGCGATGGCGGAACGGAATGCGCGAAAGGCGGACATGCTGTACGCCGCGATCGACCGGACCGGGTTCTACCGCGGCGTGGCCGAACCTGGGCACCGCTCGCTGATGAACGCCACGTTCCGTCTCGCCGACGGGGGGCTCGAGTCGCGTTTCGCCGCCGAGGCGGATGCGGCCGGACTGGCGGGGCTCCAGGGTCACCGCTCCGTCGGCGGTCTCCGGGCGTCGCTCTACAACGCCTGCCCGGCGGAGTCGGTGAGCGCACTCGTCGAGTTCATGGCAGAGTTCGAGCGCCGTCACGGTTAGCAGCTTGCGGTGCTACGCGGGGTTGCACCACGGGCTACTGGGAATCGAGGCGTGCGCCAGCGCCCCCATCATGTTACGCTACGGCGTTTCCGCACAGCGTCGATCCGGCTGGAACGGACGGTGTCGCGGCGGTGGAATCCACCGGGGCCTCGGACTACGGGAGGGCTCAATTGCTCATATCACTGCTGATCTCGTTGGGTATCGCCATGGTGCTGCTGCAGGTCGCGGTCTTTTCGACGACGATCTACCTGCACCGGGCAGCAACCCACCGTGCGCTCGTGCTGCACCCGGCGGTCGCCTGGGTGTTTCGCGCAGCGCTCTGGATCACGACCGGAATAAACGTCCGGCAGTGGGTGGCCGTACACCGCAAGCACCACGCCTTCACCGACGAGGAGGGCGATCCGCACAGCCCGCACCTCGAGGGATTCTGGTCCGTGCAGCTCGGCAACGTATTTCACTACGTCCGTGAAGCGCGGGACCAGCAGGTGCTCGACAAGTACGCCCGGGACATCAAGGACGACTGGTGGGAGCGGTACCTGTTCGGTTACGGTTCCGCGGGTCCGGTGTTCGGGACGACGGCGCTCTGCGTCGTCTGCGCGTCGGCCGGCCTGGGGGTCGGCTGGGCGCTCCTGGCCGCCGGGTTGCACGGATTCCTGTACGTTTTCGTGCTATCGCCGTCGATCAACGGCCTCTGCCACTACCTCGGATACCGCAACTTCAAGAACACGGCGACGAACATCCGCCTGATTGCGCTCATCACGGGCGGCGAGGGGCTGCACAACAACCACCACGGCTTCCCGCGCAGCCCGAGATTCAGCGTGCGGCGCAAATGGTCGGAGATCGATCCGGCCTGGCCCGTCATCTGGTGTCTTACGAAACTCGGTCTGGCTACCCCCTACCGCACCATCGAAGAGCATCAGGCTCACCCGGACGCGCGCCCGCAGGAAACATAGGACGCGCGCCGCTCGTAATACGCTGACGTGCGGCAAGTCGACGGGTCGGTCGTCTGCGCCAACTGCAACCGCCTGGTTGGCATCAATGAGGAGCACTGTCCCTACTGTGGGGCATGGCGTCCCGGCCTCTTCGGCTGGGCTCCGGCGCTCCGGATGATCGTCGGCGCACGCGTCGACCTGATCGTCCTCATAGTCGGCACGTGCGTGACCCTGTACGCGGTAGCGCTGCTGCTGCAGCCCGACGCGATCTTCTCCGGGGCCGGCTTCCTGTCGCTGCTCTCGCCCGGCCGGCGCGCCCTGTATCAGCTCGGCATGACCGGCGGCGTCGCCTGGCAGCTCGGGTGGTGGTGGACGTTGCTCACCGCCATCTACCTGCATGGCGGTCTGCTGCACATCTTCTTCAACGTCATGTGGATTCGTAACCTCGGTCCCGCGGCTACCGAGGCGTTCGGGCCCGCCCGGACGTTCGTCCTGTTCAACTTCTCGGGTGCGGCCGGCTTTCTGCTCTCGAACGTGATGTCCGGAGCAACCACGATCGGTGCGTCGGGCGCCATCTTCGGCCTGCTTGCCGCCCTGATCGTCTATGGCCGGAAGCGGGGCAGCTCGGTTCTGACGCAGCAACTCTGGCAGTGGGCGATCATCCTGGGCATATTCGGCTTCATTCTTCCTGGAGTGAACAACTGGGCGCACGGCGGAGGCTTCGCGGGCGGCTGGATTGCGGCCAACATGATGGGTTTCAGCGACGAACAGCGCGAGAGCGCCGCGGTCATGCTGACCGCACTCGGCCTGATTCTCCTCACCGTCGTCGGCATCGCCCTGTCGTTCTACAACGTTCACAATCTGTTGCTGACGGGTTAGGCGCTTGCGCCGTAGAGGCTTCGCGCCAGCGGAACTCCAACGCGCCGGGCACGGCGCGCTAGCGCGCCCTACGAATCCGTCGTCGTGGCCGGCCGGCGCCGCCGTCTCGGCCTTCGACGCCGCCGGTGCGCACGCGGCGGCGGGCCCTGCTCCAGTTGATCCCGCCACCGCTCCAGGGCGTTCGGCGTCTGGCCGTGAATCTCCAGCCAGGTAAGCGCCTCGGGAAAGCTGGGATTGGCGAGGATGCTTCGGACCGCGCCGGGCGGCGGGTCGGGCTGGGTCAGCCGCGGCAGCATTACCAGCAGTCGGCGCAGGTATTCCGCATCGCGCCGGGGCACACTCAGATCGCCCAGCGCGACGCGCACCGTTCGGTCGTCGCGGGCCGGGGGCGTCAGGTCGATCCGAATCACCGGTGTCGCCAGGCTGCCGAGCAGCACCGCGTTCGTGAGCGTCTCGGGAGCCGAGCCGTGACGGTTGCGATAGGCGTCGAGCCGGTCGAGTGATTGCCAGAGCGGCGCCTTTGGGCGCAGGCGATCCACTTCGGGGGCGAGCTGCCGGAGCAGGCCGGTGCGCGACAGCAGCCGGAACGTCCTCGTCGCGGCGCCGCTCCTGAGCAGTTTGTACATCTCTTCCATCAGGCGTGCCGGTGCGGCGTGGGCGATCTCGCCGGCGTGTTCCCGGATGGCTTCCCGCACCGGCGGATCCAGGCGAAAGCCGAGGCGCGCCGCGAACGCGACCGCGCGGATCATCCTGACCGGGTCCTCGATGAACCGCTCGTTCGGATCGCCAATGCACCGGATCAGCCTGCGGCGCAGATCCCTCATCCCGCCGACGTAGTCGATCACGGCAAACGTGGAGATGTCGTAGAAAAGCGCGTTGATGGTGAAGTCGCGACGGAACGCGTCCTCCTCCGGTGTTCCGAAGGTGTTGTCACGCCGGATGGGACGCCGGTCCGGCGCGGCGCTCTCGTCCGGTGCATCGCCGTCGGTCGCGGCTCCGTGATCGGGAACCTGCCGCCGGAACGTTGCAACCTCGATCGTCTTGTTCCCGAACCTGACGTGGGCCAGCCGGAACCGCCGTCCGACGATCCAGCAGCGCCGGAAGATCCGCTTTACTTCGTTCGGATGCGCTGACGTTCCGATGTCGAAGTCCTTCGGGGTTCGCCCCAGCAGCAGGTCGCGTACGCCGCCCCCGACGAGGTAAGCGGTGTGGTTTCGCTTCCGGAGTTGTCGCAGGACGGAGAGGGCGTCGGGATCGATGTTCGCGCGCGAAATCGGGTGGTCCGCCCGGGAAATGATGGTGGGCGCTGTCACAGCCGACGCTACTCTAGCAGCCCGTGGTGAAACCCCGCTACATTCGAGGGCGGGCGCGTTAGCCTTTGGCTTGCTTCCAGTCGCCGCCGATGCCGAGGTCTACCGTCAATGGCACGTCGAGCGTTGCGGCCGATTCCATCTTCTCCCGGACCAGGGCGGCGACCTGCTTCGCTGATCCTTCAGGGCATTCGAAGAGGAGTTCGTCGTGGACCGTCAGGATCATCCTGGTATCGCCCGGAAGAACGCGGTGGACATCAAGCATGGCGCGTTTCAGGATGTCCGCTGCGGTTCCCTGGATCGGCATGTTGACGGCGATGCGTTCGGAGGCATGCCGCGCCATCGCGTTCCGGCTCGTGATGTCCGGGACGCGGCGGCGCCGGGCGAAGAGCGTGGTCACTTCGCCGGTAGCCCGCGCCTGATCCAGAGTGCGGTCGATGAAGTCGCGCACCCTGGGGAAGCCGTCGAAGTAGGCATCGACGAAACGCTGTGCCGCCTTCGGGGGAACGCCGATGTCCTTGGACAGCGTGAACGCGGTCTTTCCGTAGAGCAGGGCATAGTTGATGATCTTCGCGCGACGCCGGATCTCGTGGGGATCGAGGCCGCTGTCGTCGCCGAAGACCTGGTGCGCGGTCCGGTCGTGGATGTCCTCGCCACGCTGGAACGCGCCGATCAGGTTCGGGTCGGCCGAGAGGTGGGCCAGGACGCGCAGCTCGATCTGGGAGTAGTCCGCGGAGATCAGCACGAAGCCATCCGGCGCGGTGAACGCCGAGCGGATCTCACGGCCGACCGCGGTTCGAATCGGGATGTTCTGCAGATTCGGATCGCTGCTGCTGAGTCGGCCGGTGGCGGCGACCGCTTGATTGAAACTGGTGTGGACGCGACCGGTTTCGGGATTGACGAGTTGAGGCAACGCGTCGATGTAGGTTCCCTTGAGCTTGGCGAGGCTGCGCCACTCCAGCACCAGGCGCGGCAGGTCGTGTACGTTTGCCAGTTCCTCCAGTACCGCCACCGAGGTGGACGCCGCTCGGGTCTTGCCGGTCCGCTTCAGTAACGGCAACTGCAGCTTGTCGAACAGGATTGTTGAGAGCTGCTTGGGCGAGGCGATGTTGAACCTCTCTCCCGCGAGCGCGTGGATCTCACGCTCGTAGTCGGCCAGTTGGCTTTCCATCGCGGCGGACTGCCTTGCCAGTGCCCGCGTGTCGACGAGAACGCCAGCGCGCTCGATATCCGCGAGCACGGGTACGAGCGGCAGTTCCATCTCCCGGTAGAGCGATTCCAGCCCGTCCGCCCGCAGTTGAACCGCGAGTTGTCCGGCAACCTGCTGGGCAAGATCGCACCGCTCGTTCGCCCACGGCGCGGCGGCGTCCGCCGGTACGTCGGCAAAGCTCACGGCCTTGGCCCCTTTGCCGACGATGTCCGTGGCTGGCACCGGCTTCCGGCCCAGCAGTTCGAGCGCGATCTGGTCCAGTTCGTGATTGGGGCGATTCGCCTCGAGCAGATAGCTCGCGATCATCGTGTCGAGGTCGAGGCCGTCGAGCGGGACTTCCTGACGGACCAGAACGACCAGAGCCCGCTTCAGGTCATGGCCGGTGACGGGCAGGTTCGGGTCCGCCAGCAGCTTCCCGAGAGCGGCGAGCGCGGGGACGCGATCGATCGCGGCGCCGTCCTCCAGCGTCCGATGTCCGAGCGGGACGTAACGCGCATGACCCGCGCCGGCGGAAAGCGAGAGGCCAACCAGGTCCCCTTCCATCGGGTTCGACCCGTCCGTCACTACCGCCAGCCCCAGGCGCCCGGCCCCGGCTATGGCGTCGATCAACCCGTCCAGTTCGGCGTTGGTGCGCACAATGCCGTAGTCCGTCGCGATGGTCGCGGGGGGCGGGGCGTAGTCGGCGATCAGCGTCCTGAAGCCAAGGTCCGAGAAGAGCGCGTAGCAACGCTCATTCGACGGTCCCTGGTAGCGGAGCGCATCGGTGTCGACGGCAACCGGGACGTCGGTTCGGATGGTGACCAGCTCCCGGCTGTGGCGGGCGTCGCCGGCATGTTGCTCGAGCGCGTTGCGGTAGCGCTTCGATTGCACTTCTTCGGTACGGTCGAGCAGCGCGTCGAGAGATCCGAATTGGTCGATCAGCTCTCGTGCGCCCTTTTCCCCGATTCCGGGCACGCCCTTGACGTTGTCGACGGCATCCCCCATGAGCGAGAGAACGTCGATTACCTGCCCCGGCATCACCCCGAACTTGGCCTTCACGCCTGCTGCGTCGTACCACGTGCCGGGGTCGCGGGGATTGAAAACGCGGATGCCGTCGCGCACGAGTTGATAGAAATCCTTGTCGCCGGTCACGATTCCTACGTTGTAGCCGGCCGCCACGGCGCGTGCGGCCACCGTGCCGATCACGTCGTCGGCTTCGACCCCCTGATGGGTCAGGATCGGGACCCCGAGCGCCTCGCACGCCTCGTGGACCATGGGCGCCTGGGCGCGGAGGTCGTCCGGCATGGGGCTGCGGTTCGCCTTGTAGTCGGCATCCATTTCGGTTCGGAACGTGGGGCCACGGAGATCGAACGCGGCGGCGATCAGTGTCGGCTGGTGGTCCGCGATGAGCTTGCGGAGCATCGTGACGAAGCCGTACACGGCGTTCGTCGGGCGGCCGTCGGGAGCCGTGAGGCCCCGCACGCCGTGGTAGGCGCGGTACATCTGCGAGCTGCCGTCTATGAGAAAGAGCTTGTCGGCCACGGAGGTAGCGGGAGTATTCGGTACGGCGGTCAGGGGATCGCGATATAGCCTCGCCGGGCGCGGACGTTGTAGGCCTCGGAGCGTTCGTTGCGTACGTGGACTTCGATGTCGTGCCAGGCGCCGTCCGCGTGCCCCGGAGCGGGGTAGCCGAGGTAGTACTGACGACTCAGCTCGTCGGCGATGCCGGCCGTGGCGGGATCGAGGTCGCCCGGTGCATTGATGATCTCCGTCCGGCCTCCGCTGTCGTCGGTTATGTCGCGCAGCGCGCCGGCGTTCACCCGTTCGCCGCGGCCGAAGGCCCCTCCCGGAAACCGGCCCTGGCCCGGGATCGGGGGAGACGGCGCGCGGTTGCCTCCCGGGATCGGGAACGGGATCCGCGGCGGACGCGTCCGCGGGATCGGCCGGCGCGGAACCGGTCGCCCGCCGAAGACGGAGACGGGGCCATCGATGCCGATAGCGTACACCAGCACCTCGGTCTGGCGGATCAGCCGCTGCAGCGCCCGGTCGTCGGTCTCGCTGTTGGTGTCGTTTCCGTCCGAGATGACGACCACCGCCTTCTTGCGGTGCCGACCCGTATCCGCCAGCCGCACTGCTTCGGCGACCGCGTCGTAGAGGGCGGTGCCGCCGGTCGGGCGAATCCCGCCGAGGGCGCGGCTGACCCGTGCCGGATCGGTAGTCCAGTCGTGCACCAGCCGGGGCTGATAGCTGAAGCGATAAAGGAAGATCTCGTCGTCCGGACCGAGCAGGTCGAAGAGAAAACGATCGAGCGCGGCTCGCGCCGCGGCTATCCGTTCGCCTTCCATGCTACCGGAGGTGTCGAGCACGATGCCGAGGCTGACCGGTACCCGCTCCCGGCTGAAATGTGTGATCCTCTGCGGCTCGCCGTCGTCGTACACGAGGAAGTCGTCCTGATCGAGAGTCGTGACGAAGCGGCCGCGATAATCGGTCACGGTGACCGAGACGTTGATCAGCTCGATGCCGGAACGGAAGCGGAACGCGGCCGGCGCATCGTCGTCCTGCGTGGCGGCTTGCGCCGCGGCGTGTGAGGCGAGCGGAAAGTGGAAGAGGACGAGGAGTGTGACCCCCATCATGGGTGACCGCCGCGTCGCAGCCCGGGGTCCGGGGGCATTCCGGCGCACCACGGTTTCCTTCAAGAGTCGGTTCCTTCCAGTTCGGCGGGCGCTGGCGGGCGGAGATCGACGTGCGGTACCGTCGCGTCATCGATCAGGAAGCTGATTCGGTAGCGGCTGACGTCCTCGGCGGGAATCTCGACCACGAAGGGAGACGCGGCGCCCGGCATGAGGGCCGGCGCCGCGATCGCCGTCCGGCGGCTCGCGATCATCGCTCCGGCTTCGTCGAAGGCCATTGCGACGACAAACAGCTCCGCCAACGTAGGGGCGTCGGACGGGTTGCGGACGGAGCCGCTGATCGCCAGAAGCGGGCCGACGGTGTCGTGCTCGAGGGCAAGCAGCTCGACGGGCGCGTGTGGATCGCCCGGTGCGCGTTCGGCGCCGTCGCGCGAAAGGCCGAGGAAGCCGACCGCAAGGACTGCCGCGACGGCAACGGCGGCCGCGCCGAGGGCGGTCAGGCGGTTGCCCAGCGTTGACGGGGACTCGGGAGGCGGATCGAAGAGCGGCGGGTCCGTCGGTCCCCCGGGCTCGGCCGGCGCCTCCAGCTCCGCAGCTGGTCGGCCAGCCCGGGACCGACCGCGAAGTTCTTCGGCCAGCGCCGCAACGCGGGCGTCGGAGCGGCGGCGCTCTTCGCGGACGAGGCGGTACGTCACGGCGCCCATCGCCACGGCAATCAGCAGCGACAGGATCGTGACGGCGCTCAATGTCAGGGCCACGTCTACCTCGGCTGCCTACCTCAGCCGGAACTCCATGGCAACCTCGACGAATACCGCGACGGGAACATCCTGCCGGCGGGCCGGGACGAATCGCCAGTCGCGCATGGCACCTACCGCGGCCTCGTCCAGTCCGTAGCCGAGGCTCCGGAGGATCCGGATGTCGCCCACCGATCCGTCGGCGAGCACGATCACCTCGAGCACCACTTCACCTTCGATTCGGCGCCGCCGCGCCTCCTCGGTGTAGCCGGGCTGCACTTCGTGACGAATTGCGGGTGGGGTAATCCCGGCCCCGGGCCGGTAGGGGCCACCGCCGGTGCCGGCCCCGGTCCCCGGACCGAAGCCCGCGCCCTGGCCTTCGCCAACGCCACGGCCTGCGCCGTCGCCGACGCCCCCGTTGGCGCCCGGGCCTTGGGTCGGAGAGGCGCGGCGGCTGCTCAGTTCGTCGATGAGACCCAGCCTGTCCTGCTGGTCGGCCCGCGCTTCCATCAACGGCGCGACAATCCGCGGCATGTCCTTCGACTCGATCAGCTCCGGTTCCGTTTCCTCCACCGGCTCTACCACAGCCGGTTCTTCGCGAGGCGGAATCGGGCTGCTGACGCGGCTCGTCCCTTCACGCTCGGCGGGAGGCGGCGGCAATGGTTGCCGCAGTCCACCGCCTCCGCCCCCGCCGCCCGGGCCCGGGTGGGAGAAGCACACAACCCGCGTGAGGTCTCTCCCGTTCGGGTCGACGATGCGGCCGGTAGGGGCCGGCGTAGCCATCGCCAGCACGATCGCGACGATCAGAACGACCGCATGGAGGGCGGCGGTCAGCGCCGTGGCGCGACTCTGCGTCGGCGGAGCGTCGAGGGTGCGGTCGAGTTGGGATGCACCGAACGGGATCCGCAGCGGCCGGTGCTGGTTGCGGCTGAGCCAGCGGGCAGCGCGCGCCGCTTCCGACTGCGCGAGGTGCGTGCCGTCGACTGTGGCGACTTCACCGGAGGCGATGAGGCGGGTGACAGCGTGGGGTGGAACCCGGGCTACCGTGGCCACTTCCTCCGCGCTGTACACCTCGGGGGCGCAGGGGACGGTCGAGGCGTCCTCGGAGCTTCCCTTGGTCGTCATCAGGGACGGGCCGCTTCGAAGAACTGCTTTCCTTCGCGTTCGGCCAGAAGGCGGACGGCGCGGAAGCCTTCAGCATCGAGCGCGCCCTTCGCGCCACCGTTCATGACGAACGTCCGGTCGAGCGTGCGTTGCGAGAAGATCGCGCCAAGGCCGCCGCGCGGCGCCGTTTCGACCACGATAATTCGCCCCCCGGGGCGGAGAACGCGAAGCGCTTGCTGCAGGCAGAGGACCCGCTGGTTCATTCGGAGCGTGCCCAGCAGGGAGGGAACGACGACGATGTCGACCGACTCCGGGTCGCACGGCAATGCGGAGAGGCTGGCGGTTCGGATGTCGATCAGGACGCCCGTCTGCTCGGCGGCGTGCTGGATCGCACCGGCTTCCTCCTCTGTCTCGACGACGGCGATCGCGGTTCCGCTGATGCCCGCCACGCGGGCGAGCTCGGCGATCAGGACGGGATCCCGTCCTCCCAACTGCAGCACGGAGCCGCCCAGCTTCAGCCCGACCATCGACACTTCGAGGTCGCGGGGACCGGCGCGTACCTGGCGCAGGAACGGCAGTCTGAACGACTTCATGCGACTACCCCCATGATATAGTCTCCGCCCGTGCCGCTCTCAGGTGATATCGCCCCGGCCACGGGGCGGTTGGGCATTCTCCTCGCTGGCCTCGGCGCCGTCAGCACCACGCTCATCGCGGGCGTTCACGCAATCCGCAAGGGTCTCGCCGCGCCCACCGGATCGCTTACCCAGATGGGGACGATACGGCTCGGCAAGCGGACCGATAACCGGTCGCCGCTGATAAGGGACTTTGTTCCACTCGCCGGGCTCGATGACCTGATCTTCGGCGGCTGGGACATCTTCGAGGACAACTGTTACGAGGCGGCGTGCAAGGCGGAGGTGCTCCGCCGGCCACTGCTGGATCAGGTGCGGCCTGAACTCGAAGCAGTTGCTCCATGGCCCGCGGTCTTCGACCAGCACTACGTCAAGAAGCTCGAGGGTTCCCACGTCAAGACCGGCACGAACAAGAAGGAACTGGCGGAGCAGGTAATCGCGGACATCCAGCGGTTCCGGAGGGAACATCAGGTCGACCGGCTCGTCTTGATCTGGTGCGGCAGCACCGAGATCTACATGGAAGAGGCGCCGGTTCACCAGTCGCTGGATGCGTTCGAGGCGGGTCTTGAGGCGTCGGACCCGGCGATTCCCTCTTCGATGGTCTATGCCTACGCCGCGATCCGGGAGGGAATCCCGTACGCCAATGCGGCGCCGAACCTGAGCGCCGACATTCCGGCCCTGGAGGAGCTGGCGCTGCAGACCGGCTCGCCGCTTGCCGGGAAGGACCTGAAGACCGGACAGACATTGATGAAGACGATGATCGCGCCCGGGCTCAAGGCTCGCCTGCTGGGCGTCTCCGGCTGGTATTCGACCAATATTCTGGGAAACCGGGATGGCGAGGTGCTCGACGATCCGGAGTCGTTCAGGACCAAGGAAGAAAGCAAGAAATCGGTTCTCGACCACATCCTGCAGCCGGAGCTCTATCCGACGTTGTACGATGACCTGCACCACGTCGTCCGCATCAACTACTACCCCCCGCGCGGCGACAACAAGGAGGGCTGGGACAACATCGATCTGGTCGGATGGCTCGACTATCCGATGCAGCTCAAGATCAACTTCCTTTGCCGCGACAGCATACTGGCGGCGCCGATCGTCCTCGACGTGGCGCTGCTTCTCGATCTGGCGCGGCGGTCCGGCATGCGCGGCATCCAGGAGTGGCTGTCCTTCTATTTCAAGAGTCCGATCCATGCACGCGGTCTCTACCCTGAACATGATCTGTTCATTCAGTTGATGAAGCTGAAGAACACGCTCCGCCACCTCAGGGGGGAGGAATTGATCACGCATCTCGGGCTCGAGTACTACGACTGACGAGGAGCCATGACCTACGGTCGAACCCAGGCGGTACTCATCGGCGGCGCGTTCAACGGAATCCTGTCGGCGCTGCCGATTGTCGGCGCCGCCAACGTCTGCTGCTGCCTCTGGGTGATGGGTGGTGGTGCGATCACCGCATGGCTCATGCAGCAGGGCCGGACGGTCGCGATGAAGGTATCCGACGGCGCGATCGGCGGAGCGCTGGCCGGTCTGGCTGGCGCGTTCTTCTATACGGTGGTTTCCACGCCGATCAGCCTCATGATGGGACCGGAGGCGGAGGCGCTGGCCGAGCTGATGTCGGGAGGCGGCGTTCCGCCGGAGGTGATTCAGTTCTACGAGGCGGTGTCGGGCAACGTCTTGCTGATGGCCACCCTCAATTTCGGTCTGTGGTTGTTCATCGGCATCGTCTTCTCCACGGTCGGAGGCCTGCTCGGTGCGCTCTTCGCAGCTCGCACCGTCTCATCGCCCCCGACTGAGGGTCCGTCATCCGGCGCGCCGGTCGTGCCGCCGCCGCCGATCAATCCGGGCTCGTAAGGGAACTCCCAGCCGCCCGTCCGCGTCTATGTCACCACGGGCTCCGAGAGATCCATGCCGTTGATCCACACGCGCGACCTCTGGAAGAGCTACCCGATGGGAACCGAAACGGTCCACGCTCTGCGTGGCGTTTCGCTTGACATCGAGCGTGGCGAATTCGTCGCGATCATGGGACCGTCGGGTTCCGGCAAGTCGACCCTCATGAACCTGATCGGCTGTCTCGATACGCCGACGAAGGGGCACTACGCCCTGAACGACAGGGATGTCAGCCGGATGAACGACGACGAGTTGGCGCGGATCCGGAATCAGGAGATCGGCTTCGTCTTCCAGACCTTCAACCTGATGCCGCGCGCGACCGCCCTGCACAACGTCGAGCTGCCGTTGATCTACGGCGGTGTTCCAGCGGCTCGGCGGCACCAGCGGGCGGTCGCGGCGATGGAGATGGTGGAACTGGAAGAACGGATGAACCACCGGCCGAACGAACTCTCGGGCGGCCAGCGGCAGCGGGTCGCGATTGCGCGCGCGCTGGTGAACGAGCCGTCCATCCTGCTGGCGGACGAACCGACCGGGAATCTGGACTCGAAGACCGGTATCGAGATCATGGCGATCTTCGAAGGGCTGCACCGTGCGGGCAACACGATTGTGTTGATCACGCACGAGGCGGAGGTGGCGAACCACGCGCACCGCGTGATTCAGATTCTGGACGGCGTTATCCACTCCGACGGACCTGGCGTCGGCCTCGGCGCACAGCCCGCCCCGGCGTTACCGCCCGCCCCCCCCGACACCCGCGTGGCCCCCAGGGTGCTCTCGCCGGGTGGGG